>CATJIF010000219.1 GCA_949740445.1 uncultured Peptostreptococcaceae bacterium | reverse complement strand
GGCAGCAACGGTTCTGTCATTCCGCTGTTCCGCAAGCAGATCGAAGCAGGTGGCCCTGTTACCGTAACGCATCCCGATGTCATTCGCTACTTTATGACGATTCCGGAGGCGGTCAGCCTGGTGCTTCAGGCGGGAACGTATGCCTGGGGCGGAGAAATCTTCGTGCTGGACATGGGCGTGCCGGTAAAGATAGATACCTTGGCGCGAAACCTGATTCGCCTGTCGGGATACAAGCCTGACGAGGACATCAAGATTGTCTATACAGGATTACGCCCGGGCGAAAAATTGTATGAAGAGACACTGATGGCAGAAGAAGGATTAAAGAAAACCGACGATGAGCTCATCCACATCGGAAAGCCGATCCCCTTTGATATTGAAGTATTCTTTCAGCTGCTGGAAGCGCTGGCGAGAGCGTGTTATGAGGGAGAAACCAGCGATGTAATCGCTATGGTGTCGGAGATCACGGGGACGTATCGGCCGGCAGCAAATAGAGTAGCGCAAAAGCAAAATCAAACAGCGCAAGAAAAAAAGATCGAGAACCAATTTGAAGGAAATATGCAAGCAGGTAAAACAGAAGTCGGTCGAAAGAAAGATGATTCTATCGTTAGATATCGTCAGCGGGAAAATAAAAAGGTGGCACCAACTGAGGGACAAGATACGATAGTACAGGAATTAGCAGCGGCGGAGTGAAGCAAAGAATGTGAGTAGTGTGAGTATGAAACATCAGTATACAATAGATCCACGATTTACAGGGATTCAGCCGTTTACAAATAAAATATGGCTGTCGTCGCCTACCATGCACGAAGACGAGCAGAGGTGGGTAGACGAAGCGATTCAAACCAACTGGGTGAGTACCATAGGAGAAAACATCAACGAGGTGGAGCGGATGGTGGCAGAAACGGTGGGGCGGACGCATGCAGTAGCCCTTTCTTCCGGAACCGCAGCGCTGCATTTGGCCGTGCGCTTGGCGGGAGAGCGGCTGTATGGAACCGCGCCAGTCAATCGGGACGTGCTGCAAGGCAGAAAGGTGTTCTGCTCCGATATGACCTTTGACGCTACCGTGAATCCGGTGGCTTATGAAGGCGGTGAGGCTGTATTTATCGATACGGAATACGATACTTGGAATATGGACCCCGTCGCCCTGGAACAGGCATTTGCGCTGTATCCCGATGTGAAACTGATCATATATGCCCATTTGTATGGTACGCCTGGCAAAATCGATGAAATCCGGGCGATTGCTGACCGGCACAACGCATTGATCATAGAGGATGCGGCAGAATCGCTGGGAGCCACTTATCGAGGAATCCAGACAGGCTGCTTTGGCGATTACAGTGTAATCAGCTTTAATGGAAATAAGATTATAACGGGAAGCTCTGGGGGAATGCTTCTGACCGACAGCGAAGAAGATGCAAACAAAATCCGAAAATGGAGCACGCAGAGCCGGGAAAATGCGGCATGGTATCAGCACGAGGAGCTGGGCTATAACTATCGCATAAGCAATATCATCGCCGGAATCGTGCGGGGGCAGCTGCCGTATCTGGAAGATCACATTGCGCAGAAGAAAGCGATTTATGAACGATACAGAGAAGGATTCAAAGACCTTCC
>CATJIF010000218.1 GCA_949740445.1 uncultured Peptostreptococcaceae bacterium | reverse complement strand
CAGAAAAGAAGTGGGATGCCAGGCGCCTAGCGGCTGTGGAAGAAAAGCAGGAGAGAGAACGCGCCGTCAAAGAGAACAAAGCGGCTGCACTCAACGGCATGCAGGAGAGCATAGACCGCATGGAAGCGATGCTGGCGCAGGAGAAGCAAAGGGACGATACCGACGCTGCTTTGCAGAAAGAACTTCGCCTGCTGCGCATGCAGCTGAAGCGGGTGATGGCTGCCGAAACTATTTCGGTGGAAGCAAACACGATGCGTTCTGAAAGAACTGCAGAAAGCTCGAAGCGGCCAGAAGCTGCAAGATTCGCGGCCAAATAAGAGAAGGGGTTGCGTCTGTGGGCAGGCGCAATGTTACAGCCAGGCCAGTATTACAGACAGCTCAATTTCACAGTGGGATTGATTTTGCAGACTAATCCCATGTTTCACTACAGATTTCAGCGGTTTGCGCAAACCGTTGCAATAAAACAAGCGCAGGACGTTTCCAAACAGTCTGGCCAGATGGGCGGAATCAGGAACCGGCGCAACAACAAAAAGGAGCGAAGCGGCTGCGAAGGAATGCGGAAGCCAGCTCCAACAAAACCAAAGCAATATGCAAACAAAAACGAAGGAGTGTAATTATGCGTATTCAACACAATATCATGGCCATGAGCGCCTACAGAAACTATACCAATAACGTATCGGCGATGAAGAAGAACCTGGAGAAGTTATCCTCCGGTTACAAGATCAATCGCGCAGGCGACGATGCTGCTGGTCTTGCGATTTCCGAGAAGATGAGAGCGCAGATCACGGGTCTGGAAACCGCACAGAAGAATGCGAAAGACGGCATCTCTCTGGTGCAGACCGCAGAAGGCGCGCTGACCGAAGTTCACGATATGTTAAACCGTATGGTAGAGCTGGCTACTCAGTCTGCTAATGGCACCTACGACAACGAAACCGACCGCGCTCAGATGCAGAAGGAAATGGATCAGCTGCGTTCGGAAATCGACCGCATTGCCGACAGCGCTAACTTCAACGGCATCAAGCTGCTGAATGGCGAGATGGATGGAGCCGGAGTTACCACCGTTACACCGGGAGAAGTTACCGGCGTTACCGTTTCTGCGGAAGCAGACGGTGATCAGAGCGGTTCCGCTGCTGTTGCAGGTGTATATTCCTTTGATATCAAGGACTTAGAATTTACAAGCTCCAACACCAAAAACGTTACAGTTGCTGGTTTCTCCGTTGGTGGAGCTACGCTCTTTGCTGCAAATACGCAAGTATCGCTTGTGAATGGTAAGGTGGATGCTTCGGCTCTGGCTGCAAAGATCACAAAGACTTCTGTTACAATTGATGGCCAGAAATATAATATTTCCAAGGCGGGCACCAAGATTTATCTGAAGCAGGACAAAGCGCCTACCAGCACAAATCAGCTGATTACAGCAAAGCCTGCTAATATGCAGGTATCGCTCACCGTAGGCACTGCGGATGGCCACAACAACAGTTATGACCTGGGTCTGCATACCGAGACCAAGGCTTCTGTATTCTCGCCCAGCAAAGTGGCACAGGGAAGCTTTGCGCTGACAGCTGCTATGTTGAAGGATGGCCAGAAGATTACCATCGGTAAAGACACCTATACCTTCAAGATTGGCAAAGACAGCAGCGTAAAAGAAACTGGCGCGAATGTG
>CATJIF010000217.1 GCA_949740445.1 uncultured Peptostreptococcaceae bacterium | reverse complement strand
GCGGCTGAGATTGAAGATGCAGATTCCGGAAAGCCCTGTGGCAGTCAACTGCACCTCGCCTTTATCCTCTGCCACAAGCTGCGCCTGTCCGAAGGAAATACCTTTATCAAACTCCCCTGCATCTGCAGGAAAGCGCCACAGACTGACGCCAGCCTGTGCCCTGACTCCCTTCCATTCGGAAGGCCACGGCTCTGCTCCGCTTTGCGCAGGCACCCGGCACTGCAAGGCGATTAACGCCGGATGCGGCTTATTTACCACATGCTGCAAGGAGCGAAGAAAGCGATAGCCGTCGCCCTGGCACCCGTATTGCCCGCCAGCCTTGCCGCCGGATGCGAGAATCAGGTTGCTGGATCTGACGATACCGCCATCTGAGAGCTGCAACAAGAAAGCGCTCTCCTCAGCCTCCACCTGTACCGCTGATACTCCGCAGCGCACGTTTACCTGGCGCTGCTGTAACTGCCGCTTCAGCTGGCTGCAGACAGCCGCCCCTTGTCCGGAATAGGGATAGACTCTGCCTTCTGCTTCTTCGCGCGACACGATGCCAAACGATGCAAAGAGCTGGCACAGGCGAGCAGGCGGCATCTGTTGAAAGACAGATGCGACAAATGGTGCTGCCTCGCCGTAATCCTCTGCCGTCGCTTGCAGATTGGTAAAATTGCAGCGACCGTTTCCCGTGGCTAAAAGCTTCCGTCCCAATTCCTCGTTGCGTTCGATGATAAGCACGCTGCCAGCAGGAAACTGTGCTTTTGCAGCGATTGCAGCTATCATACCCGAAGCGCCGCCCCCTACAATCGCTATATCGCAACAAAAACACTGCGCCTTTCTTTTTTCTATCGTCTTTCCCATAATTTCCTTTCGATGTCATTGGAGTTTCGTCCACAGGAAGAACCACTTTCGTTTATTTTAAGTCCTATTATTATATCCAATCCTCTCTATGGAGTCAATGCGAATCTATATTGTTCGCATATTTACTTTGATGGCGAGATGTGCTATAGTGAAAGTGATTATTTTATCATAAGGAAAAGGAGGAAAATCACATGATGGAAAGCATTGCTGCTGCCAGTATGCAAATGAGCGCAGCTCAATTCCAGAACGCTTATGCCACTTCGCTCATGAAGAAAAGCATGGATTCTGCTGAAGAGCAGGCTGTTTCTCTCATCAACGATATGTTAGAAGCCGTTCCTGCTCCTTCCGAATACACGTTCGATGTTCGGGTTTAATAATCAAGTAAAAAAGGCCGGTAAAAAGCATTGCTTTCTACCGGCCTTTTTCTTTTTTGTATGCTCTTTTTCGCTCTTTGCACGCTAAAAAAGAGAGCTGCTTGCGCAACTCTCTCTTTTGGTCTAACCGGCAACGTCCTACTTTCCCAGGCAGCTTCCCGCCAAGTATCATCAGCGCAAAGGAGCTTAACGACTGTGTTCGAGATGGGAACAGGTGGGTCCT
>CATJIF010000216.1 GCA_949740445.1 uncultured Peptostreptococcaceae bacterium | reverse complement strand
TTTGGCGCAAACCTGCGAACCATTGGTGAAAAGGCGTTTTTCAACTGCAGAGGGCTTACGGAGGCGGCCTTTGCCAAGGGACTGGAGGAGATCGGCCCGCGCGCTTTTCAGGGATGTCCCATTTCCAGAGTGGCTCTGCCGGAAAGCCTCCGGCAGCTGGCGGCTGACAGCTTTGATGTCCTGTGCAGAAATTCGGAGAAGCAGACGCTGCATATTTCACAAAAAAATCCCTGGCTCCATACCGATGGCGTTGCCCTGTACACTGTGGAAAACGGCGAGAAAACCCTCAGCCTCGCCTATGGCGGAGCCCTGGAGTCTGAATTCTGGGGGGCTGCCAGCCAAGTCTGCTGCGTGGAAGAGGGGACCACTGCCATTGCGCCCAATGTGTTTTTGGATTGCTCCGGCCTGAAGCGAATCGTTTTGCCGGAGGGACTGCGTTCCATTGGTGACAGCGCCTTTCGGAACTGCAACAACCTGAAGAGCATCAAGCTTCCCAAAAGCCTGAAAAACATCGGAAACCGCGCCTTTGAAGGGACCTCGATTAAACATTTTTATCTCTCCGAGGAAATGGAGCATATCGGTACAGCCGCCTTCCGCACCGGAAGGGAGGACGGATTTCACAACCATAAAATCCAGGTTTCCAGGGAGAATGCACATTATTGCATCGAAGATAACGTCCTGTTCCACCGGACAGAGGATGGCCTTTGCGCGTTGGACTGCTTTGGCAATGCTGTGGCAGTCCACCTGCCGGAAGGAGTTAGCGGGATCTGCCCGGAAGCCTTTTGCCGCAGCACGGTGGAAGAGGTTCACATCCCCGCCTCTGTGGTGCAAATCGGAAAAAACGCCTTTCGGGGATGCATGAAGCTCAAACGCCTGTGTGTGGAATTCCCGGAGCCGGACAACGGCATCAGATATGCTGTGGTCTATCTGCCGGGTGCTCAGCAGGAAAATGTCGATAGCAAGATGCGGAACAAATATATGGACTGTATCCAGGTGGGCCGGCAGGGGACGGTATTTGATTTTGTAAAGTACGACAGCCTCTTTCCTGCCATTACCGAGCCTAAAGACAAGATTCTGGTGGCCGCAGACCGCTTGAAATCCGCCATACAGCTGGCACCTCTTTACCGGGAAGCATATCTTTCCTATCTGCAGGCAAACGCGGAGTTGGCAGTGAGTACCGTTGTAGAGTTTGACGACCTGGCCGGTCTGAGCATACTGGCGGAGCTGGGCGTATTCACCGGAGAAAATATCGACCAGGTGGTGGAACTGGCCAATTCCGCCAAAAAGCCGGAGATTGTGGGTTATCTGATGAACTATAAAAATGCATCCATCGGCTTTGAGGAGACCGATTATGAGCTGTGATACTATCGGAAGGGCAGAGAAACTGGCAGTCCGGATTTTACAATACTCACGAAACGAGCTTCTGGTGGCGCTGCGCTTTCTGGATCTGGCGTTGTGCAAACTGGTTTACCGGGCCGAGCTGGTTGAGAAGACAGGTACGGATGGAAAATACCTTTACTATAATCCAGGATATATTTTCCAGGCCTATCGGGAGGGTGGATACCTCCTCAACCACATTTATCTGCACAGTATATTTCACTGTGTTTTCTATCATTTCCTGATCGACCGCAGCGTGGATCAGCCTCTGTGGGATTTATCCTGCGATATTGCGGTAGAAAACATTCTGCAGGAGCTGAATGTCAAACAGGTGGAAACGGCGATGGATGCGGTCCG
>CATJIF010000215.1 GCA_949740445.1 uncultured Peptostreptococcaceae bacterium | reverse complement strand
TCTGTATGTACATGCAAATGGGTAAATGCCATTCATAATCTCCTTTTCGCAGGCGGCTTTCGCTTGTGCCCACTCCTTTATATTTTACCACAATCCCCGTCAGACAACCACCATTTACGCAAAAACCTTTTCGCGTTTTTTCGCGAAAGCTGCGGAGCTGTGTTGATGCGCACAAACGCACAAAAAAGACGCTGTCCATGGACAGAACTTCTGTCCCGAACGCGTCTTTTTTGTCGCCTCTGTCGCGAATTTATGCGATCTGCCGGCGCCTGCGCAGCATTTCTTCCCGCTTATTTTTTATCTTACTTTTTCATCAGCCCGGCCCCTGCATTCCATGCCTTGCCGACCTTTTCTCCTGTAGCGTAATAACCGTTTTGGAACTGGTCAAACATCAATGCGTGGAGCTTTGCAGGATCGACCTTGCCGTTTTCACCCAGAACTGCCTCTTCCGCTTTCACATTGACGATTTTTCCCACGATGCCGGAAACATGTTCGGTATCGAGAATGTCCAGCAGCTCGCATTCCATTACCACAGGAAATTCCTCAATAATTGGGGCATAAACTCTGTCGCTTTTGACCGAATGATACCCGGTTCGCTCAAATTTGTCATCCATCGTATTGCCGGATGCGATTCCGAAGAAATCGGCGACATCCATATGCGCCTCGTCTGCAAGTGCCACAGTAAACGCCTTGCTAGCTTTAATGTTGAGCCAGGTTTTCTTTCCTTCGCCGATAAAGAGGATAATCTTGTCTTCATCGCAGATCTGCCCCCACGCCACATTCATAACATTGACCTTCTCGTTCTCATCGTACGCCGCTACCATCAGCACCGGCATGGGGTAAACAGCCTGCACTAACCCTAAATCTTTTTTCATGATACCGTCTCCTTTTCGAATAAGATTGATCGTTGACATTTCTGCCTCTGTGAGTATAATCTTAATTGAAATTATCCAAAAGTCAAGAACACACTTTTTTGTAATATACTATCCTTTTGTATAGTCAGGAGAGCTCCGTGAATATTGAAAAGATAAAGACCTACAATTGCCCTGTAGAAGCGGCGATCGACGTAATCGGTGGCAAATATAAAGCTCTTATCGTATATGAGCTGATCGACGGAACCAAACGCTATCACGAAATCCAGCGGGCTCTTCCGCAGGCAACGCCCCGCATGTTGAGCAAGCAGCTGAAGGAGCTCGAAGAAGACGGCATTATCCACCGTGTTCTGTACCCCGTCGTTCCTCCCAAAACGGAATATACCCTTACCAAGTTGGGAAATACGCTCGTCCCTATCGTTGAGGCTCTTTGCGAATGGGGAGAACACTATTTCGGACTTGCCGGAGTTCCAGTTCCATACGATAAATAAAAAAACAGATACGCACACTGCGAAAAGCTCCTTGTTCCCAATGCTTTTTACAGGCAGAAAATTATTCTTACCCAGAAAGAAGGCATCTTCGTGAACCACAACAAGCTCTTACCTCATACATCACCGGAATATTCCCAGCAGCCCGCAGCTGCTATACAGCAGGCTGCAGATGCAACAAACGTGCAAGCTGCCAATGATGTGGAAGTCTTTCGGCAAATAAAACGTACGGAACTCCCGCAGCAAACAGAAAGTGCGGAAATTGCTCAGCTGCTGGAAATTTTACAGCACAAACTGGGCGAAACCGCATCCGGGCTGAACGGGCATCTGAAGCCCCGCCTTGTAAGCTGCAGTCGCGGGCAAATGTGTTCGGCCATCGCTTACCGCGTGCAG
>CATJIF010000214.1 GCA_949740445.1 uncultured Peptostreptococcaceae bacterium | reverse complement strand
TAAAGAACTCCCCTTCAACGTATTCTAAAGGAGGAATTAGAACATGAAACGAACAAAGAAAAGCCTGGCGTTCGTGTTAGCTGTCGCAATGATGCTGACAATGATCCCGGCAAGCGTGTTCGCTGCGACGACGAATGACGTAGCAAAAGTCCCAACTGTTGCTGCCGAAGGCGAATTTGAATCTGTAATGAGTTTAGAGCTCAAAGGCAATGTTGACATTGATGAGCCGCAGCGGATTCGTCTTTCTCTGGAGAACGCAGAGTGGGATGTAAACGACAATGATGCTACAAATGTTGAGGACCTGGAAAAGGAAGGAGCCATTGAAATTGAAGTAAATGGAACCCCTGCTACTGGTGTGGAATTCCACAGCAGCAGCAAGACTTCCGCTGAAATTTCCTTAGGTACAGATTCTCTGAGCAAAGAAGATTATTATACGATTACTATGCATTTAATCGCTGGTGAAGATGTCGGCGAAGCTAAGGTTACCGTAGAAGGTATGGATTCTCAGATTAGCAGTGGTACCTATACGATAGCTGTAATCGCTGGCGACAGCACCATTGCTAAAGTAGTCGGTGATCCAAAAACAACAGGTAGAACCGAAGTTACTGCTGCACAGATCGAAATCAGAGAAGCTGCGCTTGCAGCTGTTCGTGGAGACCAGGAAATTAAGCTGACTCTTCCGAAGGGCTTCGAGTGGAGCACCGAGACGAAAGTAAGCGGTGATATGGCACCGGGCAAAGTAACACCGACAGTAGGAAGCGATCCTAGAGATCTGTTCATTACTTTCACTGCTGATGATAGCGCATCCAACAGAAGATTATTAGTTATTACGCCTGTCTTCAATGTCACCAAAAAAGCTGCTATGGGCGACATCACTGTCCAGATTCGCAACCAGGAAAAGGGCGACCACAAAATTTCAGATGCTTCTGGAATGGTTGTTGCCATCTATGGTGAAGAAGGGGTATCTGTTACCACCGTAAAAGAATCTAAATTACCGGAAATCTATGCTGGATATGAGTTTGAAAGCGGAAGTGACAGCTACACTGTAGAAGTAACGCTGGAAGAAAATATGAAGGATTCTCTGGTTGAAGACAGATATGTTGACTTTGAATTCCCTGAATGGGTTCAGTTAACTTCTGGAGAAGCAGTAAAAGTAAAATTAAACGGTGTTGAAGCAACTACTGACATCGTAGGTGATGGCAGTGAAGATCAGAACACCTTTGAATGGACTGTAGAAGCTATTGGCGGTCAGACTTGGAAAGAAAATGGCACTAACAAAGCTGTCTTTACTATTCCTATCACCGTTGAGGCAAAGCACACAGAGGATATTGTTTTAACTGTATCTGGTGCAAAAGCAGGTGTCGCTGAAACCGATCTGGTAGTGGCAAAAGCTGTTGCTCCGATTACTGCAGATGTTAATATCGCGGACATCAAGACTGGTATTCAAAGCCAGACTGGTGGTAATATCGTAATTAAAGAAGTTGCTCCTGGTGCGATCCGTGACAGAAGCGGAGATAAGTTGACTGTATCCATTTCCGATTTGGGATTTGGTGGTATGAAATTCGATGACGCTACTGTTAAAGTAACCAAGGGTGATCTGGAAATCAACGAAAAGAAAGTAGAAGTAGATGATGGCGTAATTGTTATTCCTATCGAAAGAACTTCGATTCGTGAAGCAGCCGAAATCACGATCTCTGATGTATCACTGAACTTAGACAGAACAATGCCCGAAGGTAACTATAACGTTACTATTGCAGGATCGGCTGTTGTAGACAATGCTGATTATGATGATGGAGATTTTGCAGGAAATGCTGTAAAAGAAAAGTACCTGAACATCATCACCCCTGCCGATGGCAAAGTCTACGGAACCGCAAAGTTCCAGCTGGGCGCCAAGGAATACTCCGTGCTGATCAACGGCAAAGAGCAGACCTAC
>CATJIF010000213.1 GCA_949740445.1 uncultured Peptostreptococcaceae bacterium | reverse complement strand
GGCTGGTTGGTAAAGGCGAGGTCCGGGCAGTCGTCTTCCAGATGGTACTGGCTGTATTCCAGAAAGGGAACGCCCAGCGGGGTCAGGTAATCGACATACGTCACTTCCTGCTTGGTCTGTCCGTTCTGTTCCACCTGGCGAAAGACTGGAATCAGCACCACGACCGGGTCGAAGCGCGGATCGTCTCGCATGTACGCATACACGCTCTCCATCGCATCCCAGGTCGAACCCAGGCCGGTAAAGAATACTGCCCGCACCTGGTAGTGCACCTCCTCTGGCAGGCACTGCACAAAGCGCTGAAGCGCTTCTGCCGCTGCTTCGCTGCTGCCCGTCCCCCAGAGGCGCTCTGCCTCGTGAAGCAGGCTCTGAGGGAGAGATGAGCGCAGGTCCGTTTCGTGCTGCCTCAGCACGGCCTGCATCTGCTCCAGCATGGTTCTGCCGTTGTCCGACAGCTTTGCGCAGAGCGCTCTATTGTCCGAAGCTGCTTCCATATAGTCCGCTGCCTCAAGCAGCGTCTTTGCCATGTTCGTTACATAGACGACCATCGAATATCTCATACGGTGTGTCCTTCGCTTTCTTCTATCGTACGGTACTGGGTGCCGCAGGTTGGGCACTGGCCGCTGTCATTTAACCGTCTGCCGCACTGGCACACCCGGCCGATCTGGCGCGCCGGGTTTCCCGCTACCAGCGCATAGGGCGGCACATCCCGGGTTACCACGCTGCCGCTGCCGACCATGGCGTATTCGCCGATGACGATGCCGCAGCGAATCGTGGCATTGGCGCCGATGGAGGCGCCCCGCTTGACCAGGGTTTCGCTCACTTCAAAGTCGCTTTGAAACGCCCGGGGAAAGCGGTCGTTGGTAAAGGTCATGGACGGCCCTAAGAAGACGTCGTCTTCGATGGTAACCCCGTGATACACGTTGACGTTGTTCTGGAGCTTGACGCCGTTGCCGATCGAAACCCCGGCGTCGATGTATACGTTCTTGCTGAGAATGCAGTTCCTGCCAATGGTGGCGCCCTCCCGCACCTGGGCCTGGTTCCAGATCTTCGTCCCTTCTCCGATGTGCGCCCTGGGACTGACCTCTGCTGTGGGGTGGATATATCCCTGCTGTGTCATCGCGGTTCCTCTCTTTCCACAAACGCATTGACCTGAGAAATGACGGAGTCCTGCTCGTCTTTTCGCAGTTCCGGAAACATCGGCAGGCACACGGTCTCTCGGGCCGCCTGTTCTGCATGCGGAAAGTCTCCTTTCTGGTAGCCCAGACAATCGAAGGCCTTCTGCAAGTGCAGGGGAATGGGATAAAAGGTGCCTGCGCCAATGCCCTGTTCGTTCAGATACGTGCACAGCGCTTCCTTGTGCGCTGTGCGGATGACATACTGGTGCCAGCCGTGTCTGCCTTCCGGCCGGGCTGCGGGCTTCTTTACGGCAGCGCTCAGGTGTTCGGTATATCGTTTGGCAATCGCCTCCCTCTGGCGATGAAATTCGTCCAGGTGCTTCAGCTTTACCGACAACACCGCTGCCTGCAGGGCATCCAGGCGCGAGTTATAGCCGATCAGGGAATTGCTGTATTTATATGGGTCGTAGCCTGCGCCAGTCTCCTGCAGCACGGCTTCTGTTGTTTCCGCTTCTGCGCTTCCTTCCTGGCCTTCCTGTCCCCTGGTCCAGCTACATTCCAGCAAAGCGCGGGCGTCTGCTCCCCGCTTTCCTGCGCCGTGCTCCCGCAGGGAGCGCAAAATCAATGCCAGCGAATCGTCGTTCGTCGTTACCATGCCGCCATCCCCTGCTCCTCCCAGGTTCTTGGTGGGATAAAAGGAAAAACAGCTGACATCTGCGGTCGAGCCGATTCGCTGTCCACGGTATTCACAGCCAATGGCCTGCGCCGCATCTTCCACCACCCTCAGGCCATGCCTGCGGGCAATGTCCAAAATGGCCTCCATATCACAGGGCGCGCCGAAAAGATGCACTGGCAGAATCGCACGCGTCTTTTCGGTGATCT
>CATJIF010000212.1 GCA_949740445.1 uncultured Peptostreptococcaceae bacterium | reverse complement strand
TTATCATATACCAAACAGAAGATGGTAATACAAAAATAGACGTTAAATTTCAAGATGAAACGGTTTGGCTTACGCAGGCGCAACTATGTGAGTTATATCAAACCAGTAAATCTAATATCAGCGAACATATTAAGCATATATTTGAAGAAGGGGAATTGGAGGAGACTTCAGTTGTTCGGAAATTCCGAACAACTGGCGCCGATGGCAAGAATTATAATATTACCCATTACAATTTTGATATGATAATTTCTCTTGGATATCGTGTGAAATCTTTAATCGCTACTCAAAGCACCACAATGTAAACAAAGCAGTGGTAGTGACAGTAGACGGAGTGGCACACTGCAACACGGAAATGATCGCGAAGGGAGAGAAAGGAAATACCGGGATGTGGAGCGTGTTTGAAGAGATTAAAGCGGAAGGAAGACAAGAAGGAAAAAACAAGGGAGTTGCCCTATATAGACATGTAACTGCTCGATAAATTGGAAGTTATCTTGGCATGGGTTGGTAGGATGAACAATATCCAAGCAAGTGCAATGGAAATTGTAAACAGTGAGCTGATTTACGCTTAACAGATTAGCGACGCAGGGGCCGCCCCAGTCGGGCGGCCCCTGCATTTGCTGTAACACGCTTTACTCATTGATAGTCAGAGAGAGATTATCGAGAATATCCTCCACTTCGTCCGTGGTCAAATGCGCACCATGCAAGCTGACGTTGGCATGGCTTGTGCGGCACTGCGCCCAAACGTGTCCGTTGGCCATTTCAATCAGGAATTCATGGCCATCAACGGATGTGTAATAATAGGCGGTTTCGTAGCTGCCATCAATGACATACGTTTGGGCAAAATAGTCGGCTTGTGCGATATTTTCGATTGTGAAATCGACATATCCGCTGCCGTCCTTCTTTGCGTAAAGGGCGTCAAAGTTCTCGCTGACGTAATCACCCTTTGCATCGAACACGACAAAGGACAAGTTGGCATCTGGAACATAATCATAATGCTCGTTCACCCATTCCAAATCAAAGAGAACGCGACCTGTCAGCGTGTCCAGAAGATTTGCGGGGTTTTCGGCAGTATACTCCATTTTCTCCGCGCCATCCTCCCGACAAATGCGGCGGCTGCGGAGAGCGGGATCACTGCTCAGAACCTCTACGGAGTCCCACTGATGGTATTCAGATACTACTCCGCCGTTAATGCGTTCGCCCGCGTCCCAATCCTTCGATTTGAACCGATTAGATTTTACTGCTTCTTCCAAAGTGGCGGGCGGGTTTCCGGGGCCGCCGATAGCAACAGCACCAGGAGCACCATTTTCGCTTGAAGGCATGGGAATGCCATCCCTGCTGGACACGATGATGTCATTTCTGAACAGATGCGCAACCACCGCTGCGGCAGAGGTCAGCGTTAATGCCATCATCATAACGACAGCGACGGCAATCAACGGCACACGAGATTTTAAGGTCGATTTTTTCATAGGAATGTCCTCCGATTGTTTTTGGTAGGAGGCAAGCTGGGAACGGATGCGCTCCCGGCTCTCCTGCGGCAATTTCAGCCCATCAGAAATGCGCTTGAAGTTTCGCTCCATATCAATCCCTCCCAAGTTGTTTTTTTAGAATGCTTTTGGCCCGGTGCAGTCTCATGGAAACGGCTGAGATGCCGATGTGTAAAAATTCTGAGATTTCCCGAAACGAGTAGCCCTCAAAGTAGTGCAGGCTCACGACGGCCCTATACTTTTCCGGCAACTCCATGACCGCATAAAATATGTCCCGATCCTCCGGCTG
>CATJIF010000211.1 GCA_949740445.1 uncultured Peptostreptococcaceae bacterium | reverse complement strand
GGCTTCAAAGGCCTGCGCACAATACCATCCGAACCGGTGCATGGGTGGCAGCATCCCCAATCCTTCCGCCTGCAGCGCCTGCGGCGCATAGCAGCGCGGTAAAAACTCCCGCTCAATGTCAGCAAATGCCTGGGCGAGAGATAACCCCTGCTCCCCAGACGCATCCTTTGCCATCCAGTCAAACGCCTGTACCGCTGCCAGAATCAGACTCCGCGCCCACAACAGCTTACAGGTATCCTTCGTATCCGGCTGTTCCGCCTCCTGCAGCGCCAAAGAAAATAACGATTCCTTATCATTGACTATGCGGCTGGCCAACAAGTCCGTTTCCTCTATGTGCATCGGCTTTCCAGGCAAGGGGAAACGCACACCGCATTTCAACGTATGGATAATGGCAGCAATGGGAATCTGCTTCAAATCCTCCTGGCGAGCTAAAATTTCCGTCATACAGGCCACATCTTTAGAATCGAGCAGAGCGGCGGCATCCCCCATGCCGCACTTGCCCTCTAACGGGAGAAACAGCGTATACGCATGGCGGTAGCCATTTAAGTCTTCCTGTGTTCGGTACGATGCAGGAAATGCAATCGCCGCTGTAGACACATAGGCGCCTTTTCGCTCCTCCGCACGTTTTTTGACGGAAGTTTCGGCGGAGGATTCCGCAGAAATCCGATCCCAGAGTGCGGCAGCATCCGCGCTCATATCCAACTCACTCTGCGCGTGGAGGTTCATCATAATCCCCACACAGTTTTTGGTATCGGCAACAGAGAGCGGTACGCTGTTTACCGACAACAGCATATCTTTGGATTTTGCGTACTCCTTCTCGTAAAAATACGCATCGGCCATATAAATCCTGAGGCGGCTCTCATAGCTTGGAGAGCCCGCTATCAGTGAACTGAACGCCAGATCTCCGATTCGCTCATAGTTGGTGCGGTAATTCAAAGTGGCCTGCAAATAGGTTTCGCCGTAGGAGATGGCTGTTGAATATTCTTTCTTTTCCATGGAATGCAGGCACATAGTGTATGCGATATCTATGCGCGTAAATAGGTTATCAGGAAACAGAGTCTGCGCCTCTTCCACCCACTCTTGAAGCTCCATCAGGCCTCTTTTTTTCGCAAGCATCACCGCGTATCGGTAAATGGCCGGCCCTACCTGTTCCCATGTGGGGCGCTTTTTCCGTATGCCCTCCAATGCCTGGCGTATATAGTGCTCCTGCTCTGCACCGGACGTTCCGCTCTCCATGCACTCTAACAGCAGAAGCATATTCTCCGGGTCTTTTTCCAGCCGTTTTTGCAAAAGCTCCTGATTCCGCTTCCGCTTGTTTTTTCCTGCACTTCCGTCAAAGTTGACGTAGCCATCGTGATGCAGGATACTCTTTCCAAACCCGTGGACATTGCCCATAGCAATTTTCCAGTGTTCGTGAATCGCGCCATCATACCGGTTGCCTGTGGAGCGCCTGACCATGCGAACTGCCAGAAAATCGCTGTAGTTTCCATCGAGCTCTGCGGTGCTGTAATTGCGCACAATAAACGCTGCCGCCGGATACGGTTCGTTAATTGGAGGGGTGAGCAGGAACAGAACCAGTTCATCAATGCTTTCATCCAGCCACTCATCCGCATCCAGCACCAGATACCATTCTCCTGTGCTGCGGTCTAACACCGCATTGCGGGCAGCGGCAAAGTCGTCGATCCATGGGAAGTCGAACAACACGTCGGCATAGCGTTCAGCGATCTCGCGGCTGCCATCGGTGGAGCCAGTGTCCGCCATCACCAGTTCGCAGGCAACAGCATCTCGCAGGGGCTGCAGGGATTTCATACACCGCTCCAGACAGCGGATTTCGTTTTTAAAAATCATACAGATGGATAACACAGGCTTCTGCATAGGGATCTCCTCTTATTTTTATGTAATTTCGTAGCACACATGGAAAAAACGCCGCACCGCGGTGGCTTTCCCATGCGCGTTACTATGAAAGAAGGGCGGGCTCGTGCCCGCCCTTCTATTGAATTTATGCGGTTTGCGCCAAAAACAACGCCCGAAGCTTCTTACTGGAGCAGCTGGAGCACGCCCTGCGGTACCTGGTTCGCCTGGGCCAGCATGGCCTG
>CATJIF010000210.1 GCA_949740445.1 uncultured Peptostreptococcaceae bacterium | reverse complement strand
AATTCCTCCTTTAGAATACGTTGAAGGGGAGTTCTTTACATTTCTTCCTGCAAATTATCCTCCCCTCCTGAAGATAATTTGACATTATTTCGAAAGGTGGAAAGGCTGAAGATATTGAAATTTCAATGAAGTAGCTCATATATACCAAATGTTTAAGCAAAGAAAAACCCCTGAAATCCGAATGGATTTTCCAGGGGTTTATGCGTAGGATGTTGCATAAAATTGTTTGAAAGATATGCGCTCTCAAAGAGGGGATATCCTATGTCTATAGTTCTATTGTCGAGCAATTCTGTCATTGCTCTGGTAGTTAAAGTTCACTGGCTTTCTTCACCAGCACATGACAGCTTTTCCGGTAAAATGCGATCCCATAACACCAAATGCTGGATAAACCATCGTCACGCATGGATTCTGCGTAACGCTTTTCTCTGATTTGCGTGATTGCTGCTTCACACTGTGAAAGAAGCTCCTCTCGCGTTTTTGCGCGCTTCAACTCAATGAGAATCCCAACACCTGCATTTGTACTGTCACCAGGAAGCCGAATCTGAATATCGCTTCTCCCGTCACCTGATTCTTGATTCGATCGCGGTTCCCACCTCTCCTGCTGAGACAACAGCCCTAAGAGGAAACCATGGTAAAAGCTTTCGTAAGTGTCATAGTAGCTGATCGTTGTCCGCAGCTGTTCTTCCAATAGTCGTTGGACGGTTTCTGCATCGCCAGCAATAAAGGCAGAAGTTAATGCATTTATGGATTCTTTATTTTTTCCAATGGTTTCTTTAAACCATTTTTGGATCTGCTGGATGAAAACCTTTCGAATCCCATTATTAGGGATACTCAAGTAAAGACTTCCATCTTCTGTTTGGGACGTGGTTCGGTCCACTGTCAAATATCCTGTCAGATACAGCATGCTCCAGAGATGATCAATATCATCATCCAATTCCCCGTAAGTCAGGTTATCTGTGATTTGTTTACAGATGGATTTTCCTGCGATTAAATCTTCGATATCCGCTTGTGTAGAGTGATTTGCTTTGTCGATAAACTGCCGAATAATGGAATTAGAGCTGGTGTTAATCCAATAGACATCTGGTTTTTTATTTGGAAAGGTCAGTAATTCATCACAATAATTAAGAACATCCCAAGGGCAATAGATATCGAGATCTCCAAAATGGTATCCATCATACCATTCCTTGATGGAAGAATAAGCATTGGACAATCCATAATCCGTAAGCAGTTGTTTTACATCTGCATCAGTAAAGCCAAAGTATTCGTTATAGCGTACATCAGAAATGGTATAGACTTTTAGATTGTTCAGGCCAGTGAAGATGCTCTCTTTCGAAATGCGAAGACAACCGGTTAGAATCGCAAATTCTAAGTCTGGATTCCCCTTCAGCGCATCTCCGAAAAAATTTCTCAAGAAATCGATCATTTCTTCATAATAGCCATGTTCGTTAGCCTTGTCTAAGGGAACGTCATATTCGTCGATAAGCAGAACGACACGCTGATTATAGTGCATATGCAACATGCGCATTAGAAGTTTCAGCGCAGATTGTAAATCAATTTCATTTGCAATTTCACTCTTTAAGCGCTGAAATTTTTGCTTGTCATCTGGATCAATAGTAGGGTTTTCTAAAAGAAACGGGAAACGCTTACATTCATCTGCAATCAAATCTGCCAATTTGGCAAGTGATTTTTCATAGGTCTTTCTATTTATGCTTTTCAAAGAAAGGAATACTACTGGATACTTTCCCTGATATTCCTTATATAGCTCGATTTCTTTAGTAATTGCAAGGCCATCGAATAGAGACGCATCGCTTCCAATTTCGAAAAAGGATTTCAGCATATTTATCATCAGCGATTTTCCAAAGCGACGGGGCCGGGTAAACAGGTTGACTTCTCCGCGCCATTGTAACAATTGACGGATAAAATCTGTTTTATCTATATAGTAGTAGTTCTGCTGAATCAGCTTTTCAAACGATTCCACGCCTACCGGAAGTATCTTTTTGTTTTGCAGCATTTTCTTCTGCCTCCCTTCACTTCTTAAAACTATTGTATCCGAGCTGTTTCTCCTTAGCAAGACTTTCTACCATCAAAGACAAATTTCTT
>CATJIF010000209.1 GCA_949740445.1 uncultured Peptostreptococcaceae bacterium | reverse complement strand
TTTTTTATGGATCAGTTAGAACAGAGTTTATACGGTGTTCAGGAGCGCAGAGAATTAGAGCCGCTGCACAAATATACAGCCAAAACCTTTGCGTGGATGTTTCTGGGGCTGATGGTTACCTTTGCGGTGTCCCTGTTCGGATACGCGACCGGCTCCATCCGTTACGTCTTTATGGTACCGTATGCACCGCTGATTTTGTTGCTGGCAGAGCTGGGCGTAGTGATTTTTTTAACCAGCCGCATCGAACGCATGTCGGTGGGGATGGCGCGAGGCATGTTTTTCACCTATGCAGCGCTGACCGGAATCGTTTTCAGCGTTTATTTTCTGATTTATGATCTCACCAGTTTAGTGATGGCGTTTGCTTCCGCTTCGCTATATTTCGGCGTGATGGCACTGGTAGGCTATACGACAAAGATTGATTTATCGCGCATCAGAAACGTACTGATGACCGGACTGATTATTTTAATCGTTTTCGAAGTGCTGTCCAAATTCGTTTTGCAGCTGGCACAGTTTGAGAGAGTTATGTGCCTGCTGGGAATCGCCGTATTCCTCGGCTATACAGCCTACGATACACAGAAGATTAAAGTGTATCATGCGGCTTTCGGGGCCGATCCCGAAATGGCGAAAAAAGCGTCGATCTTCTCAGCGCTGCAGCTGTATCTGGACTTTATCAATCTGTTCCTCTACATCCTGCGCTACATGGGAAAGAAAAAGTAAAGACGAGTACGGATCAAACGCACAAACAGCAAATTCATACACATATTGCAGTAGAAAAAAGAGCCGCCGTAGCAGCAAAGACAGGGAAATTTGCCGCTGACGGCGGTTTTTTGCGCGAAAAATGCAGAAAAGAAATGGAGAGCTGAAAGAAGGAATGGAGATAAAAAGAAAAAAATTACATATTTACAAAATAAAACATGTGTGCTATGATTGAGAAAATTACAAAATAAGGAAATTGAATATAGAGGCAGAAAGGGATAGAGGAAGAGACGATGAAGCGGATTGGGATTGTAGCGGCAACGGAGGGGGCGGGGGCTGGCTTTGTCACAGCGGCGCTGGCCGTGCATATAGCAAGGGGAGAGGCGCATCGGGAGCGTCGGCTTTCCGGCAGCATTACGGTGGCGGAATTAGGGACAGGCGGCATGTACGACCAGTTGTGCGCCGACCAGTGGTTTCGCAGCCGGCAGATAGCATCGTACTGGAACTGCCTGCATAACGAAGGGAGGCTGGAGCGAATGGAAAACCCTTACAGCGGCATCAACTGGCTGCTGCGAACGCCGGGAGATACCAGCAGCGACCCTTTAGAACGGGGGCGGGCCGTAAAAATGATTTACAGCGCACCCGGAGCGCTGGGCCTTTTTGATTTTTCGTCGAGCCAGTCGGAGGATTTGTTCTATCTGTTAGAGGATATGGAGTGCGTGGTAGCGGTGATCGATCCGCTGCCGTCGCGGCTGCTGCGGGGCTACGAACGGCTGTATCGCTTAAAAATGTGGAAAAAGCCGGTCTGCTGGGTCGTCAACCGCTGCGATGAGCGCCTGCCTGCCAACGAGCTGAAACGCCTGTTAGGCAGCAGGGCAAATCCGGTGCGCTTGCCCGAAATTCCCAGGCGCGAGCTGTATGCAGCAGAATACGGCGGGGTAATGTTCGCCGCACAGCCGGAGATCCGGTCGAAACTGAATGCCGGGCTGACGCAGCTGACAGAGAAGCTGTGCCTCTGAGGCCGACGGCCAGGGGCCGAACCTGCAGGTACGGGCGCATTCAGCGTTCCGCAGCGATTACGCCCTGCTCGGTAACGATCAGCTGCATGGGATAGTCCAAAGGCATCTGAGGTATGCGAGGAAGCACCTGAAATTCGTAGGCCAGGCCCACAATACAGGTATCTTCTTTTAGGAGGGGAAGAAAACGGTCGTAGCAGCCTCGTCCGAAGCCAATGCGGCCGCCGTGGCGGTCAAAGACCACGCCGGGAACGATAATCATCTGGATCTTCGAAAGGTCTGCCGGATGGCAGCTGTTGGGGTTCGGTTCGGGAATGCCGCGAATATCCGATCGAAGCTGCGACAAAGATGTTAAGCAGTAAGGATGAATATTGAAAGCTTTATCGGTTACCGGCA
>CATJIF010000208.1 GCA_949740445.1 uncultured Peptostreptococcaceae bacterium | reverse complement strand
TGCTTTCAGAGTTGAGAAGCGATTTAGTAGAGGAAGGAGTATCCGCAAGCGATGCGGATGCGATCATCAGCCAGTTGCGCAGCGAATACAAGAATAAGAAACAGACGCGGTACAACGAAGTGTATGCGCAGTTTCAGGCAGTGCTGAAGTGAAGTAGGGCGGTTAAGAAAGCGACTATGAGATCAGATGGTTGCTGCTCTTAAGAGATGTAAATGCACGGCCCGAGAATAGACTGCTAACCTCTCATTTACATGGGGTAGAGGTACAAGCGCAGATTCGCCTTTAACAGGTAAGTGAGATACGAATATAGAGACAACTGAGAGCATATTTGACGAACGGGTTATGGATTGCGATTGTAGATTATATTCAGATATAAGCATGTAGCTGTTCCAAGTAAAATATGTAGTCTCGTTACGCTCTTATAATTTTGGTCTTCCAACATACTGAGGACTAACAAACTACGCAGCTTTAAAAGAAAATATGTCTTCTATTATACGCTTACACTTTTATAGATGATTGTGGATTAACCTGAAAATACTGGATAGTAAAAACGAAATATTCATTCGCAAAACAATAAAAAGTGTTGGGAAGTATTCGGTCTGTTTGCAAGCAAAGAAGAAAGAAACGGCAGCGCATAACAAACATTAGGCGCGTTTGCCGATCAATATATAACAAATACATGTAATATATTTGTATAAAGATATAAATAGTAAAGAGTAGAAATTCAGATCAAAACAGAATTTTAAAGAAAACAAGAAAAATGAATTTATATAGTTAAGATATGTATTCGATATCGCATGCGCTTAGTCGGGAATTCTACAGATAGAAAAAACATAAGCAGAAAATGTATCTTTTTCAATAGGCTATGTAGCGATATATCGCTTGAGTAAATATGAAAATCGCTGTAAACCATGGGTTCAAGATATAGGATTATGAGAAATCCTACTGTGCCATAGACGGGTAATAAAGAATACTTACAATAGCAGGATTGGAAAAAACGAAAAGAAAATTGAAATCTATTGTTTTACTATATAAAAGGCAAAAGAAAAAGAAAGTTAAAATCAAAAAAGATATTGAAAGGTTTCTTATAGGGCAGTAATTCGAAATAAAATTATTAAAGAACAAATATAAATAGTTTTATACAGTTAAGAAACGTATGCTTTGGCGCTATTCGTCTGAAAGGCTCAACGCAAAAGTATTTTAGGGACAAAAGCTATGAGAGCCGTCGAACCTTAAATGTATTCAGTAATTGTCCATTACTTTTAAGGAAAACACGGAAAAACAATTCGAATTGACGAATTGTATAAAGTGCGTTAAAGCATTATAAATTTTGCAAGTAAGATAATCATCAGTGAAAGAAATTTGTCGTTGTGTGTGTACAAATCTGACGGAAAGGGAAAAGGATATGAACAAGTACATCAAAACTGAAAAAGAAGCAACGACACAGCCTTACATAAAGGAACAGAGGATAGCAAATTCCATCGAGAAGGAAAAATCTGGCACAAAGCATTGGAAAATCATCGCCTGGTATCTGCGCCTGTACGATGGATTAGCCATCAACTTTGCGTATTTCTTCGGTCTCTGGCTGCGCTTTGACCTGCGCTTTTCCAACATTCCGCAAGGGTATCTGGACGCGTTTGTGAAATTTGCCCCCATATATACAATCATTGCCTTGCTGCTGTTTCAGAAATTGCAGTTGTATCACAGCCTGTGGCGCTTTGCGAGCTTTCGCGAGCTGAACCGCATGCTGGCCGCCTCAGTGGTAACCACCATTGTTCACGTTGTGGGAATGTCGCTGTTCATCAGCCGCATGCCCATTTCCTACTATATTATAGGTGCAGTAACGCAGATGGCCCTGGTAGTCGCCATCCGCTTTTCTTACCGGTATGTCCTCCTGGAGCGCACCCGCAGAGAACGGAACCGCAGGGCTGCGCACAACGCTATGGTCATCGGCGCGGGAGCGGCGGGGCAGATGATCCTCCGCGAGCTGAACAATTCCAACCAGTCAGTGGCAAAGCCGCTGTGCGTAATCGACGATAACGTAAACACCTGGCATCGCCTGCTGGAAGGCGTGCCGATTGTGGGTGGCCGCGAGAGCATTATGAAGGCGGCACAAAAGTATAAGATCGACCAGATTTTGTTCGCAATTCCAACGGCCTCCGGAGCAGAAAAGCGGGATATTTTAGAGATC
>CATJIF010000207.1 GCA_949740445.1 uncultured Peptostreptococcaceae bacterium | reverse complement strand
TACCAAACCTTTCCTTTGCTGTCAACCCTCTTTTCCAACTTTTTTCGACTTTGCATACAATCCTTCGCTATTCTTTGATTTCTTCGTTCTTTTCTGATGGATTTACACAAGCAATAACCTTCTATTATTGTTTATAGAAGTTCGCAACGGCAGGTTCCTCTCTGTTCCATGCTTCGAAGAAACTTCCCTTCTCTTTTCTTTACTATAATAAATATTCGAATTGCCGGTTGCCCGACATGCGGCAAGCAGCTTCATACAGGCTCCTGCATGGAATATTACTTCTTTTGACAGAAACAGAGGTGAGCCGAAGCTCACCTCTGAATTTTATGCGGTTTGTTTCGAAAACAATGCGCTTATGAGTACACCAATTACTGGAGCAGCTGCAGAACGCCCTGCGGTACCTGGTTGGCCTGCGCCAGCATAGCCTGGGCAGACTGAATCAGGATGTTGTTCTTGGTGTATGCCATCATCTCTTCGGCAACGTCTACGTCGCGGATGGTGGATTCGGCATCCTGGATGTTCTCGGTCATTACACTCAGGTTGTTGATCGTGTGGTCCAACCGGTTCTGGGTAGCACCCAACGTACCGCGGACATCGGATACGGTGTTGATGGCGGCTTTGATCTTATCCGTGGCAGCCTGAGCCAGTTCCTCGGTATTGATCTTCAGGTCCTTGATGCCCAGGGAGTTGGTGTGCATATCCTGCACAGCCACGTTCAGCTGGTTGTAGCTGTCTGCAGTATCGCCGATCTGCAGCGTCAGTCCCTTGCCCAGGACAGTGGCAGCAGCATCATTCTTGCTGGCGGCGGTGATTGTCACAGTGTCGCCGTTGACAGCAGCACTGTGTCCATCGGTGGTCAGTGCTGCCTGCAAGCCGTTGACCGCGTTGTTGATATCAATATAGGTGGTGCCAGCGGGTGCAGTCTGCGTGGTGTCCTTGGTGAACACGTATTTCTTATTGCCCACGGTCAGGGTGTTGCCTTCAACCAGTTTATCAGCGGTCACTTTAACGTTGGTTTTGGCATTGCTCTCAGGCATCTTGGCAGAGAACAGGGCTTTGATCTTGTCAACAGAGGTCAGATTGTCCTGCTTTGCAGTGGTAACAGTGCTATTGCCTGCACCGTCGGCAAGCTCGGAGAAGGTCAGCTTGTTGTCAGCGCTTTGACCGACAGTGAAGTAGCCGTTGCCAGACAACGCAGCGCTCATGCGGTCCAGAACATCGACCTTTTTGCTGCTCAGATCAGCGGCTTCCAAATCGGTCAGGTCCAGCTTGCTGGTCTCGCCTTTATAAGCGCTGTCCTTGCCCAAGGCCACAGTAACTTCCTTATCGCCCACTTTGAGCTTCATTCCATCCTGGAGTTTGGTTACGTCGATATCCAGAACGAAGTTAGCCAGCTTGCCAGCTTCCGCCTTCACGGTGGCAGTAATATTAGTGGCAGCTACGTTTTCAGTACCGGTCAGGGCACCAGCACCAGTGGCGTTATTTGTTACAGAAACATCGAAGTTCAGCTTGTTAGCGTTTACAGCGGCATCTTTAATAGCCGCTAACTTCGCCAAGTCGGCATCAGTGTTACCAACAGTATTCCATGCGTTAGCAGTTGTGCAGATACTATCCAGGCTGAAGGTGACAGTACCATTGTTATTGTTGGTGGCTGTATAAAGCACATCTCCCACAGCCTGCGTCGTATAGCCCTGCCCCTTGGCCATGGTGCCGTCAGCCTTAATAACAAGGCCGCCCTCAAGGGCACCACCAGTCCCTATCAATTTTGTAACAATTGTTTTACCATCCAGGTCTGTGGTAGCATCAGCGGCTGCAATGCTTTGTGCTGTGAGGGTACCAACCTTAACATCGACTGTAGCATTTGCACCAGCAGCAGCCTTCTTGAGGATCTGACTGAAATCCAAGGTGAAAGAACCTTTCACACCCTTGGTGGCGTCGGTGTGCAGGATAGTATTTGTGATCTTGGTATCGCCTGCCGTAGGAGGATTGCCAAACAAGCCAGCGATAGCGCTCTCTTCCTGGAAACCAGCAGAAGTAACCGTGAACGCGTCCTTGTTCAGGCCCAGAGAGCCATCCAGCAGGTTAATGCCGTTGAAGTTAGAGCTGTCGGCAATGCGGTTGATCTCATCCAACAGCTGATTGACTTCCTTTTGCATCTGGACGCGGTCGGTCGTATTGTCGTAGGTGCCATTAGCAGACTGAGTAGCCAGCTCTACCATGCGGTTTAACATATCGTGAACTTCCGTCAGCGCGCCTTCTGCAGTCTGCACCAGAGAGATGCCGTCTTTCGCATTCTTCTGTGCG
>CATJIF010000206.1 GCA_949740445.1 uncultured Peptostreptococcaceae bacterium | reverse complement strand
TGGGGCAGGACATTTCCAAAGACGAATACCGCCGGATGTCGGAGCGTTATGATACGGACATGGAGAATCTGAAACAGCGGATCAAAGAGGCTCAGAAGCGGAAAGAGATTACTGCCAATCAGGAAGAAATGATGGCAGACATCGCCGCTACAATCCGTGCATTGGCTTCGGGAGAAAAGCAGGACGATACTTTTTACCGAAACATTGTGGAGAAGATTGTTGTCCATAGCCGGGAGAATATCGAGATATACTTAAATCTGCTTCCTTATAAGTGGTCTTATATGCTGGCAAAATTACCAGGAAACCCCGGTAAAAAAAGCGGCAGTAGCAAAGAACATTTTGCCACCTCGCTACCGATATCCGACAAAATCGCAGCCGGCTCTTTATACGGCATGCTGTAGCGCTGCGACAGGTAGCGCATGGAAGCGCCCAGCTCGCCATCTGGGCCTCCGTATTGTGTAATGATAATTTTCGCCGCCATGGCGTCGGGCTTTGTAATGTTAATCGGATACTGCAATCTCTTTTCATACGTCCACATCGGTTACACCGTCCCTTCCCACGGCCAGGGCGTATCCACCCAGGTCCATCTGCTGTCGGATTCTACCTGCATGATATTCAGAGGGCCGAAGCGCTCCACATACTGTTCCATCGTCTGTTGCTGCAGGTGGCAATATTTATGGTAATACGCCAGCGCATTGACATCGTCGGGATGCGTATCCAGATACAGCTTGATATCGTCGATGGCAAAGCTCTGTACCTGCAGGCGGCGCATCATATTTTGCTGTTCGGTCATAGCCATTACTTGCTCAGCCTCCTTCCGCAAAACGGCAGGTTCAGCTCGGGGAAAATGGTTCCGGAGCTCAACGCCTGCAAGCCGTCGTAGGGAGTGCTCCAGCTCTGCATGGGCACATAGGAAATGCCAAGCGGCAGGCGGTCCAGCGCTTCAGTTCCGGAAATCGCCGCTGTTTCGACTGCCGGTACGCCCGACGCTTCTAAAACCGTAGGAAGCGGCTGCGGTTCACCAGCCGCCATCGGTGCGGCGCAAGGAAAACCGTGCATCGCCCGCAATGTATCGGATATATTCAATGGTATCCATCCTTTCTTTCATAAAATTTTGCAGGCAACCGGCCGGCTGCACTGCTTATGGTACAGCATATGGAAAAGAGCGGAAAAGGGTGTCTGTCGTTAAGAAAGAAAAGCAGAAGGGCGTTGCAGTAGAGAGTCCAGATAACAAAAGTGCTGTACTGGCTTACCGCATCAGTTTTCGGGTTTTGCCGCTGGAAGCAGTGTTTTTTGCTGCCGCATTAAAAACAGTGCGCCTTTGTTTGCGCTGGCAGCGTTGAAACAGCCTTGGCTGCGGCTGCAGAAGCATCGGTTTCACAGATCTGCCAGAACCGTTTTTTATTTTAGAAAGGCTGTTAAGTAAAAAAACTTGACAGTCTGAATTTCCTGTGCTATGATACTCTTTGTGTGAAAGAAGGAAGAGCAGTATGTTTGATAAATTCATCGAAATCAGCATGCTCTGCGGCTTTTACGGAGGGTTGCTGCCAAAGAAGCAGAGCCTGTTTCTGAAGGCGTATTACGAAGAGGACTGTTCGCTGTCGGAAATTGCGCAGCAGTACGGTATCAGTCGCCAGGGCGTGCACGATGCCATTAAAAAGGCAGAAAAGTCCCTGCGAGAATACGAAGAAGCGCTGGGGTTGGTTCATCGGTTTTTAAAAACCGAGCAG
>CATJIF010000205.1 GCA_949740445.1 uncultured Peptostreptococcaceae bacterium | reverse complement strand
TGGCAAAACGGACAGCGTAGCGAACCGCAGGTGAGCGCAGGTGGCAATCACCGGGTGTAGACATTATACCACACTGAAGAATGAAATTAAAGGTTCTTTTCGCGCTGCCGCGAAAACACCGACAATAATGTCTCTATTTCTGCCCGGGTCGCAAGCGTAGGCGAAAACGCCGTCGCACTCCCCGCCGCTGCCCCCATGCGCAGCGCAAAGTCATAATCCTGGCTCTGTTCGTATCCGGCGATAAATCCCGCAACCATGGAATCGCCCGCGCCTACGGAGCTTTTCAGCTTCCCCTGCGGAACGCCGATCTGGTGAACCATCCCCTCCTCATCTAACAACAGCGCGCCCTCGCCACCCAAAGAGACGAGTACATTGCGCGCGCCTCGCTCTTGCAGCTTTTGCGCACAGCTGATGATCTCCTGCGTCTGCTCCAGCTCCAGGCCGAAGAGTTGCCCCAATTCCGAAAGGTTGGGCTTAATTAAAAACGGCCTGTATTTCAGCACGTTTTCCATCAGCTTTCCGGCAGCGTCCACAACGGTGCGCACCCTCTTATTCAAAAGCCGTTTTAAAATGCGCTCGTAGATGTCGTCAGCCGTGGAAACGGGAACGCTTCCCGCCAGGATGACCGTATCGCCGTCGCAGATGCGGTCCAGCTTTTCCATCAGCTGCTCCACCGCCTCTGCGGGGATGTCCGGCCCCCTGCCGTTGATCGCCGTTTCGCCCTCTCCCCTGATCTTTACGTTAATTCGTGTCGTTCCGTTATCCAGGTGAATAAAATCCGTAGAAATCCCCAATTCCTGCATTCTCTGCTCAATCGCCTCGCCTGTATAGCCTGCCACAAAGCCCAGCGCCGTATTCGCTACGCCCAGATTGTGCAACACCGCAGATACGTTGATTCCCTTTCCTCCGAACTGTAAGTCTTCCTGCTGCGTCCGGTTGGTCGCTCCCAGCGTCATATCTCCGACTTGAACGATATAGTCAATCGCCGGGTTGAACGTGACCGTGTAGATCATAAATCGCTTACCTCCCGAACCGCGGTGTGCTCGCGATATACCCCGTCGATCAGACGGTCAGTGATGATGGAAGCGCCGGAAAGCGGTGCCACCGATACGGACGATACTTTGCCGAACTTGCTGTGATCGGCTAAAACGTAAGTAATATAGGATTTTTTTAAAGCGGTTATCTTTACCATGGCCTCTTCCGGGTCCGGCGTCGTATATCCGGCCCTGACCGAAACGCCGTTCATCCCCAAAAATGCCTTGGTAAAATTATAGCGCATCATGCAGTCCACGGTCTGGCTTCCCGTAATCGCCTCCGTTCCGGTCTTCAGATGGCCCTCGACGACGTAAACCCGTGCGCCCTTTTCCATCAGCCGCCGGGCGTGCTCGATGCCGTTGGTAACAAATACCGCATTGGTATTTGCAATATATTCTACCATGTAAAGCGTCGTTGTTCCCGCGTCTAAAAAGACAAAATCTTCCTCCTCGATCTGCCGCGCCGCATAGGCGGCAATTCTCTTCTTTTCCTCTACATTCAACTGTGATTTCGTCGAAACATCTCTTTCCCCCATGACAAAGGTATTGTCTAAAATCGTAGCCCCGCCGTGTACCTTGATCAGCCGCCCCTGCTTATGCAGCAGGTTGAGATCTCTGCGCACCGTGGCTTCCGACGCTCCTGTAATCTCCGAGCACTCGCTTACGGTCGCGGTCCTCTTTTCTTTCAGCAGCTGTAAAATCATTGAAAAGCGTTCTTCTGCCAGCACGTCTATCCCCTCCTTGCCTGTATGTTTACTATAACACCGTATTCGTGCAACCTCAATCATTTTTAGTCACTTTCGGCGTAATTTTTATAAATAATCCCTGTTTCCCGTAAAGAATCCCCTGCTGTCCGCAATATTTTTCGTCTTTTTCCTTTTCGATAAAAGTATGATAGAATGGTAATCGAGATTTTACGGTCGCATTGTAAGCCGCATCTGCGGCAGATTGGAGCGCTTATGAACGATAAAACGATAAAATACTGGATGGGGCAGGCGGTGAGAAACCGGGAGCTGCTCTGCGCGCTGTTAGGCAGCCTGCGCGCTGAAGACCTGGAAAGCGGGCTGCTCTGCCTTTCCGAAGATGTGCTCAACCGGCAGCTTGCACCGGTGCTTCTCAGCGCCGCCTCTCCCTTCCTGCACCAATTTCAGATTTCCTTTGCCAACAATATGATTTTCATCGATGCCAGGGGCAGTGCCAAGCAGGCCGGACCCTTCCATGCGATGCTGATGTTCTCCGTAGAAAGCCTGCAGTTCGAACCGGGCTCTCACCTTCTGCGCGCCCGGTATCGCGAGGATGTGCGCTCTCTGGGAAACCCTGCGCAGGCGCTTATGCTCAAGATGTTTGCCGGCAACCGGGGATTTCTTTCGCAGCTGTTCAGCGCCTTTTCCCGAAAGCTTCCTGGCATCACCGCCGATGGCTCCGTGCTCTCGGCCAACCTGGACTTGTTGCCCGTCGCTTCTTCTCTTCCGTTTCAGCACCTGAAACTGCGCTACCTGGCTTGCGATGATGGATACTTAAAGCTGCAGTTTGCCTTTGTCTGAATGGGTGTTTTTAAAAGAAGCAGGGCCGCTGCTTCCAGCGTTTACCGTGGAAAGCAGCAGCCCTTTTTCCTGTGTGTGTGTTTACAGTTGATGATGCATTCCATCATCCTCTGACTTCTTTATTATACCAGCTTGCCAGCAAAAATCAATAGTAAAAGATAAATATATACCTATTACTGTGTGCAAACTATACCTGTTAGCCATTAAACTAAGTAGGTAAAGGAGTACACAACCATGAGCGTAGACTACAAAAGTATCGGCGCCCGCATCAAAGCCAAACGGCGAGCTTCTAGAAAAACGCAAGAAGACATGGCGGAAGCGCTGTTTGTAACCGTGGGATACATCAGCCAGCTGGAGCGTGGCATTACCAAAATCAATCTGGATACGCTGTCCGAAATCTGCAGCTTTCTCTCCTGCGATATCACAGAGCTGGTTACCGGCTCGATTCCGGGACATGATAATTATTTACAGGATGACTTTATCGAACGGTTTCAAAAGCTGTCGCCTTCACAGAAGCAGATGCTGATCGAAATGGCCGATATCATTTTAAAACACTCCTAACCCCTTTCTCTTATCTGTACATCATCCCCGCTTCACGCAGGCGCCTGCGCACCTCTGCCGTCAGCTCGCTCAGCGCATGGGCCCTGCTTCTTCCGCAGATCTTTGCATCCTTATCGCACAAAAAACACTTTCTGGGGGCAGCGGAAAGCTGGCCGCGCTCGATGCCGCCTGCTGCCGTCAGCACGTCGATATCGAACAGCCGTCCCAGAGGATCGCACTCCTCCTGTGCGATTGCCTCCCTCTTTACCGTCTCTGGCGGTATTCCTTCTTTCAGGCAAAAATATCCCTCTGGCCCTGTTTCTAACGATTTGCATTCTTCATGGAGAACCTCTGCCCCGATATCAGAAAACCTGCGGGAAAGCTGCTCCATCCCGCTTTGCAGAGCCCTGCGGCAGGCAGGGGTATTCTTTACCGAGCCTGGAACGTTCAGCGTAAAGGAGATGAGAACGCCGCCAAAGCGCGCGAAAAGCTCCTGCTGATGCCGAGCGCGCGCTTCTTTTGCATCGAGCACCTGGGCAAGCGTTACCCCTTTTGCGGTGTCCTCCTCCCTCTGTGGCAGCCTGCGGGAAAGCTCCTGCTGCAGCTGCGGCTGTTGCAGGTATTCCATCGTCGTCTTTGGCAGCAGCGCAGAGAGCTCCTGCTGTTCCGGCTCTTTTCCCAAAATCTCGAAGGAATCTTTACCATCCCACAGGCACAGCAGAAGCGCCCGCACTCTCGAGGCGCTGACCGGTGCTCCCAGGTGCGCGATGCGCGGCAGTTCCTTCACCTCGATGCCCGCCTGCGGCAATCGCTCTTTCAGCGTTTGGTTATAGACGGCAGTGACCGGCGAGAGCGGTTCTTCCCCGATCAGGCGCAGCGTTATCCCAAGCTCCGGCGCAATGCACGAAGCAAATAGCTGCGCATCCATGGCAGTCTGCGCCCGGGCCAGGTTTTCCTCCTTTGTAAAGTAGCTGGGAAAGGTCAGCGACGATACCGCATAGCGCCCGCCGGACAGGACGACTACATTGGGCAGATCCGCCGTTCCCCGCCGCACCATTTCTATGCGGTCGGCAAAGGCAAACAGAGAGCGGTCCTCCTCTACTACCAGAAGATAGACGATGTCCGCCTGCCCTGCTGCCTGTTCCACCAGATAGCGATGCCCCCTGGTAAAGGGATTGCAGTTCATCACCAGGGCCGCCGCCTTCTGCCCGCAGCGGCTCAGGCGTTCCTGCGCCTGCCTTCTGCACTGCGAAAGTTCTTGTCTGTACTTGCGGATGCCGCCCTCACCCCACTCCAAAAGCGCGGCGTAGGGGCGTGCGACGGCTACGCTCCGAAAGCCCAAGCTCTGAATCTGCACTGCCTTCTCCGGCTTTGTAAACAGGTACAGCGAGTGGATTCCACGCTGGGAAGCCCGGCCGATCAGGTGCGTCAGCAGCCGGGCGGTCAGATCCTCGCCCTGCCGGGAAGGGTCTACTGCAATGCCCTGTATCATGTCGCCCTTTAGGCTGCCCGAAGCGATCAGCCTGCCGGCCGCATCGAACAGGCCCACGGTGTAATCCACGCCGGCAGGTTCTGTCAGCCCGCAGCGGGAAAGCAGTTCCGCCGCTCTCGTTATGTCGATTTCTTGTTCGTAAATCATAGCTCGTCTCTTCCCCTTCCTCTTGCGAAAAACACGTCGGGCAGGCGAAACGCCGCCTGCCCGCAATAGAAACAGTCTTTTTTATTTTGCTGGCACGCCGTGGATGGTATCCAAAAGCGTTCCGTCGCGGTAGAGTACGTTTGCTACCACCCGGTCGGAAAGCTGCGGCTTCTTCGGCGTCCCGTTTAGCCTCTGCGCCATGTCCTTCAGCTCGCAGATGTCCCTGACCGGAAGCCCCGCCTGGCGGAAGCGCTCCGCAAGCTCGCCCCTGCGCGGATTGACGGCAATGCCGCACTGGGTTACCAGCACGTCGATGGTATCTCCCGGCGTGGATTTGCACAGCACCTGATCCACGACAATGGGCAGCCTGGCTCTGGACAGGGGGGCTACGATCATCGCCATCTTCGCCCCGGCCGCCGTGTCGCTGTGGCCGCCGCTGCCGCCCATAATGTAGCCGTTGGAATCGGTGTGCACGTTGACATTAAACTGGGTGTCGATTTCCGTCGCGCCCAGAATTACTACATCCAGGCTGTCCACAGCACTGCTCTTGGCCGTGGGGCTTGCGTAGTGCGCTGCCGTTACCTCCATGTGCTTCGGATTTTCGCGGATGGAGCGCACCGCATCCAGATCAAAGCACTGCACGTCGTAAAGCGCTTCAAAGCATCCGCTGTTGAGCATATCCACCATGTAGGATGTGATGCCTCCCAGGCCGTAACTTCCCTTTACGCCCTGTTTCATCATAATATCCTTGAGGTATTTCGCCGCTGCCAGCGAAGCGCCGCCGGCTCCTGTCTGGAAGGAGAAGCCGTCCTTCAAAAGGCCGGAGGCTTCAATGGCCCGGGCCGCATAATCGGCGATCACCAAACCCACCGGGTCTTTTGTAATCTTCGTGGTGCCGGAAACAATGCCCGAGGGCTCGCCGATCTTGTCCACGCAGACCACATAGTCGATGTAATTTTCCGCGATGGAATAGTCCATCAGCGGATAGTCCACCAGGTTGTCGGTGATGACGATGGAGGTTTTCGCATACATGGCGTCGGCGAAGGCGTAGCCTAACGAACCACAGGCGGATTTCCCCACCTTGCCGGTGCAGTTTCCCATGCAGTCTGCCGCAGGCGCCGCGATAAAGGCCACGTCGATGGGGGATTTGCCGCTGATGATGTCGCTGGGCCGCCCGCCGTGGGTGCGGAAGGTTACGGGCTTATTTAAAATTCCCTCGCTCACCGCCCGGCCCACGACGCCGCCCATATAATCGGTTTCGATGCCGGTAATCACGCCGTTTTGTATGTGCTCGATCATGGGGCCGTGGGTGTCGAATACGGAGCTGATATTTACGTTGACGTCTTTGATGCCCAATTCAGCGATGGCATCCAGCACCATGACAGCCACCATATCGCCGTTTCTCAGGTGATGGTGAAAGGAAATCGTCATCCCATCCGAAAGCCCGGACTGCCGGATGGCTTCTTTAATGCTTGCGATGATCTTGCTCATGCTACCGTCCTCCTTTTATGGCTTCCGCCGCTTCCAACACCTGGCGCGCCCGGGTTACGATGGGCGCGTCGATCATCTTGCCCCGCAGCGATACCACGCCCTTGCCCTCGGCCTTCGCCTTTTCTATGGTAGCGAATACATCCTTCGCGTACTGGATTTCTTCCTCCGTGGGACTGAATACCTCGTTGATAAACGGGATGTGGCGGGGGGAAATCGAAGACTTTCCGGAAAAGCCCAAACCCTTGGCGAATTTGGCGTCTTCGATCAGCCCGTCGTAATCCTCCACGTCGGTCCAGGGCGTATCGTAGACATCCACGCCGGCTGCCCGCGCCGCCAGCACCATGCGTGAGCGCGCGTAGAGAATTTCCGTCCCCTCTTTGGTGCGCTTGCAGCGCATGTCGGCGGTAAAGTCCTCGCCGCCCAGGAAAATCGCGGCCACCCGCGGGCTCGCCGAAGCGATTTCGTAGGCGTTTTCCACGCCCAGCGCTGTCTCGATTAAAGGAATCAGCTTGACCGTGTTCTCAGCAAAGCCGCACTGCGCCTCCAGCCTGCTGATTTCCTCAGCCACGACAGCCACATCCTTTGCGCAGCTGACCTTGGTCGGCATGATCATATCAGGCTTTACCGGCAGGATCTGCTGCAAGTCCTTTTGCCAGTAGGGGCTGTCTACCGGATTGATGCGGACGATGACCTCCCGCGTATAGTTCAATGAGCGGATGGCATTTCTCACCAATATTCTGGCGGAATCCTTCTCCGTAAGCGCCACCGCATCCTCCAGATCCAAAATGATGCTGTCCGCCCCTAAAAAGTCGGCGTTCAGCAGAATGTTGGGGCTGTTGCCCGGAAGAAAAAGCATACTTCTGCGCACGGTTATTCCTCTCCTTTCCCACGGCGGACCGCCGTTTCCACTCTGGCCCGGATGGTGCAGTCCACCGCACCGCGGTCGCTGACGCGAACGGCGGCATCGGTTACCGCAAGCTCCGAAAGCGTCTTTCGGATGACCTTCTCTATTTCTTCTCCGAACTGCGTATACACAACGGAGGTAATGTCCAGCGCCAGCCCGCTCCCCTCCGGAGCCGGTTCGATCTCCACAAAGATATCGCTGGATTCCAGCGTTCCCGCACAAGCTCTTTGCTTAATCATAGTTCTCTCCTTTTTCTCTATTGATGCCCTGGCCGGCGAAAGTATATGCCTTTCCCGGTCGGGAATATATCCGTCTGTTACAAAGTGCAGCATCAGCGATACCGCCAGCAGGTCTGCACTGCCGCCGGGGCTGAGATGCCGGCTGATGCACTGCCGGTCGAAACGCCGCACCGGCTCCATATCCACGGTCTTTCTTAAAGAGCGCTCCTCCTGCGAAAGCTGCTCTCCACAAGAAAAATTCCCTTCGCACGCAAGGCTCCTTTCGCACAGGAACGGCTCTGCCCGAAGGAGTTCACCAGCCCGTTCGCGCACAAAGGCAAGCCCCTGCCTGCCGCCGCGGTAAACTACGTTGCTGTCCTCGGTTGCTGTCATCAGGTGCAAAAGCGCGTACACCATGGCTTCGTTGATGTGCATTCCCGCTGCAAGCGCCCTCCGCAGCTGCGGCAATCCTACGCGGAAGGCTGTAGCAAAGCCCGACAGCGCTTCGCCTTTTACGCCGGCAAGCCCCGTGCTCTGCCGCACCATCTGCCCGTGAGTGGGCAGCGCTTCACCTCCGGAAAGCAGGCCCTTTGCTATCTGCGCGCAAAGCACCTGCAGGAAAACCGCATCGAAGCCTGCGTTTTGCTTCTGTCGTTGCAGCTGCGGCAGCCGAAGTGCTGCCATGTCGTGAACGGCTGAAAAGCCGCAGGCTGCGCAGAGGATGCCCAGCGAAAAAATCAATCCCTTGTGGGTGTTGACGCCCCCGGTGGCCCGATACATCTGCTGCTCTCCGGCGAGGCCGGCGCTTCGCAGCTCTCGAAAAAATGCCCCTGACGCATCCAATGGCGCTGCGGAGGCTCCGCTTTGTTCAATGCCAGGCGCAAGGCCTTCCTGCATGCCCAGAAACGCGCAGCGCTCGAAACAGCCCCGCAGGGCATTGGCACTGTGCAGGAACATGGCGTAGTCCATATCGTCGTGGGCCCCGCTGTTTTCGCGGTCTACAAGGCCCGGCTTCGGCGTGGCGCTGACCTCAAACAGCAACGCCCGCACCGCCAGCCCGCCAATATGACGGTCCACCCCTGCCGGCAGATCATCTCCGCGAGCGCAGCGGACTGCCCGCTCCGTCCGGGAGCCGCAAGAGCATTCGTCCACTGCCTGCACATAGCCGAAGGACGCGGAAAGCCCTCCGTCCTTCCGCGTCCTCTCGCTTTCATATGTCTGCCACAGCGCCTTTACCGTGCCTTCATGCACGCCAGAATCCTCTGCATTTCGTTGTAGACGATCATGTAGCCCTCGTCTACGCCCATGCCCGGCTTTGCTAGGATCTGATCCGGCTGAGTCGCCATGGCCAGGTTGACGCAGATCTGCGCGGAGCGGTCGGTTTCGTTGCAGGTTCCGCCCTGATAGGCGCCGACGCCCTTCTCCTTGCAGTACAGCACCGCCTCGGCGATGTTGTTGATGCCGCCCAGGTCCGGCGTCTTGATCTGAATCATGTGGCCCGCCTTATTGTCGGCAAAATACTTGATGTCTTCCAGTGTATTGCACCATTCGTCGGCCACCAGTTCCACGTCGATGCCGCGGCGGTCTACTTCAGCCGTTAAACCGGCCAGCGCCTTCATCTGCGCTTCTCTCTCCTCCGCATCCATGGGGCCTTCGATGCGCAGCTTAAACGGCTTTGCCGCCTCGACCAGCGTTTCGATGTAATCGGCCATTTCTTTGTAGTTGTTGACGCCGAAGGCCATGCCGATGGTTCCGTATACGTCGATGTGCAGCACCGGCGCGTAATCCTCGCTGGCGCGCAGCTGCTGAATGCGGTCTCTCAACCACTTTACATATTCTAAAAGGATGGAACCATCCTTGCCCAGCTTCGTCTCTACGTTATTGATCAGCGCGTGAGGCAGCACGTTGGCGCCCTTCATAATCATCTTGTCGGCATTGTCGTAGCGGTTGTCGCCGGACTGGGTAAAGATGGGGATTTCGCGGTATTCCGGGCTCAAACCGTATTCGTCGGCCACCACTTCGCACATCATCTTCTTTTTGGATTTGGCAACCGCATCCAGGATCGCCTGGGTAACGCCGTAGCGAATGGCTGTGTGCAGCCGCTTGCCGCCCACTTCTACCGCCTCTACCTCGGCAGCCATCTGGCGGAAGGTGGAGATTTCTTTCCCTTCTAAAACGGGAGCTACGTGAGCTTCGATCACAGGAATGAAGTCCGCGGCCAAAAACAGCGGGTCGCGCCCGCCGGCGCCGCTGTACTGTACGGCAGCGCAGTCGCCGTAAGCGATCTGGCCATCCTCTAACACCAGCATGACGGAAATCGCTTCGCCCGCCTGGCGCACAGCGGTAAAGCCTGCCGTTGCCGGCTGTCCGATGTAAGCAGAACCGTCTGCCTTTGCGCCCTTCTTAATGGCTCTCTGGTCGTCGAAGAAAAAGCCCGTTCTGCCCTTTGCACAAATTACCTTTTGAATTTTCATGTTGTTTCGTCCTCCGAAAGTCGCTTTCTATATCCGGTTCCGGCCCGCCGCGGATGTGCGGCGGACCGCCATATTCTTTATTTCCAGGGTCTTCCTACTAAACGGCCCTTGCTGATGGCATACACGTCGTCGATTACCATCTGGAACGACGCCTGGCGCTTTTCGAACTGCGCTCTCTCTTCGATCTTTTCGCGGTTGAAGTCCTTCAGCTCCTTGCTCAGCGGAACGCCTGCCGGGTTGAGGATGCGGATAGCGCCCTCGTTATCTCTGGCCGGAAGCATCTTTCCTGCGTTGTGCTTGGAAGGAGCAAACGGGATATCCAGAACGCCTGCCTCAAACGCCCGCACTACGCCTACGGCCAGGTCGCCCTCGCCCATTTCAAAGCACTTGTCCACGATGCAGCGCGTCTCTGCGGAGATGATCATCATTTCCTGTACCACGTGGCTGGTGTTGGACAGCTCCTGGTCGCCCAGCATGTTGATAATCTGCTTGGTGCAGCGCAGGCCCTGAGCGTTGGCTTCTTTGGTCGGTACGCCGATGGCTTCGTGCGGCGTCTTTACGATAACCTTTGTGGCCTTGGACAGCGCCGCGATTGTGCTTCCCCAGGAGATAACGGAAAACGCCTGGGCTTCGTCCTGCGGGAAGCCGCCCATCCACTGGTGAAGCACGGTGGTTACTACCACGTCGTTATAGCCGTAGCGATGGAGATATTCTTCTGTCAGGGCGCCCAGCGAACGGATAGCCGCTACGTCCTGAATCAGGTTTCCGCACTGGCCATAGCCCACGGTGATGTTCTTTACGCCCTGCTCGGCAGCCAGAAGGCTTTCGATGATGGCCACGGAGTGGGAAATACACGGCGGAACCAGCGTACCGGTCAGCGGTCCGTAAGGCTCGCGGTTGATGCTAATGCCCGCTTCTTCGTAGATTCCGGTCAGACGGTCGCAGTACTGCCAGTCGGTGATGGTCTTTTCCAGCGACACGTTCTTCGCGTAGGGGATGTTGTAGGAAATGCCGCCGCCCTCGTAGCTTGTAAAGCCTCCGGCGTAGCTGATTTCCGTCAGCAGCCGCGCATCCGGTGTGCCGTGGCGGATCTGTACCGGCGTGTTCAGCTCGTCGATGATCTGACGGCAGGCGTCTACGCCGTGGTTGACCACAGGCAGCCCGTTGAGCATGGATTTGCTCTCGCGCACGGATTCCATAATGCCGTTTTCGGCTTCTTTATACCGGTTCTGTCTGGTGTAGCTGTCGATGGTGGTGGGCAGAAGGTCCGCGCCGCCCTGGTCCTGCAGGTAGGTCAGCAGGTCGATGTGATCCTTGACCAGCGCCACGCCGGCTCTGGGCTGAATCAGCGTCTTGCCCTCTTCTTTGGCCTTGATCAGCTTCTTTCCGAAGATCTTGTGCTCCGGCAGGCTCTGATGGTATTTTACAGCCTCGTCAAAGTTGACGCCCGCACCGGTGGGCCACTGGGTGAGTATCTCTTTCTGTATGGTATAAAACTCGTCGTTGCTCAGTTTTTTATTTTGCAGTTCCATGGGATGTCAGCTCCTTTTTCATAATGGTTAAGGCAATGTCGGGCTCGTACTGGCTCAGCAGGCCCATCGCCGATAAAATATACTGCGTATCTACTAAAACCTCCGCCTGCTGCGGTCGAAGCGACGAAGGCTCCGCCGCATCGTACAGCGCACAGGCTGCGATTTCCTCTACCCGGTCGGCGTGAATCAGCGAGCCGCCGGTGATGATGACTTTATCCACCGCGCTCAGATCCTTTCCGGTCTGCACCCAGGTTTCGCCGCAGGGCGTATAGGCTTTTTCCACAAAGCCCGCGTGCCGCATCAGGCCGGTTTTTACCGCTAAAGACGCCAGCGCAAAGTCCAGCTGCGCAAGTTCCTGCGTTTCGGGAAGCGTATCCGTATGCTGCGTAATCTGCGAAAGCAGCTCCTCTGCCCGCGCCTCACAAAGCCCCGACAGGCGGCAGATGTTGGCCATGCCAGCAGCCTCTGCGATGCCGGAGGCGCTGTAGCGCATGCCGATATCGCCTTCCACCGTGCGCTTGGCATAGGGCTCGGGCAATCCCTTGACAACGGTATTTACCCTCTGGGGCTCGCCTTCACTCATGGAGTAGATGTCGGTGGTCGCCCCGCCCACATCGACGGCGATCAGCTGTCCCAGTCCGCTCTGCTTCTGCGTTCCGCGGGATAAGAGCTCCATGGCGGCAAGCACTGCCGCAGGTGTCGGCATCATAATTCCCGAAATCAGCTGGCTTGCCTGCGATAATCCCTTCGCTTTGATGATCCGGTCCAAAAAGATTTCGCGGATCACGGCCTGTGCCGGCAGGATGTTCAACTGGTTGAATTTCGGCATCACGTTCTCGCAGACGTGCACCTGCTTTCCCGCCTCTGTCAGAATCCGTTCGCAGGTTCTGGCCGCCGTGCGGTTTCCCGCCACTACGATGGGAAAGTCCAGCGGAATTCCCGCCAGTATTTTCGCGTTTTCGATAATGTTTTCTTTATTTCCGCCGTCGGTGCCCCCGGTCAGCAGGAAGATGTCCGGCGCAAGCTGCTGAATCTCCTCTGCATCGTCTTCGGTCAGCTGATAGGAATACACGCGCAGCACTTTGGCGCCAGCGCCCAGCGAAGCCTGTCTCGCCGCCTCTGCCGTCAGCTCCGGAACCAGCCCGCAGCTTACCATCTTCAATCCGCCGGCAGCGCTGGAGCAGGCGTAGCGCTTTTCGTATTGCAGCTGCCCGATCTTCTGCGACAGGAGGTTGAGCGCGTTGTTCAGGCCGTCGTTGATATCCGTCTGCACGGTAGTGTAGCTGGACGCTGTTCCTAACAGCCTCGCCCCTTCCAGGTCCACAGCCGTTACCTTGGTGTATGTACTTCCGAAATCGATCATTAAAATCGGCTTCATATCTGCGTCACCAGCCTATTCTACGTGTAAATCCTCTTTCAATGCTTTGATCGTCTCTTCCGGCGGTGTTCCCGGTCCGAATACCCGGTCGAAGCCCATCTTCTTAAATCTGCCTTCCACCTCGTCGAAGGGCTGCTTTCCGACGACGATATTGCCGCCCACGTAGAGCAGGATTTCCGAAAGCCCCGCTTCGTCGCACTTTTCTCTCAGCCCGCGGCAGTCCAGTTCGCCGTGACCGTACAGGGAGGATACGATGATGGCATCCGCCGCCGTCTCTACGGCCGCTGCGATGTATTCCTCCTGCGATACCATTACGCCCAGATTTGTTACCTCAAAGCCCGCATCTTCGAATGCGTGGTACAAAATCTGAATCCCTACTGCGTGTACATCGGCACCGATAACACCGATGACTAACTTCTTTTTGTCGCTCATAGCCCACCTCATACTTATCTGTAATGATTTAGCATACCGAATAGTTCATTTTAGTATTTGTATACAACCACCTGTGTGCGTATGCAAGTATCAAAATGTATTATGTCTATATATTATATTGTACCATATCATTTGTCAACAGCGCAGAGAAACAAATTTAAGTTCAGGAACACTTGCGGCTGTTTTTGCAAAGCGCCAAAAAAGAACGCGGGTACACGGAATTTTCCTTCGGTAACTCCGGTTATGCCGCCCTTCCGCAGAAAGCATTTCAACTGGAAATTCCTGTGCATTCCTCTTGCTGCGTTTTACAGTCCCCGCACCCTTCCGGCAATGGCCGCCAGAGGCTACGACAGCCGTCTCCTGCAAGTTTTTCAAAACGGCGTTGCGCTGCTGCGCTTCCGACGGTATAATAGGACTGTAAAATAAGATTATCCTCGATTGGCAGAAGGGTTCGCTTCTGACAGAGGCTCGCGCTTTTGCCAATCGAAGACACTCCGAATAGAGAAAGGTTGGATATTATTATGGAACGAATGACAGGCACTGTTTCCCGGGGCGTCCGCGCGCCCATCATCCGCGAAGGCGACAATCTGGCGGAAATCGTCGTCGATTCCGTGTTGCAGGCCAGCGCTTCGGAAGGCTTTTCCTTCCGCGACCGCGACGTGGTGGCCGTCACCGAGGCGGTGGTCGCCAGGGCGCAGGGAAATTACGCGCACATCGACGATATTGCCGCAGATGTCCGTCAGAAGCTTGGCGGCGAAACCATCGGCGTCATCTTCCCCATCCTCAGCCGCAACCGCTTTTCCGTCTGTTTGAAAGGCATCGCCCGCGGTGCGAAAAAAATCGTTCTCATGGTCAGCTATCCGGCGGACGAAGTCGGAAACCACCTGATCGACGAGGATATGCTGTACGATAAAGGCATCAATCCCAGCGCGGACCTTCTGACCGAAGCGCAGTACCGCAGGCTGTTCGGCCGCGTACTCCATCCCTTTACTGGTGTGGATTACCTGGAATTTTATACGGAGCTGATTCGGGAGCAGGGCACCGAGGTGGAAATTCTCCTTTCCAACGACCCTAAAGCGATTCTCGCCTATACGGATAAGGTGCTGACTTGCGATATTCATACCCGCGCCCGCACCAAACGCCTGTTGAGGCAGGCTGGCGCTTCGGCGGTATTCAACCTGGAGGATATCCTTACCTCGTCTGTAAACGGTTCTGGCTTCAATCCCCTGTACGGGCTCTTGGGTTCGAACAAATCCACGGAAGAAACGGTAAAACTGTTTCCCCGCGACTGCGATGCCTTTGTCGCCGATGTGGCCACCCGCTTAAAGGATGCCACCGGAAAGCACATAGAGGTTATGGTCTACGGCGACGGCGCTTTTAAAGACCCTGTGGGGAAAATCTGGGAGCTGGCCGATCCCGTGGTGTCGCCTGCCTACACCCCGGGACTTGAGGGCACGCCCAACGAGGTAAAGCTGAAGTATCTGGCCGACAACGACTTTGCTGACCTTCGCGGTGAGGCGCTAAAAGAAGCGATTTCCAATTACATCCGAAACAAGGACGAAGACTTGAAGGGACAGATGGCCTCCCAGGGCACCACGCCCCGCCGCCTGACCGACCTGATCGGCTCGCTGTGCGATCTGACTTCCGGCTCCGGCGACAAGGGTACGCCCATCGTCTTAGTGCAGGGATATTTCGATAATTATACCAAATAGGCGGACATCGTTATAAAAAATGCAGCGCATCGGGCTTTTTCAAGATCTGATCGCTGCATTTTTCTTTTTCTTCTTCGTTTTGTTTTCGCTTTATCCGGCCGGATGCCCTGGCGGCTTCAATCATTTTGATGCGCCGGTACAGTCCTCTGTGCTGGCTTTGCCACGGGCCGCAGTCTGCCGTACCGCCTGCGATCCCGTCCGCCCGGAGGGCAGGCGCGGTTCATCCTGGCTGTAAACCCCGCTTCTGTCATTTCCACCTGCTTTGCTGCTTCTGAAAGCGAAATGACTCCGCTTTTTACCAGCGTGCATAAAATCTCTAACTTTCCTTCGGCTTTGCCTTCGTTGCGCTCTTCTTCGATCAGTCGTCTCAGGCTTTCATTCATTGTCCTTCTCCCCTCCTCCGTCTTTTTTAAGCGGCGCTTGATACCGGAAGTAACCGGAAATTTGTCGTTGTATACATCGCCCTTTACAAAGAGCTCCATCAGCTGCGCCACATCGGAACCGTCGTTTATCTTTGCATTGACATAGATTTCCTCTGTTCCATTATCCGCAACCGTTTCCAGTTCTTTAACGCTCCGCAGGATGTGATACCGCGGCAGGTTGCCACAAAAGGGATCGAAGCGGGATATAAATACGGAGCATATATCGGGAACCTCCTTAAAGCGAGTTCCCGGATCGGTAATATTTGCCGTAAGGACTGAGCTGTTGTAACGAACCCTTCTCTGGTGATCGTCGTCGTCCGCCTTCTGCACCTCGATCAGCACATGCCTGCCATCGCTCAGAATACATTTAACGTCCAGAATGACGGATCTCCCCTGTAAGTTCGTAAGTGCATACTGTGGATTTGCTCCGGTCACAATTAACTTTGCATCGGAAAGAAATATGCGAAGGATTTCTTCGCAAAATCTCAAATCTTCAGCCATTTTGCGAAACATCAAGTCATCAATGGGATTCAGCTTTTCCACTTCTTCGCGAATTTTGAAAGAATGGTCTATTTTTCTTTTGCTTTGTTTTCTTCAAGTATATCACATCCCCTCGCAGACTCAATGAAAAAAATATACATTTTCTTATTCTTAACATTCCTGAAGTGCGCGCGATTTATTTTCTTCCCCTTGCCATTCTCGATATGGATTTATTTACTTTTATTTCTATTTTATGTATTTTAACTTTATCACGGATTCCCTTTTGGCACAAGTTCTTTATTTCGCATATATTCGACAAGATGCGACAACGAATTATCCCATGTCCGAAATACCATCTTCGCCGGAACATGTGTGCAGCCTCTATCTGCTTCACATTTTTAAAATATAAAAACTGCCGTAAGCATGGCATTGCTGTACGACAGTTTTGGTTTACGCTGGATAACTCAGATTACTTTTTCTGAATATAGCCCTGGGCTTTTAACGCTTCGGCACAGAGGATAGCACCGCCGGCAGCGCCGCGCACAGTATTGTGGGACAGGCCGATGAATTTGAAATCGTAGATGCTGTCCTCCCGCAGCCGCCCGATGGATACGCCCATGCCGTTTCCGTAATCCACATCGGCTTTTACCTGCGGCCGGTTATCCTCTTCCATGTACTGGATAAATGGCTTCGGCGCACTGGGCAGATTTTCCTTCTGGGGCATTCCCTCGAAGCTTCTCAGCTTTTCGATCAACTGCTCCTTTGTGGGCTTTTTGCGGAATTTGACAAACGCCGCCGCCGTATGGCCGTTGAGCACGGGCACGCGGACGCACTGGCAGGTGATCTTCGGCTCTTTTGCCGGCTCGATGTGGTCGCCCTCTACCGCACCCCACAGGCGCAGCGGTTCCTGCTCGGATTTTTCCTCCTCGCCACCGATGTAGGGAATGATGTTTTCCACCATCTCAGGCCACTCCGCAAAGGTCTTTCCCGCGCCGGAAATCGCCTGATATGTGGTAACAACTACTTCGCAGGGCTCAAACTCCTTCCAGGCGGTCAGCGCCGGAACGTAGCTCTGAATTGAGCAGTTGGGCTTTACGGCGATAAAACCGCGGGTGGTTCCCAGCCGCTTCTTCTGCGCTTCGATTACCGCAAAGTGCTGCGGATTGATTTCCGGAATTACCATGGGCACATCCGGCGTCCACCGGTGCGCGCTGTTATTGGAAACCACCGGCGTCTCTGTCTTCGCATACGCTTCTTCGATGGCCTTGATTTCTTCCTTTGTCATATCCACGGCGCTGAACACGAAGTCCACGCCAGCGGCAACCTGCTCTACATCGTGCAGGTCCATGACTTTAATCTTCTTCGCCGCCTCTGGCATGGGTCTATCCATCTTCCAACGGTCGCCTACCGCTTCTTCGTAGGTCTTTCCGGCGCTTCTTGCGCTGGCTGCGATTACGGTGACTTCAAACCAGGGATGCCCCTCCAAAAGCGAAACAAAGCGCTGGCCGACCATTCCCGTTCCGCCCAGCACTCCTACCTTTAATTTTTCGTTCATACCTTTCACTCTCCAATCTGCATGTCGTATATTTCCAATCCTGCACCTCCGGATTTTGCCGCGCGCTGTGCCTCTAACGAACGCTCTCTCGCTCGCCAAAGGCGCCTGCCCGCAGGCTTCGCCCTCTCCGGACAGGCACAGGGAAGGTTTCTTGCTTAATAATTGATATTAGCACATTTTTCGCTGCGATACAAATATTTTTTCCTGTAACTGTGAAAAACTGAAAATATCGCTTGCACTTACATCTTCCTACCCGCTGCTATATGAAAATTCAAAAAATAAAAGCGCCACAGCAACAGAACTACAGTTATTTCTGCCGCTGCGGCGCTTTTTACAGAGAAAATTTGTGCAGCGCTACAATGCCCAAATTTTTAACATCAATACTCCTGCGAACCAACCCGCGTGCTACGTCCTGTGAATCAGCCCGATGTCCCTGCGGTACTGCATTCCCTCGAAGTGAATGCGCTCTACGTTAGCGAAGGCCTTTTCCCGCGCTTCCTCGTGGGTGGCGCCCAATGCGGTAACGCACAGCACCCGCCCGCCGGAGGTAAGGACGCGCCCGCCTTCTGCTTTCGTTCCCGCATGGAAGATCAAAACGTCGCTATCCACATCGGAAAGCCCAGTAATTTCGCGCCCCTTGGGGTAGCTGCCCGGATAGCCTTCGGAGGCCAGCACCACGGTAACGGCCCGCTGAGCACTCCAGCGGATCTCCTGCTGCGCCAGCCGGTTTTCCGTTACGGCTTCGAAGATGTCCAGCAGGTCGCTTTCCAGACGCGCCAGCACCGACTGGGTTTCTGGGTCGCCGAAGCGGTTATTGAATTCGATGACTTTCGGCCCTTCCTCTGTCAGCATCAGCCCGATGAACAGCACGCCCTGAAAATCCAGCCCGTCCTGCTGGAAGCCGCGAAGCGTGGGCTCTAAAATCTCCCCGCGAATCCGCTCCATCAGCCCGTCGTCGAACAGCAGGCTGGGCGAGTACGTGCCCATGCCACCGGTATTGGGTCCCTTGTCGCCGTCAAAGATCCGCTTGTAGTCCTGGGCCGATTCCATGGGCACGATGGCGTTGTGGTCCACAAAACAGAGCATGGACGCCTCCACGCCCCGCAGGTATTCCTCCACCACGATCTTATCTCCGGCGCTGCCAAATACCCGGTCGCCCATCATCTCGCCGATGGCCTTCTTCGCCTCTTCTTCTGTTTCGGCGATAACGACGCCCTTGCCCGCAGCAAGGCCGTCGGCTTTCAGCACCATGGGATAACCGTAAAGCCCTGTGGCTTCCAAAAGTTCCTTCTGATCTGTAAATTCCCGGTAGCCCGCTGTAGGTATCTGATGGCGGGCTAAAAACGCCTTGGTAAACGCTTTGCTGCCCTCCAGCTGCGCGCATTTGGAGTTTGGTCCAAAGGCGCGGATTCCCCGCTGGTTGAGGGCGTCTACGAGCCCCATGGACAGAGGAACCTCGGGCCCCACTACTACCAGGTCGATTTCTTTTTCCTCTGCCGCCGCACAGAGCCCCTCGATATCCTCCGCTCCCACCGGAAGGCACTCCGCCACGGCAGCGATGCCTGCATTGCCCGGAGCGCAGTATAACCGCCCGAGGCGGGGGCTCTGGCTCAGTTTCCAGGCGATGGCGTGCTCTCTGCCGCCGCCGCCTACGATCATTACGTTCATATGTATTCCTTTCTGCCGCACTTGGGTAAAAGCAACGCCGGTGTTTCTGCGCCCGCCCGGATGCCGCTGATTCCAACAGACCCTCCCGACTGCGCCAGGCAACAGCAGGCGCTGCTTTTGTCCTATCGTTTAGTGCTTAAAGTGCCGCATGCCGCAAAATACCATGGCGATGCCAAGCTCGTCCGCTTTTTTGATGGAATCCTCATCGCGGATGGAACCGCCCGGCTGGATGATAGCCGCAACGCCCGCTGATGCCGCTGCGCTGACGCAGTCGTCGAAGGGGAAGAAGGCATCGGAGGCCAGCACCGCGCCCTCGATGCTGTCTGTGGCCTGCTTAATGCAGTTTTCCACCGCCCAGATGCGGTTGACCTGGCCCGGGCCCACAGCGATGGTCTTTCCACCCTTTACCATAACGATACCGTTGGATTTGATGTGCTTTACCACCTTCATGCCGAACTCCATGTCCGCAAGCTGTTCTTCTGTGGGAGCTTTCTTCGTTACTGTCTTTAATCCCTCCGCCTCGTACAGCTTGGTATCCACATCCTGAATCAGCAGGCCACCGCCCACCTTTTTCATGGTAATCGTGCCCTCTGCCACAGGCTCTGCAATGGCCGGAAGCTTCAGCAGGCGGATGTTTTTCTTCTGCGTTAAGATGGCCAGCGCTTCTTCTGTAAAGTCGGGGGCGATAACGATTTCGATGAAGATTTTATTGATTTCCACTGCCGTCGCTTCGTCAATCGCACGGTTAGCTGCAACGATGCCGCCGAAAATCGACACCGGATCTGCCGCATAGGCCTTCTGATAGGCCTCGAAAATGGTGTCGCCCACAGCAACGCCGCAGGGGTTGGCGTGCTTGACTGCCACCACTGCCGGCTGGCTGAATTCCTTCAGGCATTCCAGCGCACCGTTGGTATCGTTGATGTTGTTGAAAGAAAGCTCCTTGCCGTGCAGCTGCTGCGCCATCACCAGGTCGCCTGCCGCGGGCTGGATTTCCTGATAGTAAGAAGCGCTCTGATGGGGGTTTTCGCCGTAGCGCAGCCCTTGCTTTTTCTCGAAGGTCAGCGTCAGCTGGTCGGGCAGAGGCGCGTCGATCTGGCGGCGCAGATAGTCGGAAATCATGGCATCGTAGGCTGCCGTGTGCTGGAAGACCTTCAGCGCCAGGCGGTATTTCGTCTCGCAGGAAACCGCCTTTGTTTCCGCAAGTTCCTTTGCCACTGCTTCGTAATCCGCCGGGTCGCAGACAACTACCACATCCTTATGGTTTTTTGCAGCGGAGCGCAGCATGGTAGGACCGCCGATGTCGATGTTTTCGATGGCCTGCGCAAGCGTAACGCCTTCCTTTAAAATAGTCGCTTTAAATGGATACAGGTTGATGGCTACAATGTCGATGGGCTTGATGCCCAGCTCTTCGATCTGCTTCATGTGCTCCGGCTTTTCCCGCATGGCTAAAATGCCGCCGTGCACCGCCGGATGCAGCGTCTTTACGCGGCCGTCCAGGCATTCGGGAAATCCCGTCACTTCGGAAATCCCCGTTACGGGTACGCCGTTATCCGCAAGCGTTACCGCTGTGCCGCCCGTGGAGATGATCTCCACGCCTAAATCACAAAGCTTCTTTGCAAATTCTACAACGCCGGTCTTGTCCGAAACGCTGATCAATGCTCTCATAAGTAAACCTCCTATTCCTTTCCGTTCCAACAATAGGTACACAGCTGACACTGGGGGATGTCCACAGCGCTCAGCGCTTCGGCAAGCTCCTGGAATTTCAGGCTGTCGAACTGCATAATCTCCCGGATGCGCTCCACCATGGCAGCGTGGCGCGGCGTGGACGAATCCACGTACTCCTGCAATGCCTCATCCGATACCGGGCCGCCCTCAAGCTCTGCGATTACCCGGCGGCTGATTAAATCCATATCGCTGACCGAGCGGGAGAAGTTCAGGTATTTGCAGCCAAACATAATCGGCGGACAGGCCGACCGCACGTGGATAGTATCGGCGCCGTTTTCCTTCAGATACGTTACGGTCTCGCGCAGCTGGGTGCCGCGGACGATGGAATCGTCCACCAGGATAAACCGCTTGCCGCCAATTACCTCCGGCACAGGAATCAGTTTCATCTTCGCAATCAGCTCCCTGGCCTTCTGGTTCTGCGGCATAAAGCTTCTGGGCCAGGTGGGCGTGTATTTAATCAGCGGCCGGGCGTAAGGAATGCCCGAAGCCTGGGCATATCCCAGCGCGTGGGCAATGCCGCTGTCGGGAACGCCGGCCACGTAATCCACCTGCGCCTTATCTACAGTGTCGTTCTTCGCTATGCTGGCGCCGTTTCTGTAGCGCATGGCTTCCACGGTCTTTCCCTCGTACACCGTGGGAGGATAGCCGAAATACGTCCATAAAAATGTACAGATGCGCATGGTGTCTGCGGGCTTCTGCACCGTAGTAAGCCCCTCGGGCGTCATAAGCACGATTTCGCCTGGCCCCAGCTCTTTGCAGGGCGCATAGCCCAGATTGGCAAAGGAAAACGACTCCGAAGCCACGCAGTAGCCCTCTTCCTTCTGACCGATGATCAGAGGCGTGCGGCCCTTTAAATCCCTTGCCGCATACAATCCCTCATCGGTGAGAAGCAGAATCGTCATCGAACCGTCGATGCGCTTTTGCGCCCGCCGGATGCCTGCCGCCAGATCCTTTCCCGTGGAAATCAGCGCTGCTACAAGCTCCGTATTGTTGATATCTCCTCCGCTCATGGCCATAAACTGCCGCGCACCGCTGTCGATGAGCTCCTGCACCAGTTCCTCTTTGTTGTTGATGCGCCCCACCGTGCCGATGGAATAATGTCCCTGCCGGCTGAACACCGTCAGCGGCTGCGGTTCCCCGTCGCTGATGCTTCCGATGCCCATAATTCCGGTCATTGCGTTGACCTCGCGCTCAAATTTCGTCCGGAAAGGCGCGTTTTCGATGTTGTGAATGGCCCGGTCAAAACCCTTCGCCCGGTCGTAGACGCACATGCCTCCCCGCTTGGTTCCCAGATGGGAATGATAATCCGTTCCGAAAAACAGATCCATAACGCAGTCGTTTTTCGAAACGACGCCAAATACTCCGCCCATAGGTCCTCCTGTCCTTATTCCTGCCCGTCGGAAGCGGAAAGCTTCCGGCACAGCTGCTTCACCGCCTGCGGCAGAATCTCGTGCTCCACTGTCAGCACCCGCGCCGCCAGGGTTTCCGCCGTATCTTCCGGCAGCACCGGCACCGTCTTCTGCAATATAATTTCTCCGGTATCCACGCCCTCATCTACAAAGTGAACCGTAGCGCCGCTTTCGGTTTCTCCGCCGGCAAGCACCGCCTGGTGCACCCGCGCGCCGTAAAAGCCCTTTCCGCAGTATTTGGGAATCAGCGAAGGGTGGATGTTGACGATGCGCCCGCGGTAAGCCTCGATGAGAGGCGCTTCCAGCACACTCATGTAGCCGGCAAGCACCACAAGTCCGGTATTTTCTTCCTTGAGTGCCGCGATGATGGCCTCGGTTCGCTCTCTGGAATCGGGATAGGTCTTTTTGCCGATCACCCGGCTTCTGATGCCGTGGTTTTTCGCCCGGGTAAGCGCGTAGGCCGCATCGTTGCTTGCGATTACCTGCACGATCTGTCCGCAGTCGATATCGCCCCGCTCACAGGCGTCGATCAGCGCCTGAAAATTCGTTCCTCCGCCGGAAACCAGCACGGATATATTTACTTTTCGCATAGCCTGACCCCTGCGCCCGCTACGATTCTGCCGATGACCGACGGCGCTTCGCCCGCTTCTCTCAGATAGCCCATGGCTTCCTCCGCCTGCGCTTTTGGCAGAACCATCATCATGCCGATGCCCATATTAAAGGTAGCGAACATATCTTCTTTTTCGATGCCCGCCGCTTTTTTGATGTAGGGGAAAATCGGCGGAACGCTCCAGGTGCCCACCTGGATTTCCACGCCCAGCCCCTCTGGAATGATGCGGGGGATGTTTTCGTAAAAACCGCCGCCGGTGATGTGGACGATGCCGTTGACCTCCATCTTCGACAGCACCGCCTTCACCGCTGCTGTGTAGATCTTCGTGGGCCGCAGCAGGGCTTCGCCCAGGGTTTCGCCCAGCTCGTCGATGTAATCGCCTACGCAAAGACCCATGCGCTCAAACAGCACCTTGCGCACCAGTGAATAGCCGTTGCTGTGGATGCCGCTTGAGGGAAGGCCGATGATGACGTCTCCTTCGCAAATTTTGCTGCCGTCGATGATCTTTTCCTTATCCACCAGGCCTACGGCAAATCCGGCCATATCGTACTCGCCGTCGCCGTAGAAGTCCGGCATTTCTGCCGTTTCGCCGCCCACTAAGGCGCACTGGCCCAGAACGCAGCCGTCGGCGATGCCCTTTACGATATCAGCCACCTTTTCCGCCTGAACGTGGCCGGTGGCAATGTAGTCCAGAAAGAACAGCGGCATCGCGCCCTGGCAGAGCACGTCGTTGACGCACATGGCCACGCAGTCCTGCCCCACGGTATCGTGGCGGTCGGTTAAAAACGCCACCTTCAGCTTCGTGCCCACGCCGTCGGTTCCGGCTACCAGCACCGGCTCCTTCATGCCCTCGCAGGGCAGGCGGAACAGCGAGCCAAAGCTGCCAAGCCCCGTCAGCACGTTGGAATTGAAGGTCTTTTTTACGTGCTCTTTCATCAGGCTGACGGCGCGCTCCCCTTCTTTGGTGTCCACGCCCGCGTCTTTATATGTAAGTTTTTCCTTATCCATTTTTTTCGTTCTCCTCTACTTTTTTACCAGCTCCGGCACCTTTTCTGATTTCTGTATCGCCTGCTTTTTTTCTGTTATTTTTCCTTCTGAAATTCCCGGTCGATGGCCATGATCTCCTGCTCCATCTTCGCCTTGTACTCCTTCATGGCCTGGCGAAGCTCTGCATACTTTACGCTCAATATCTGTATGGCAAGAAGCGCCGCGTTCTCCGCCCCGTCCACAGCCACCGTGGCTACGGGAATGCCCTTGGGCATCTGCACCGTAGACAGCAGCGAATCCAGACCGTCCAGCGTGCTGGACTTCATGGGAATTCCGATTACCGGAAGGGGCGTCTGCGCCGCAAGCACTCCTGCCAGGTGGGCCGCCTTCCCCGCCGCTGCAATGATAACCTCGATGCCGTTTGCTTCCGCCGAAGCAGCAAAGGCTTCTGTCGCCTTAGGTGTTCTGTGAGCTGACATCACCCGGGTTTCGCACTCCACGCCAAAGTCTGCAAGCACGGCTTCGGCCTTCTGCACCACCGGATAGTCGGATTTGCTTCCCATGATAATTGCAACCTTCATTCGTATTACCTCGCTTCTTTATCTCTGCATATCTGCTGCGCAGGCCAACGCCTTGGCCCGCGCTCCTGCCTTATGTGAACCGCAGTCTCCTGCGGTGGTTTACTTAAAATAGCCCACGCCGGATTCGAATACCTTCATATCGTAATTGCCTTCTACATTGCGGTAGAGGTTCTTTCCCACGCGCTCCGAGTGGCCCATCTTGCCGAACACTCTGCCGTCCGGCGAGGTGATGCCTTCAATCGCCATGGCGGAGAAATTGGGGTTGTAGCGGATATCCATGGTGGGAGTTCCATTCAGGTCCACGTACTGGGTCGCTACCTGCCCGTTTTTCATTAAGGCATCCAGCGTTTCTTTATCGGCGATAAAGCGCCCCTCCCCATGGGATACGGCTACGGTAAACACCTGCCCTGCCTCAACACCGGCAAGCCAGGGCGACTTGACCGAGGCGATTCTCGTCCTCACCAAGCAGGACTGGTGGCGCCCGATTTTATTGTAGGTCAGCGTGGGGCTGCGGTCGTCCGTGGTGGAAATGCTGCCTGCGGGCAGAAGTCCCAGCTTGATCAACGCCTGAAAGCCATTGCAGATGCCGAGCATCAGGCCGTCGCGGCGCTCCAGCAGATCGGCCACTGCCTCCGAAACCGCCGGGTTGCGGAAGACCGCCGTGATGAATTTAGCGGAACCGTCGGGCTCGTCGCCGCCGGAGAAGCCGCCGGGCAGCATAACGATCTGGCTTTCTTTGATTTTTTGCGCCAGCAACTGAATGGATTCGTTCAGCTGCTGCGCGTTCTGATTGCGCAGAATCAAGATCTCCGCCTGGCCGCCCGCCCGGTCGAAGGCCCGCTTGCTGTCCAGCTCGCAGTTGGTGCCGGGGAAGGCCGGGATAACGATTCTGGGCCTGCCGTTTTTAATGGCAGGCACCATATCCGCGCTGGCTGCCCGACGCTCTGCCCTCTGCAGGAAAGTGATGGTTTCTATCGCTTCGCCGGCGCAGCTGCGGTTGTCCGCCGTTTCCACCGGGAATACCGATTCTAAGGGTTCGGTCCACCGCCGGATGATGTCTTCCACGGAGAACGTTCTTCCCGCAGCGCAGATCGTACCGTCTGCCGCAGTCTCTCCCACCTGCTGCCAGGTAACGCCGTCGAACAGTTCTTTTAGAGAAAGCGACCTGTCGATTTCCAGAAGCAGGGCGCCGTAATCAGCGGCCAGCAGCTGCTTTTGCGCCGTTGCTGCCGCGTCGCATCCGCCGGACGCATTCAGCCCATCGCCTGTATTGGCCCCGTCAGCCCCGCTGAGATGCAGCCCGATGCCGTTGCCCACGGCCATCTTTACAGCGGAGATAAAGAGGCCGCCCTTGCCCACGGTGTTGGCTGCTAAAATCTTTCCTTCCTTTGCCAGCTTGTGCACCCGGGCCATATTCGCCCGGTACTGCGCAAAGTCGATTACGCCCCAGGCATCCTTTGGCGCGCTGAGAAGCACCAGGCGGCTGTCCGTTTTCTTCAGCTCGGGGGAAAGCACCCAGCCTGCGTTGCCCACCGCCACCGCAAAGGAAATCAGTGTGGGGGGAACGCTGATGTCCATAAAGGTTCCGGACATGCTGTCCTTTCCGCCGATGGCGGCAATCTCAAGCTCCTTCTGGGCCTTCAGGCCGCCCAGAAGCGCCATGAAGGGACGCGCCCACTTCTTCGGGTCGCTTCCCAGCTTTTCGAAAAACTCCTGAAAGGACAGATAGATTTTGGAAATATCGCCGCCCATGGCCGCAATCTTCGTAACCGAATCCACCACCGCGTACAGAGCGCCGTGGTAGGGGCTCTTCTCCGACAGCTGCGGGTCGTAGCCGTAGCTCATCAACGTGGCCGTGTCGGTGCTTCCCTCCACCAGGGGCAGCTTGGCCGCCATGCCGCAGGCCGGCGACAGCTGGTTCTTTCCGCCCAGGGGCATCAGTACCGTCCCCGCGCCGATGGTGCTGTCAAAGCGCTCGGTTAAGCCCTTCTGGCTGCAGCAGTTGAGATCTGCCAGCGCGCTTTCAAAATCGCCGTAAGGCGCTTCCCTCAGCTCTGCCGCCTGGATTCCGCCGCAGACGGAAACCGCCGCCTGCTGCTTTACGCCGTTGGTATTTAAGAAATCCCTGGAAAGATCCAAAATGCACTGCCCTCTCCAGAACATCCGGAAGCGGCCGTCGCCCTTCACCTCTGCCACCGCGGTAGCCTCTAAGTTTTCTTCTTCCGCATATTTGATGAACGCTTCGGCATCTTCTGCCGCCACGCAGACTGCCATGCGCTCCTGCGATTCGGAAATGGCAAGCTCCGTGCCGTCGAGCCCCGCGTATTTCTTCGGTACTAAATCCAGATTGACTGTTAAGCTGTCGGCAAGCTCGCCGATGGCGACAGAAACGCCGCCCGCGCCAAAGTCATTGCAGCGCTTAATCAGCGTAGAAACCTCTTTTCTGCGGAACAGCCGCTGGATATTGCGCTCCACCGGCGGGTTGCCCTTCTGCACCTCCGCACCGCAGGTGAGGATGGATTCTTCTGTGTGTTCCTTGGACGAACCGGTGGCACCGCCGCATCCGTCGCGGCCCGTGCGCCCGCCTACCAGGATGATAACGTCGCCCTCCTGCGGAGCTTCCCGCCGCACGTGGGATGCCGGGGCAGCACCGATGACCGCACCCACCTCCATGCGCTTGGCCACGTAATTTTCGTGGTAGACTTCGCTGACCTGCCCGGTGGCAAGGCCGATCTGGTTGCCGTAGGAGCTGTAGCCGTGAGCCGCGCCCAGGGTAATCTTTCTCTGGGGAAGTTTTCCGTGCAGCGTATCGCCGATGGCTGTCCTGGGATCGGCGCTTCCGGTAACGCGCATGGCCTGGTAGACGTATACCCGGCCTGACAGCGGATCTCTGATCGCCCCGCCCAGGCAGGTGGCTGCACCGCCAAAGGGCTCGATCTCCGTGGGATGGTTGTGCGTCTCGTTTTTGAACATCACCAGCCAGTCCTCTTCTTTGCCGTCGATTACGGCCTTCGTCTTAATGCTGCAGGCGTTGATTTCCTCGGATTCGTCCAGATCCGCCAGCTTTCCCTGCTTCTTTAAGTATTTTGCGCCGATGCAGGCCAGATCCATCAGGCACACGTCCTTTTCGCGCTGTCCGTACACCTCTTTGCGCATGGCCAGATATTCGTCGAAGGCCTGCTTTATGAGGCCGCCGTAGGCGGTTTCTTCAATCTCCACATCCGAAAGTACTGTCTGGAATGTCGTATGGCGGCAGTGATCCGACCAGTAAGTGTCGATTACCCGCAACTCCGTTACCGTGGGCTGGCGCTTTTCTTCGTCGCGGAAATACTGCTGCACGAAGCGGATATCGCCCTCGCTCATGGCAAAGCCCATCTCTTTTCGGTATTCCTGAAGCTCCGCTCCGCTCATGGAGGTAAAGCCCGCCACCGCTTCGATGTCCGCAGGCTCTGTGGTCTGCAGGTGTAAGCTTTCCGGCTTGTCCATGGACGCCAGGCACGAATCCACGGGATTGATGCAGTAGCCCTTTACCTGCGCCACCTGCTCGTCTGTGAGATCGCCCTGCAGGGCGATGATCCTGGCAAAGCGCACCTGCGCCTGCGAGTCGGGGTGAATCATGCGGATGCACTGCATGGCCGAATCCGCCCGCTGGTCGTACTGGCCGGGCAGATATTCCACGGCAAACAACAAGCTGCCTGTAAGATCATCCGGCAGGTTCTCCTCGTACAGATGGTCTATGGCAGCTTCCGCAAATACGGTATACTTCGCCTGAGCGTAGACACCGTCTTCAATATGTTCCATGTCGTAGCGATTCAGAACCCGGAGGCCGCGCAGCGCATCGAGCCGCAGATTCTGCTTCATATCCTGATACAAGCCCTGGGCCTCCACATCGAACCCCTGCTTCTTCTCTACAAAAATTCTTCTTACCATGTCTCGCTCCTTTGATTTACGAACATTACAACGCATCCGCAAAGGCATCGTTCTATCTTAGCTTTCATATGCCTACCCTTTTTCTTTATCATACGCTATAATTTCCGTAAATTCAAGGGGGATTCGAGGAGGTTTTTCCCGGTTTTTGCCGTAAAAAGCGAATGTTAGAAATGGAAGTTCGGAAGAAAGTTCGGGTTGATAAAAACCGGTGGGTGTGGTATTTTGAATGTGAGGCCATGACTTGATCAATGCTTCCTTCGTTTTCATTCCTTGTTATTGGTGCGGGATATCCAACATATCCAACAAGCGAATAAAGGTGTCCTGTCCAGCCAGGCATGTGTCCGTCAGCCATCCCTTTTCACTTCTCCATTCAGACAGGCCGCGGTAATAAAAGTGTTTCTTAGAGTCTTCAACGATAAAGGGGATAATGTTGTGGTGTAGGCATTCCTTTAGTACAATGAGTCTGCCCACTCTCCCGTTTCCGTCCTGGAACGGATGGATATATTCAAATTCGGCATGCAGCGCGATTACATCATCTATCGTTGCTTCTTTTTTCGTGTTGTATTCCCCCAGAAGCGATTTCATTCGTATCGGCACATCCTTCGGTTTGGCTGTTTCCCGCCCTCCAACCATATTGGCCCTGCGTTTATAGTCGCCTACCGCAAACCAATTCAATGTGGAGTCCTTGGTATCGCGCTTGAGAATATAGTGCAGGTGTTTGACAATCTCCTCGGACAACACCTCTTCCGCCGTATCAATCACATAATCGATAGCACGGAAGTGATGGACAGTTTCCAAGATATCATCTACTGGCAGGCCATCCCCCACATCAATGGTATTTGTCTCAAAGATCCGCCTTGTCTGATCCTCTGTGAGTCTGCTGCCCTCGATGTGGTTAGAGTTATAGGTCATGAGCACTTGCAGCTCATGGTATAGCCCACCCGATATTTTGTTTTCTTTTTCATCCCGTAACATTTGCAGGAGCGCATTATCCGAAATGCTTCTACAAAGATCATTGGAATCACAGCCCAGATAATCCGCAATTTTCTGTAATGTCTTTTGGGATAGCTTTTCTCCTTTCGAGATTTTAGCAATGGTACGGGAAGAAATTCCTATTTCCACAGTCAGATCCGTTTTTGTGATTCCTTTGCTTTTTAACTGAGCATATAAGCCATCATATGAAATCATGTCTTCATCCCCCTTTTTTGCTCCTTTACTTATTATTTCTCATTTTATTAAAAAAGTAAAGGTTTTTCCGGAGTGTTCTCAAAATAGTAAAGGATTACGACTCGTTCTTGCTATAGCAGGTCTTCATTGTTGAAACAGATCCTCATTTTCCCTATCAGGAGGGGAGCTGCTGTTTCCCCATTACAGGACACACAGCAAACTCTCTTCATATAAAGGTGCAGTCGGCTGCTTATTTCTTCTTCTTGCCATAAGTTCAGTACCCATATCCTTTCTCATCCTTTCTTAAAATAGGATACTGCACTTCATAAAAAAATAAAGTGCTTAAGTTGTCAAGGTTCGTGTTACTTGATTACTTACACACTTTGTTTTACACTCTCGCAGAAAGCGATATTCCTGCCTAATTTATCTTATTTGTCTAATCCGTGGGACACATGATTATCAATGGGACACGGAATTCTCATTTTTCGCGGGCCGTCACATCAATACTCAAGCACAATTTGCCAGAATGAATTTCAATCCCTCCTGAACAGATCTCGCGTATACACCTTCTCTTTCACATCATCCAGACAGCTATCATAACGGTTTGCGATGATGGCCTGTGGCATCTCCTTAAACTTCTCCAGGTCGTTTACAATCACACTACCAAAGAGCTTCTCCCCATCCTTCAGTGCTGGCTCGTAGATGATCACAGTAGCTCCCTTGGCCTTAATACGCTTCATCACGCCCTGGATACTGCTCTGCCGGAAGTTGTCGGAATTACTCTTCATCGTTAGACGATAGACGCCAACAATAACTTCCTTCTCGCCGACATATCCTCCACTGTAGCTATTCGCCCTGGCAGTCTGAAGCACCCTGTCAGCGATGAAATCTTTCCTCGTCCTGTTGCTTTCCACAATCGCTTCAATCAGATTTTCCGGCACATCCTCATAGTTAGCTAAAAGCTGTTTCGTATCTTTCGGAAGACAATAGCCCCCGTAACCGAAGCTGGGATTATTATAGTGGTTTCCGATGCGCGGGTCAAGGCACACACCGTTAATAATATCCTGTGTATTCAATCCCTTCATCTCTGCATAAGTATCAAGCTCGTTGAAATAACTGACACGGAGTGCAAGATATGTATTGGCGAAGAGCTTTACAGCCTCTGCTTCAGTAAAACCCATGAATAGGGTGTCTATATTTTCTTTCTCTGCACCTTCCTGGAGCAACTGAGCGAACGGTTCCGCAGCCACCCTGCTTTTCTCATCACACCCCACGATGATTCTGCTCGGATACAGGTTATCGTACAGTGCCTTGGATTCTCTTAAAAACTCCGGGCTAAACAGAATGCGATCCGTATTGTACTTTGCTCTAACTTTTTCTGTATAGCCGACCGGGATAGTGGATTTGATGACCATTATTGCATGGTCGCTGCTCTCTAACACCAGTTCAATCACGCTCTCCACTGCACTCGTGTCGAAGAAGTTCTTCTGTGGATCGTAGTTGGTAGGCGCTGCGATGATAATGTAGTCCGCAGATGCGTATGCTGATGCCCCATCTGTGGTCGCAGAGAGATCGAGTCCGCGCTCCTCGTGTTCCGCCAGATACTTTTCAATATATTCGTCCTGGATAGGTGACTCCCACCGATTGAGCATCTCCACCTTTTCTGGCACGATGTCCACGGCGGTTACCTTGTTGTGCTGTGATAAGAGGACTGCGAGAGACAGCCCTACATAGCCGGTTCCAGCGACTGCGATTGTTTTGTTCATGTCTTAAGATACCTCACTTAAATCTATATTTTATCTTCAGAATTTTTAGGCCTTCATTGACAAGAATGATCTGCTTTGTGGCTATCATATAAAGAAAAGACAAAATTATATAAATAATTGCACCGCAAATAATCTGTACAGCTATAGTAATAACGGCAGAACTGCTAAAATCTGCAAGCCAATGCACTACTCCATACATTATTAGTCCAATAATACAGAAAAAGGACCCGTTTATCAGATATTTCTTTAAGTCTATTTCCCTTCTCAACATAAAAAATTGAATAAATGCGACAGAAAACTCAGCCGCTATCGTTCCAATAATCGCTCCTATACCCTGATAGCGTGGAATTAGAAGATAATTGATAATCAGGTTAACAACCGCACCCGAGGTCAATGAAATCAAATACACATTATCTTTCTTCTTTGGAATAATATACTGTGTGCGAAGTGCTCCGGCCCAGCCTTTGAAAACGATAACCGGGCACAACATCGTAATAAACAGACCACATCTGGTGAATGCTTCTCCATAAAACCACGGTGCAAAAACCGGACCAACACCCATAAGTCCGAAAGACATAGCACAGGAAGAAAACATAGCAATCAACATGACATTATCCATTAATTTATTAGCTTTTCTGTCTTCGTTCTTTGCATAGAGATTTGCCATTCTAGGAAGCATTACATTATCCAATGCCAGGATGAATGTGTTTGGAATCTGTACTATATTCTCTGCATAGGTGTAAAATCCAACCTCCTCCTTACTGCTCATAAATCCAAGCATCAGTTTGTCCATTACATTATATAGACTAACCGCAATAACAGGCCAAAAAAGGATAAGATTTGGTTTGATGTGCTGTACAACACCAGGAAATGTCAGCTTTCTAAACGGGATGTGTTTAAGCACAAAGGGCCATATTGCCAACGCTGACAGAAAATTTCCTCCAGCGATAATCGCCGTATAGATTGGAAGGTCTGCAGTATTTTTTACAAAGAGAAAAACAGCAGCAGCCATACCGAGACGAACAATTATATTTCTAATAGTTGTCAGTTTAAACTGCTCCAGGCCAAACATCAGCCAGTTAATATTAAGCCAGCCCGATGAAACATAGAAAAACTGAAGCCAGGCAATAAGAATATCTTCCTTCACAATACAGGCACAGTACACAAAATAAGCAATATTTATAATTATTCCCCAAACAAATTGAAAAGAATAAATCTCCCAAAAAGTACAGTTGAGTTTTTCTTTATCATCACGTACAGCAGCAATTGTCCGATTGCCATAGTTATTCACCCCCAACATAGCAAAGAGGAAAAAATAGTTTGCGCAAGCCTGAGTATATGAATAAACGCCTACATTATTAGATCCTAAAACCCGCGAAACATAAGGCGCTGTTACCAGAGGAAGTACGATCGCAAGGATTTGATATAGGAAATTATATGAAAAGTTTGTCCTCAATTTGTTTTCTCTTAACACAATAAATGCCTCTCTAACAGTTTCATTTATCAGAATCGGCCCTTATACTTCTGAGGGAGGATAAGCATGTCTCCAATTTTTTTATTGCCTTCCTCGGAATAATATTTCGCCATACCATACATCGGCGAAAATGTCAACTCACCCAATATTGGTTCACCTGCGCGATCATAAAAATCAATACGCACAAACGGAAAAGGCTTTGATAATCGTTCCGCGTATTCAACCATCTTTTCTAAACTATCAGGTCTTTTCGCCTTTCTTTTATTAGGCTTTGCACCAATATCAAAAATATTCCAGTCAAAATCATACCATTCCAACTCCAGGCCGATTTCTCTTTCCAGGCAAACGAGAAGAAACCTAGGTTTTCCATTGAAACAGTATATTTTGTAGTCTTCGGGCATCAACTTGTCCTCATTGGGTTCAATATATTCTTCTGCAAAAATTACTGGAGCAATGTGGGAATAGTGAACTTCAAACTCCCTCTTGCCATAATCCATCCTCAGCCAGGAGCCCAGTTTTTTCTCTGTATCTAATTTATCCAGTTTTTCTTTGTCTGTGCAGATAATATTCCATTTTGCTCCATGATTACATTTAATTACGAATTGATTAGGCAGACGCTCCCAATCTATTTCATCAGCATGATTCCATTTACCATATATCTTAGACATGATTTCCTCGAGCCCGAGCCCTCTGACATATTCATGCAAGCGGTACTTATCTGCACATTGAACTACAAGCGGATGTTGCCAGTTTTTTTCAAGCCAGAGAATTTTCTCATTGAAATTCTGTGGATTATTAAAATCTAATCCTTTTCCAAAACCAATCCTATAACGCCGTTTTACTAGGCATGTTGGATACCCCCCCCCGAGTATAATTGCGGCATGATTAATCGCATTTTTTAAATAATTCATTGTTATCCTCATCTCCTCTAAATACATTTCATAGTCTATTTCGTGTCTGTACAGGCCTGCTGTTTTTCAAAGACAAGGTATGGCAAAAATAATATAAAAACGGCAAGGGAAATAGCATACACTTCTGTCATTGACATAACGAAAAAGGAAACCAACAACGCGACAACCGTTTTCTGAATTGTATCCTGACTTATCTTTGAAATCTTATCAATTGACAAGTATATCAGCCTTATAAAAAAAACCATCATCACAATTCCGCCCATCATCATAAGCTGAAGGAATATATTATGGCAATTAAACACATAATTCCCTATGGTAATATACTTTGTTTCAGTAGCCTCATAACCAAGGATTGGCTGAGCTTTAATCATACTTAATGCGACATCCCAAATGATTGTCCGTGTTGAAAATGTCGCATCTTTATTAAAAATCAAAAGCAGCAAATCGTTTAATTTGTCCTGAATTCTAACTATAATGACAAGATAGTAAAGAATAGCTATACCCCCAGAACAATCAGCCGACGTCTTTTCTTCTTCCTGCTTCTCATTTGCTTGAATACACCTTTAAAATCAATGAAATACAGCAAGGTAAATAACACTATTCCGATAAAAGCAGTGGCTGATCTACACACAAATTCGCTCAGATAACAGCATACAAAAAGCAATACAACCCTTTTTTCTTTTCGCCAAACTGCTGATAATATAATGCAGTCAATGAAATAGCAATTAAGTAGTATGGCATGATCTGATTTCGTTCGTCTAGAAAATATATTTCTTTCTCCATCATATTAATGCTAAGCGCTGTCATAATCCCCTGTGGAAATGGCAAAGTCAGAATCGTATTAATATAAATACAAATTGCAAAATAGTCTGAAAGTGCTCGCCATAGACTCGTGCTTTCTAAGCGGAACATATAAAAGCAGATTGTGATCAGCCCAAATGTCCTTGCAAAATAGTAAAGCATACTTGGATAATTTAAGCGGTTAATTGCTGTGGCAAGCAAAAAAGCACAAAACAGAAGTAACATGTTCCGTATGAACGCATTTTTATAATAATATATTAGAAAAACTATTGAAATCACTGCAATTGCATTCTGAGCAATTCTGATAAATTCAAATTTTTTTGAACGTAATCTTCATAGCTTTCTTTCCATCACGCGGCAAAAGCACGAGCAACCATACTAATGACAAAGCTCTTGTCGTGTATATTGTATAGATTCTTGCCATCGAAAAAATCATAAACTGAATCAGAATAAGATAACATACAAATGTTCTCACATTCTTTTTTCGTGTGAAATATACATAAGCAAGCATACAGAAGTATCCAAACAGGAAGCTTCCAAGGAAAATGCCAAACACACCCAAATCACTGTAGAAGTTAAAGAACAACGTGCTATATGCATTCATGCAAACATGCTCACTTATTTGAACATAGTATTCTAAGTGCAGCTTTATTGCACTAATATCTGCGAATACGCTGGGGAACTTCAATATCCCAACATAGTTCAACACGAAGAAAATCGGATATATGAATCCATACATCGTGAAAAATCCATACGTTCTAATGTCTGCAATCGATTCCTGCATATGAATATCGAACAGGTTAATACCGCCGGTAAGATATGCAAGCATATTGTATATCAGATTAACCTGCGAATCCTCGCTTCTGGCTCTTGTAATCAAAATAATTGCCAAAAACAGCACAATAACAAAAATAGGTATACGTTTTAACCATTTTCTCACAAACGGTGACAGATTTCTCCTATGAAGAAATACTATCGCAATCATCATTAAGTAAAGAATCAGAAACCCCCAAATTGCTCTTGATACACTTGAGATGGAATAGCAAATCATTGCAACAAGCGATAAAAGCAGAAATTTCTTGTCTCTTTTCCCCAGAAATAACTCAACTGCGAAAACCGGAGCAATCAAATACACACACGGTGCTACAATATCATCATGAATAACCTGGCTCCATGTTCCCCCTTTTAATGTACCTATACCGCTCTCTCCTGCATAAGCATGCATCATACGAATGTCACCCCATGGGATACCCTGTGCAAGGTAGGATGCAATTAGACCAAATCTATAAAGAGAGTAAGTGACGATGATGATGCACGCTAGATTCAAAAGCCTATAACTGGTAATTTCAAAATTATACTCTTCACTTACCCGTGGTTTATGTTTGAGTAGCATACAAACAATGCATCCGAAAGCAAAAGATACAAGCCCCAACAGAATAAAACCATAAGTACTCTGTTGCACGCGAGTTGCGTTATCAAGATTCAAACTTGACAGAAAAGTTATTAATGTCCAGTAGCTTAAAAATATAGTTCCAGCATTATAGATTTTTTTGGTCGCCATGTAAAAAAACGCTGCAAAAGCAACGGATACGATAATACAAAGGTACTCCATTGTCCATCATCACCTGTCCTTCATTCCGATTTTCTTTCTAACTGATTGTGTTGTATATTTCTGTTATCTCATCCACAACACGTTCAATTGAGTAATGATTCATCGCATACTGATATCCTCGCTGCGCAACTTCTCTTGCTGTATCCATATGGCACAATACCCTTTCGATCACGTCTGCAAGGCTCTGTGGGCTGTCTACCTGATATAGAAAACCATTCATTCCATCTTTGATAATTTCTGGTGTTCCTCCGCTATTTGCGCCTATAACAAGCAATCCTGCCATCATATTTTCTACCGTTACCCGGCCAAATGCTTCCCTGCATGAACATGTTAGTCCAATGTCATTTTGCATTCTCAGTTCACGAAGATCATCTTTGTGCGTCAACACAAGAACCAACTGCTCTAGATGATGCGCCGAAATGTAATCTTTAACCATTTGCAAATAATCCTGTGTTTCTCCTTGTCCAATTAAAGTCAGAACGATATTGCTAAACCCTTTGTTTTTCAAAATCTCAACAGCCCTGATAGCAATCATTTGGCCCTTTTGTTGTGAAATTCTTCCAGCTAAAAGCAATTTTGCTGTGCTTTCCTGTAATATTTTGTGGTCAGGGACATCATACATTTCTCGTGGAATTCCATTATAAATAACTTTAACTGACCGATTTAAATCTTTCTCAAATTCCCTCTGGATATCCTTGGAAATTCCAATTACAGCATTTGCGTTTCTCACCAGGCGGTAGGTTTCGTTTTTTCGGTATAGCCGTTTTCCTAGATCCTCTTCAATAAAAGCTCTTATATGCCAAACATATGGAATTCCAAGCTGCATTGCTACCTTTGCACCAACAGAACTATCCAAGCCATTTATATGTATGCAATCAATACCTCTATCTTTTAGAACTTTACAGATTTTATTTACACACGTTTGATTATGAAGATACTTGATTCCGAATTTCATTTTTGAAATAGCTGTTAGCTTATCAATGGTCATTCTCATGCTGTACATTGGAACATATATAAAGTCGATTCTTGTATCTCTCAATTTTTTGTCTAAATGATTTTTATTGGGAAGCACAACTGCAACTTCTATGTTACGTTCAAGCAACTCGTCAATAATATTATACATTGAAAGAGTTGCGCCATCTGAGTTACTGAAACTATAATGTGGGAAAAAACATATTTTCATATGCTACACCTCGATAAGATATTCTTTCAAAATCGGAATGCAATTTTCCTGCTTTCCTGTGAAACGATTATAAATAAACGTAATATCACTTTGTAATACATTCACGCTACTTTCCGGCAGTTCTCTTGCCAAAATATCCACAGGCAGAACTCGAATGTTGTGTTTCTTGTTTTCCACAATCTTCAAGATGGAGAAAGATATTTTTTGCATTTCATTCTCCAGATACAGATGCAATGCTATCGAATATTCTGGTTTTAATTTGTGTGGTACATACACAGAACTTGGAGAAATACTGAAATTCCCTAAGCAATTAACCACAAATGTTTTTCCCACTTTTTCGTAGTTTTGTACAACATGCGCATGTGTATTAATAATGAAGTCCGCGCCGAAGTCAGATATCTTATGAACAAAATATTTTACCTGTTCTCCCGGCATCTCATTGAACTGTCCACCAATGTGTAAACACACCACAACAAGATCCGCATGATTATTGGAGTTCTTTATATCTTTTTCAATACGATCTAGATAATTCTTCCTTAGTAGCTTTGTATCCAGTCTGTCAACGTATTGATTAACGTATGTTCTACCTAAAAGTCTTTTAATTTTCAGCACGTATTTAAGCGGAATCAGCCTATATATTGCATTTGACAGACAGCCTCTCAAACCTTTTTTCACATTTGAAATTACCCTTTTTTGCGGCATTAGCAGATTAAGAATATAGTATTCACTTTCTTCAATTACAAACGGACTTTCATTCAAATTTGTCCCATACGTGTAATTAAGAAAAGCAATTGATTTCCCTTTAAATTTCTTTGTATGAATGCTATTTCTTTCCTCAGCTCTTCTATAAGCGCCGATGTGTTCAATGCCGACCTGGTCAAGGACATCTAAAGTTTGATATAATCCCGCCTTATCTCTGTCTAAAGCATGATTTGTAGCAGTAGTAACCATATCAATACCTGAATTCGCCATAGAAACTGCAAACTCACTGGGAGTATTGAAAGAAAACACATCTTTTGTATATCCTGCTGCCTCTCCTGCGAAAACCGTCTCCAGATTCCCAACAACATAATCTGATTCATCGAACATATCTTTACAATTCAAAAACAATGAGTCAAAATTATAGCTTCCCCCATGTTTAGAAGCCCGCAGTAAAGGCTCTTCACACATAATATCACCAATAAAAGTTATCTTCGTCATGTTCCACCTCATAATAAGGTTAAACAAAAGATTCAAAACCTATCACTGATAATATTTTTATAGACATCCAAAATGCGATCTACAACAGAACCAATTGCATATGTATCTATTGCATATTTTTGTCCTTGTTTTGTGATTGCAGCAGCCTGTTCAGGATTCTCAATCACAAATTTAAGACAACGCGATAGGTCTAATGCATCGTCTACACAATACAAAAGTCCAGTTTGCTCATTTTGGACAATTTCCGATGTTCCTCCACTATTCGCTCCTATAACCAATAAACCAGCCATCATATTTTCAATTGTAACTCGACCAAATGCCTCGCGGCTAGAACATGTCAGTCCTATATTATGCTCCAAACGTAGACCTTTCAGATCATTACAATGGCATAGTATCTTAACATGGTTTTGCAAATTGTGGCACACTATATATTGCTTGATACTATCAGCGTAGTTCTCGTCCTCAATCTGTCCAACCAATGTTAAGTATATTTTTTTGCCCCCCCCCGGAAAAATTCGAGGAGTGAAGAAATCGCCTTAATCGCTATATCCTGCCCTTTTTGTTTATATATTCGCCCTGCCAAAAGAATTCTTATGTCTTTTGAAAAATCAATATTCCGCACTTCTTGATACTGTCCAACTGGGATCCCATTATATATAACTTTTATTTTTTTCCCGATTTTTAATTCAAATTTCTTTTTTACATCATTAGATATTGCAATTATTTCAGCTGATTTTCTCAACAAAGAATATAAATAGTCTTCCGCAAATAATCGCTGTCCAAAATCTTCCTCCAGGAATTGCCTTATATGCCATACATAAGGTGTATTTAAGATTTTCGCAACGTCCGCCCCTACCGCATTATCCAAACCGTTGATGTGCATAATGTCCGGCTTCTCTTTTTCCAGAATTACTGCAATTTTTTTCGCTGCAAATTTGTTGTAAATATATTTCATCAAAAATTTGGGGTGAGATGATAGCCTTAGTTTATCTATAGTCATTCTCATGCTATAAAACCTTTTCTGGATAATTTTAATGTGACTATCTATATGAATATTTTCAAGGTTACAGTCGCATGCAAGTATAATGGTAATATTTAAACCTCTCTCAGCCATCTCGTTCGCAATGTCAAACATCGAAAGAGAAGCTCCCGCATTATTTGTTGAACTATATTGCGAAAAAAAACATACATTCATACCATAGACACCCCAACCTTAATCTGATTTTTCAGTATCTCATTCAACTCTTTCTTAAAAAGAGGCCACTTACCTATTCTGCACGGCATTTGCGTCACATCCGGATCTGCTCCGTAGTTACCCTCGATAAGCTTCACGCTCCCATCCGCATCAATAGCAACATCCCAACCAACATATCTAACCTCGGGTACGACCAAAGCAGCCTTGCAAACAATTTCAACTACCTTATCCCATGAGGAAATTTCAAAGCCAATAATCTTTTTTCCACTATCTGGATGAATAATATACCGTTTAAACTCTCTGTCAATCCCTGGTGAATTCACAATACCCGTATCAATATCAATTGTTGCAGCAATTCCATAATGATGAAAATTATCTGCTGTTTTGCCAGCACGACCAATTCTCAGTACACCTGCCATTACTTTAGGCTTTCCATCCGCACACCGGAGCGTAACTATTCTCAATGTGTTCACAGATGATCTATTAAACTGCTCCAATGTTACATGTTGTGTTATTAACTGTTCAATAATGCATCCGTTTTTCTTTAGATGCTCATAAAGTTCTGCTGTTTGTTTTGCATCTTTATAAGTATCCGAGTTATATCTGCCAGCATTTTTCCCAAACATGCCAGAGCGTGCTTTTGCAAAGAACGCAGGATTTCTACTAATAAATACATTAAATTCTTCAATAGAAGCCATCATAACATCTAACCATTCTCTTCCGATATACTCAGCAAACTCATGATTAAATAATGCTTTATCATCAAAGGTCTCTCTTTTCGATGAATCATTGCAAACCCGCATTGTATATCGTAGTTTGGAAAACGTCATATAATTGCGCCGTTCACGGTTTTTTAAATTATAAAACTCATACTGGAAATAGTCTTGAATCTCCGTTCCATATATTATGCGTTCCCAAAACACATCTACCATTATTCCAATTTTCTCTCTTAGGGATAAAGATCTTCGAAAACTTAATTTTGCCAGTCGATCAAAAGTATCAAATCTACCCATTCAAACATGCCCCCTCAATGTAAGTGGCAACTATGAAGACGTGCCCACATTTCTTCTTCGCATTCTTGCGAGATTTCCTGCCGTGAATTATCCGCAGGATGCTCCACAGTAAACTTTCTTCTTTTTATAAGATACTCTTCGAATGAGCATATGTATCTTGCTGGTACCCCTCCCACAACGGAATTTGAGGGAATATCTCTGTTTACAACTGCTCCAGCGGCAACAATCACATTATCGCCAACTTTAACATCATAGAGAATCTTTGCATCTGCTCCGATAAATACATTATCACCAATTTCGATACACCCAATCTTTTCTGTATATCTGTACCCATCCTTCATGTTATTTAGCATATAGTGCGTAACATCGTGTGTAATAAAATTCACGCCGGAGGCCATCCATACATTATTTCCAATACTGATTAATTTGGCATAGAGTGGAATCTTTCGTGATGTAATCATCACATGATCTCCCATGCGATGGAATATCCCATGCTCCTTCATATACCGAGCTCTCTTCATCGGCGATTTGATAAGATACAATCTCAATGTTTGTAAATACCTAGTGACCATATAAAATTCACTTTCCTTAAATCATTATGATTTATTCTTCATAAATCGAAGAAGCCTCTCATATGCAGCAAAACCATCTAACTGCACCAAATCTGGATCAGGATAATTGACATTCGCTTCAATAATTTCGCACCCATCTTCTAATACTGCGATATCCCATCCAATGTATCCAACGTTCTCCATGACTTTTGCTGCAGCGTAAACTGTGTCAACGATTTTATCCCAGTTAGGTATCTGAAAACCGCACATAATCACATCTGTAGATGGAGGTTTGATAATTCTTTTTTGACTTCTGAGAGCGCGTCCCGGCGCAGAGACAATACCAGTTTCTATATCTATTGGGTATGCGCACCCTCCATTATGGAAATTGTCAACAAAGGCGTTTTTGCCACCGCATCGAATACCCCCTCCCACAATATGTACCCTACTGCCACATCTGGTGCTAATCAATCGAACAGTATTCACTGAAGAAGGGTTTATTCTGGAAATCTCTTGATTCTGCTTTATAAATCCTTCTAAAATAACCTTCTGTTCAGATATCTCATCAAAAAACTTATCCATATTAAGATTAGACGAGCGAAGAATTCTAATCCCATTTCCACATGAACTCAAAATAGGCTTTAAAAGAAATTTCTCATTATGTGCCAAGAACTCGCTCAATTTCTCTTTGTCAGGATTTGTTGCATCATACCAATCTCGTTTTACATAATTCTTAAATGTCAAATTAAATTGATTCTTATCCATCAGAGTGTGCATTTCTTTTTCAGAAGCCTTGCTGTTCAAAGTATCGGATATTTTCTTTTGCCTTCTAAAAGTATACATCCTGCATCGCTCTGCATTTGTATATTTGTACATTTCGAGGACGCAAAAATTATCCCACGATGCCCCATGAAAAATGCGACAAATTCCGAAAGACAATAGCAGTACAACAATATTCCTATTACTTTGTCCCGACAATTTTCCTATTTTTTGAAAGAAAATTTTATATCTATCCATATAACGATTTCCTTCACATTCAATATTTTTGTTTTCTATTTATGTATATTTTTAACTTGCTTAAATCTCTTTCCTTCCACAATCTTTCAGGATTTTCTCTATATTCTCGATTCCAAGCCCCTCCGGTGTTCTGCCCTCCACGCGTAAATCTCTTCCAAGGGAAGCACTGGCAATAGCAATGAGTCCTGATGCAATCGGCATTTCAACATGCAATGCTTTTCCAAGTGCTTCCATCATAACAAGTCCCTGCGGCACATCCTCAGAGATATAGCGGGAATCAACCACTGTAGGACCCTTGGCGCGAGTTGGCATTTCTGCGTACTCAAAGAAAACTCCCTTGGCATCGATGTCGGCGTCCAGTGAATTGCGATATTTACAGGCTTCCACATAACTTAAGCGTGCAAAACCTAGTTTCTCCAAAACATTCATTTTCTCGGCATCAAGAGCCTCCAGAATTCGCCATGTTGCAGGATTGTCCCTTGTATATGCTTCATGATACATACAGAAGTCACCCTTTGACTTCTCAATACGGGGAATACTCATAACAGAACCAACTGTATGAACGATCAGATTCGGATTATGTAACGCTGCTTCAACTACGGAATCCAGATACACTAACCGTTCACCCAACTGATCCAACTTTACGATAGCCTCTTTCTTCCTTGCAGAAGGATAAATTCCAATTGGATTCCTAACATTGCGAAAGCCCACACGAAACATACCTGGCTTCATGATTCGACCGTCAATGAAAGAGCTCTCTGCCTCCGCGATGATGATATCTCTGCCGCTGCAGTGTTTCAGCACATAAGCAGTGGACAGATATCCAGGGCTAATTAGGAGAATCTGTCCGTCCTGAATATACGGAGAAATCCGCTCTATCAGCTGCTCATGGAAGTTGGTCTGGATATATATGATTACGATTTCAGCATCTCTAACATCTGCAACATCACGACTCATTTTGTGAATGTAGGCAGTTTTTATTTCGCCGAACTCGTCAAGTGCCATTTTCCCGTTGTTTTCCTGAAGGAAAGTAAAGTTATCGTCATGCATTGCATGAGATGTTTTAATCAATGTCACCTTATGTCCATGCATCGTTAAATCAGCAGCCACTGCACACCCGGCATTTCCAGCACCAAGTATAGCTATTTTCATAGTACAGCTCCTTTCTTCTGTTTGTCATGTTGACACAATATAGATTCGCCAAGAGGCGTAATCGCAAAACAATATATGAATTCATCACTGAATATTCATCAACAACATCAGTTTTGTGCAGTCGAAAGAGTCTTTTGGTTGAAGAATTCATCCAGCACACGATCCGTTAATTCACCAAATGTTGGCCCGCAGCTAATCTGATTCGCTCCCGGACAAGTATTATATTCAATCATCACGGGTTCTCCATGTATATCCACTGTCATATCCCATCCGATCAGCTTAAAATGAGCAAGCCGTTTATGCGCAAACTGCACAGTCTCAATGACCTTGTCGAACTCAGGAACAACAACATCATCAAACCTGATGCCAGCACTGTTTTCCTCAACCCATTCCGCTTTCCTGTTCACTGCTTTTGTCTGCAAATGACCATCCATTTGAACCGGGCAGGCATACCCGCCAGCGCCAACATTATCCACTTTAGCATTAGGTGCGCCAACACGGAAAATGCAAGAGAGGATGTACACTTCACGTTCAAAGAAGAAGGACACCACACGAATCGTATTCAGGGATGAAGGATTCAGCTTTGCTATATCAGGATGCTGTTTCACTGCTGCCTGAAAGATGAAATTAGCTCCCATCTCCTTGAATAACTTTTCGATTTCACTCTTTTCCATTGTGTCTGGGGAAAAAAAACTGATGAGACGGCCTTCTCCACTGTCAATTGAGGGTTTTATCAAACATTCGTCCTCAAAAGCAAGAACAAGTGCGATAGCCTCGTCAAAAGAAATGGGTTCCATTTCTGGGCTGTAGTACACACCGGCGATATTTTTACAAATCGTCTGCGGTCTTTTTATATCCGGAAACCATACATCGTGATAGCACTTATCCTCACCAAAGCGTCTAAATTGAGAGTTGCTGAAGTACGGAATCAATTCGCCATAGTAGAGATCATCAGGAATATATCTTGGGTCAACTTCTTGGTCTGCATCGCAAAAGATCTGATACCAATATTTCGCTGGTTTGTATCCATATTTTCTCCAATATGGAACTATGATTTCCTTATACTCTTTATCGCAGTTGAAACCGCCATTCATTCTTTTCAGTCGAATTTTTGCATTTTTTCGGTACTTTCGCATGCGAAAAGCAGACTCGATTTTCAGATTGAGATCATCCCATTGTTTTCTAAATCCGCTTCTCATCTTCGTTGACCTTCTCTTATCTTCACTTCGTTGTACTTCATCATGTAAATGCCCTCATCATAAGCGCCGATCTGTCTCTCATTCGCTATTCCTTGCAGATTATTCAGAATAAGCCTCATATGGTCGCATCCGCATTCATAAGTGTGTGGATATCCCCCACCAAACCGGGGATTGACTTCACTGATATAGTATTGTCCATCAATTTCAAAGATGTCTATGTCGATCTGGCCTCTGTAGCCTACTTCCTGGACAAACGTCTCTATCAAAGCAAACAGCCTTTTATCCTTGAAACTGACCGCTTTATCTGTCTCTCCGGCGCGCATCTTGATTTTCTTCTTGGTAAAGATTGAAACAACCTCACCGGAAATCATGTCAATATACACATCTGCACCGATTTCCTGTCCATTGAGGAATTCCTGAATCATTAAATCCCCCTCATGGGCAAATAGCACTTCAACTGTCTCCCTGTCATAGGCCTTTGAGATGCTGATGGACGCAGAGCCTCTATATGGCTTTACAAAAACAGGATATGTAATCTCCCCGTTTTCTACTGCTCTATAGAATTCCTCTTTGTCCATCCATGACCTGGCACAATTGTATCCATGTACTTTTAACCATTCATACATCTGCATCTTATCCAAAGCCATCTCGCAAAGCTCGTAAGAGCTGCCGATTACTGTTGTTCCGACAGCTTTGAACTTCTTCTCGTTCTCAGCCAGCAGACTTAGCTCCGGGTCTATCAGGCTTAGGACACCATTGATCTTTTCCTTCTTGCAGATATCCAGAATAATATCTATATATCCGGGTGCGGTGATTGGAGGCACTATGTAATATTTATCTGCATCGTAAATTGCAGGCCCCAGTTCACTGGCATCGGTTGCAATAACGGTTCCGACACCCTCAAATGTTTTTTTGAAATACTGAACAATCTTATTTCTTGTTCCAGCAGCTAAAATCAGAATATTCATATTCCCTCGCTCATTTCCTTCAGGCTATCGAAAAACAATGGCGTACCTCCCGTGTGGATAAACAGTATGTTCTTTCCTGAAATCTGTTCCCTCTCAATGTATTGCTGCATCCCTATGAACGCTTTCCCTGTATATGTAGCATCCAACGGAATGCCGTATTGTTTCAGCACATCTTCTATAGTATTTGTGACTCGCCTATCATCTTTTCCGTATCCGGATGTATAATCATCGACGAAAATTGTAGCAGCTTGTATCCGTTCCTCAGTTGCTCGTCCTTCCATATACTCTTTCACACTATCTAAAACAATGTCCCTGCCTCTCGGATTCTTCCTGGCGATGCTAATTCCTATAATCTGCCGATCATCCGAAGCAAGAAGCTGTCCGCACACAAGACCTGCCTGTGTTGTTCCAGTTCCTGATGCGAAAAAAATATAGTCGAAATAAGTAGCCAATGTCTGTTCTTGCTTCTGTATTTCCCGATAACACTGCACATAAGCCTCGGTTCCAATATTCCCATGTCCGCCTCCTGGGATAAAATACGGCTTCTTTCCCGCTCTTGTCAGCACGGCAAGTTTTCTTTCAATCGTGTCATGAACTTCACTCACTGGCACTGTCAATGTCTCTGCACCGAGCAGTTCCATCATTTGGCTATTAAAAGTCCTTTTAGAAGCCTCCTGTGGACTAATAATAAAACACGGAATTTCCCTTCTACAGCATTCATTGGCAACTATTCGACAATGGTTGGAACTTCCGGAGCCATAGGTTACTACACAATCATATTCATCGGAGTCTATTTTGCGGAAGAAAAGCTCCGCCTTTCTTGCTTTATTGCCTCCGAAAGAAAACGGAATCAAATCTTCGCGCTTTACATATAGGTTGTTATTTTCACACTCCCCGAGATTTTGAATTATTGTCATCGTAACTTATTCTTCTCCCAATCCTTTTTTAAATATCCATATGTATAGCGGTCAACATACTTACCACGTGAGAAGATATCCTGTTTCAATATACCTTCTTTAATAAATCCAATTTGTTCAAATAGTTTCTGAGCACCTGTATTGTCAATTTCCGTAAATAGAAAAATGCGATTTAATTCCAGCTCTTCAAAACCATATTTAAGCAGTAACTTGCTTGCTTGCTTAGCTACACCTTTTCCCTTAAAAATGGTCTCACCCATTGCAATGTAATACTCAGCTTTACTATTTTTATAGTCAATATTCAAAAGGCCAATTGTACCTACCGGCACTCCATCCACCTCAATCACTGCGTCATATCTGGTCGTATCTCCCAAGTGGCTATCAAACCATATTTCCGTTTTCTCGATACTCAACGGAATATCATAGTGAAGAAATTGATTATTTTCAGGATTATTGATCCATTCGACTTTCTTGGGTATGTCCGTCCTATAAAACTTTCGTATTTGTATGTTCACTTCTCGCCACATCCAATCTGCCGGCTTTTATCTCGCTGCCAACTTGAATATCTGATCGCTTGAAAACCTTATATGCCGTCAGAAATATGATTTCCATATCCATAATAAACGACACACGTTCAACATACTCAAGGTCATAATTAAACCGTTCCTCCCAACTGTTAATAGCATTCCGTCCATTAATTTGTGCCCATCCAGTAAGTCCCGGACGGATATCATGTCGATGGTGTTCTCTTTCTGAATAATATGGAAGATACTCTAACAAAAGCGGCCTGGGACCTACCACCGCCATATCGCCCTTGATAATATTTATCAGTTCTGGCAGTTCATCAAGTGAGGTGGAGCGCAGCATACGGCCAAATCTTGTGAGCCGCACATCATCAGGTAATAACTCCCCATTCGCATCTCTCTCATTTGTCATTGTCCGAAACTTATAGAGCCTAAAAATTCTCTCTTTACCCGTCTTTGGGTTTATCATTCCGGGGCGTTTCTGTGAAAACAACACTGGAGAACCCAGTTTAATACGGACAAGAATTGCCGTGATTCCCATGATGGGAGAAAGAACAATCAATGCACAGATGGCAAGAAAACAGTCCAGAGGACGTTTAACATACTTTTCATATGGACCATACGGTTTATGACTCATCATACAGCCCCCCTACTCAAAATTTCTCTATAGTACTCTCAATCATTTTATCTTGTAGTTTCGTTGGCATCTTTTTACAGACGTCGGCCGCAGCCTTCACTTAACCACATCAGCATCGGCAGGTTCCGCTGTTTACAAGGCAGTCCAATTTAATACCTCATGCATATGCTGCCGATATGCTTCTTCTCACTGGAAACAGCGATTGGACAAAAGTACAAGTGTTTGTGTTAATATGCTGCTGTAGCTTATTCATCTTAGCAATCACATTATGTGCGCCGATGGCATATCCAAGCCGCCAGCTAGTAATGGTATGAGATTTACTGTATCCATTACAGATAACCAAGCGGTTCTTAATTTCCTAATAAAGCCCAAAATTGATATGTTTCTCATAAACCTCATCCGAAACGATGTATGCATCATTCTCCGCCACCAGCTTCACAACCAGCTCCACCTCATCTTTGCTAAGCACCATACCGATCGGGTTATTCGGTTTTAATGAGAATTGCTTCCCACTCATAGCGACACCCCGCTTTTCCCAGATGCCACCACCAAACCTAGCAAGGAAGCATAAATGATAATTAGTCTGCTATACCCCCCCCGGATTTCCCGAACGAGCATGAAGGCTTCCGCAAACGGATAACCAATTGTGTTGCCACGGAACATTGCCAGGGCTCTTATCCCTTCCTCAGATCTTGGGTTTGGATAATCCTTGATCTGGCTTTCATAACATTTCATTGCCGCGATTTTCTCATCTATTCCATTCGTGATATCAACCCATACGTTAGGAGTAAAATTTCGTTCTCCATATGGCAGATTCCATCCTGTTTCCGACAGAGTTTCATACATATATACTTTCTTTACAGGGCAATCATTTATAGGCCTGACAGCTACAAGGGTGGCCTCTGTTACATACCTGTGATCCAGATGCATATCACCTATAAATGGTATGTAGACGATTTGTGGCCCTACCTTCTTTACAACTTCACCAATTCTTCCGTTTAGCTCTGTCTTTGGCATATCCGCCAGCTTTGAAACCGGCAGATTCAAAAAAATGGATTCGGTAACTCCTAATAATGCATGGGCTTTCCTTGCTTCCGCCTGCAATGTTTTATACATAAGACCGCTTGTAACTTCACATACAGTTACCTCATCCCCAGCCAGAACATGGCTTCTAATTGTTCCCCCAACGCCCAAAACCTCATCATCATTATGAGGAGCGAATACCAATACTCTCACACTGCATACCTCATCATTTCAATTTATGTCCAACACGTAAGATGACATTGTCAACATTTTTGTAATCTGTCACTCTGATTACTCCATCCACACCAACAACATCAAAGGAATAGTCCCTAATCTCAGCTATTTGTCCAGGGATTCCAATATATTTGTTGCTTCCAACTACTTCTGCCCGCCAAATAATAATCTGGTGTTCCCCATCATACATTCCGAAAGCACCTGGATAAGGATGGGACACTGCACGAATCAGTGTGTGAATCTTTTCGCATGGCTGCTGCCAGTCAATCAATCCGTCTTCCGGACCCCTGCGAAGAAGATAGGTGGCATCCTCCTCATTTTGCTCCACTGGCTGTATTGTCCCGTCCATAATCTGTTTAAGGACACGCTTTGAAAGTATGGCTGCTGCCTCGCCTATTTTTCGGCTGACATCTTCTGCGTAATCTGTATCTTCTATAATATAAGGTTCTTGACCCAAGATATCTCCGGAATCAATTCCCTCATCTATAAAGAACAGAGACACCTTGGATTCATGTACTCCAAGAAGCACCTGCCATACATTCGCCGCCCTGCCACGCATCTTAGGAAGAGCTGTGGGATGAAATCCAACAACACCAACTTTAGCGCAATCAATAATTTCTTTTTTTACAAGCTGCGATAAACCAATAACGAAAATATAATCCGGAGCAATGTTTTGTATCAGTTCCACATTCTCCCGTTCGTTTATTTTTCTGAATTTCTTGAATTTTATGCCATTCTTCTCTGCGATCTCATGGATAGGCTGATACCCTGAAATGTCCGCAGAATACTGCTCATCCACAGAAAATACACATGAAATTGGAAAACCAACCTCAATCATCGCTTCAAGCATCTGCTTGCTGGATCCCACAGATCCTATCAGAACAGATTTCATTTTTTCGCCTCCAATGTTCTCCGGAACTCATTGTTAGTCGCATTCCCAGGTTCATCAATTCTTTCACGTTTCAGGACAATTCTTATTGTCCATAGAATGATTTTCAAATCCATCAGAAAAAAATCTTATCCACATACTCAACATCAAGTTCAAATTTTTCTATCCCAGCCTGCAATCATTTTATCTTGTTACCACATCATCATTTACCAATCAGACAGCAGCCACAGCCTTAACCCCATCAGCACCGGCAAGTATCGCAACAGGCAGTGCCATTTAACTCATCATGCATATTCAGCCGTCACGCTATCATCTCAGCTTCCAAACCCCACTGCTTATAACCCAATCCAATTTGGCGTCTCATACATATGCAACCGATATGCCTCTCCTCACCGGAAACACCTATGAATAATCTCAATTACTACATCCTGCTCCCCCACCGTCATCTTGTTATCACTCGGCAGGCACAGCCCTCGTCTGAAAATATCCGCTCCCACATCAACTACTTTCTGCTGCGTAATGTAG
>CATJIF010000204.1 GCA_949740445.1 uncultured Peptostreptococcaceae bacterium | reverse complement strand
TTCTGCGGTCTGCACTAAGCTGATGCCGTCTTTCGCATTCTTCTGTGCGGTTTCCAGACCCGTGATCTGCGCTCTCATCTTCTCGGAAATCGCAAGACCGGCAGCGTCGTCGCCTGCGCGATTGATCTTGTAACCGGAGGATAACTTCTCCAGGTTCTTCTTCATCGCCGATACGTTATTGGTATAGTTTCTGTAGGCAGACATTGCCATAATGTTGTGTTGAATACGCATAATTACACTCCTTCGTTTTTGTTTGCATATTGCTTTGGTTTTTTTGGAACTGGCCTCCGCATTCCTTCGCGGCCGCTTCGTTCCTTCTTAATGCTGCGCCGGCTTACTTCCGCCCATCTGGCCAGACTGTTTGGAAACGTCCTGCGCTTGTTTTATTGCAACGGCTCTCGAGTGCCGCTGAAATCTGTAGTAAAACATGGAGGTGCAGTCTGCAAAGTCAAGCGGACTGCAACATCGGCCTGTCTGTAATACTGACCTGGCTGCAGCATTGCGCCTGCCCACAGACGCAACCCCTTCTCTTATTTAGCCGCGAATCTTGCAGCGTCTGGCCGCTTCGGGCTTCCTGCGGTTCTTTCAGAGCGCATCGTTTTCGCTTCCACCGAAATAGTTTCGGCAGCCATCACCCGCTTCAGCTGCATGCGCAGCAGGCGAAGTTCTTTCTGCAAGGCAGCCTCGGTATCGTCCCTTTGCTTCTCCTGCGCCAGCATCGCTTCCATGCGGTCTATGCTCTCCTGCATGCCGTTGAGTGCAGCTGCTTTGTTCTCTTTGACGGCGCGTTCTCTCTCCTGCTTTTCTTCCACAGCCGCTAGGCGCCTGGCATCCCACTTCTTTTCTGAAGGTGTTTTCGAACGCTGGTCGCGGAGACCGTCAGGCCTCTGCTCGCCGCTGCGCTCTGCCACAGCGCCGCGCAGGATGGGAATCTCCCTGGGTGCTTTGACTGCAACAGAAAAGGCGGAGCCGGACTGCTGAAAGATCTGGATGGCGATGTCGTCTCCGATGGTGAGGTATTCTCCTGATTTTAATTGCAGAGACAACATACCTGCTCCTCCTTTCTGTCGATGCTCCTTAGCGTTGCTGTTTGGAAACATCCTGTTTGGAAACCTCTCAGCTATTTGA
>CATJIF010000203.1 GCA_949740445.1 uncultured Peptostreptococcaceae bacterium | reverse complement strand
TGCATTTCGCCATTCATTCGCTACGCTTTTGCTGGAAGAAGGTGTGGATATTAAATATATTCAGGAATTTCTGGGCCATAGCTCGATCAGTACAACACAGATTTATCTACATATTTCTTCTGCCAGCTCAAGAAAAGTGCTAAGCAACAAGCATCCGAGGAAGAAGTTGACGCTCTCCTGAGGTTTCTTTTTTATGGAATGAGGCCGAATAATAAAGGTACACTCAGATAGATATTATTTTCTAATGATGTAATGCAGCTAAAAATAATCTTAAAGTTATAAAAAGGATGACCCGAAGGTCATCCTTTTTGTAATCATTGAATTTTAGTTATTCAGCAGGCTCAAGAAGAACGATGTCAGCAACACCATCTTTGTCAATGTCGTAGAAGGAAACATTGTTTTCATAGCCCTTGATCTTGGAAACTGTCGACTTTTCATAAGCTTCATCGTCTGCATTCCACTTGTATACTGCAACGGCATCGTCTAAGGTCAAAACATATTCGTGATCCTTACCGTCAGCTTTGTATACACGATTTCCGGAGATTCTGCTAACATCTTCACCAGTAACGATACCCTCTGCTTCTACTTCTGCCAGATCATTATCTTTTTCTTTTGCTTCTACAGCATAACCATCAGCATCGAAGTCGATAGCATAGATTTTGGTATAATCATCTAATAACTTTTCGGATTTGTGCTCTATTTTATCGCCATTAATCAGCATGACAAGTTCATAAAGATCATCTTCTAATTCCGCTGTACTGGTGATTACACCGTATACAACTTCTCCAGAAGTACCATCCATATCAACGATCATGAAGTCGATTTCGCCATTGTCCATGGTATAGAGTGCAGTAACATCTTCCTGCTTCAGGATTTTATCCCGTGTAATTACACCATAATCATCGGCATCATCAGACCACGTAATGGTTTCGCCCTCTACTTTGACACCGTCAAAAGTAAAGATAACTACATTCGAAGCCAATTTGTGACCATCATAAGAGCCCTTTGCAGAAACATCACTTGCTTCGCTAACTCCATTCGTTTCCACTAATTCAATCGTATCAATGTTGCCATCTTTATTGACGCCATATTTTACGATAGTACCAGTGGTCAGAACGCTCTCGACCTCTTCGATACTGGTAACACCCTCGATGTCAGTCTTGTCAGGATCGGAATCAACAGCATCCTCATCAATCACATAGGTCTTAGAGGTTCCATCTGCTAAGAATAATTTTACCTTAGCGTCTCTTCCACTTAAACTAACTTCTCCATTGCCAGACTGTAATACAACTGCATAATCATCTGCGCTGGAAGTGATCTCTTCAAAATCATAGATCTTTCCATTGTAATCCAAGAACAGTTTGTATTCATCGCCAGTACTGAACTTGCTGATATCAACTAAGTCAGTATCGCCATCAGCAGCAGATTTATAAGCTACACCATTGATTGTAATCTTAGAAGAGGTCTTTCTTGTAACTTTTCCACTGATTACTTCTGTACCAACTTCAATTCTGGAAATGTCACCATCTGTGCCTTTGGTATAGACATAAACGATATCGTCTTCTTTGATATCATTTAAGCTATTAACACCTAACAGGGCAAAAGCATCGGTATCAATATCATCGTTGTCATCGGTCGGAAGTGTATATCCGTTGAAATCGTCACCATCGATCATGTCGTTCTCAAATTGGAAATGAGCGTCTTTTTCCCATTTTGCAGCAGAATAAACTTCTTTAATTCTCTTTCCAGAAAGCTTTACTGCTAATGTGATGTCGTCCTGATCCTTAGTCATGTCAATAGCATCTTCTTTTCCATTGACAAACGTAACAGCATCTTCTAAGGTATACTCTTCGCCTTTATCATAAGAGAACGTATAGGTTACATCATCAGCTTCGAATTCTTCATCTTCAGCGTTGTAATCACCAGTCAGGTAAACAGATTTTACTTCTTCAATTGCGATAATTTCGTTATCCTTGTTGGCATAAGCAGTAACCTGTGCACCTAAATACTTTGTTAAGTTGATCAGGCTCTTTTCATCGCCAGTTACGGTAAATTCATCGCCAGCACTTCCACCAGACGGAATGTAGAACTGAGCATCTAATCTACGCAGTAACGTGTCATAAACGGGATCTTTCTTATCGCCATTGATTGCAATGTTATCCATCGCACCATCTTTGTCATAGCGAACGAAACGAGAAGGCAGAGCATTATACAGCATTACAGCGATATCGCCTCTGTTGGCTCCAGTGGCTCCAGACTTTACATTGTCCAGAATACCCAGGGTCTTCGCCTGTGCTACATATGCGCCAG
>CATJIF010000202.1 GCA_949740445.1 uncultured Peptostreptococcaceae bacterium | reverse complement strand
TTCTGTCCCTCACTCAGGCCGATGGAACGGGCTGTTGCCATCAGGCGAACATATTTGTCGTGGGCCTCCGCCCACATGCGCATTTCCTGATCTGCGCTGATCTCTTCCAGTATGGGTCGTGTCAAAGCGGCCACCTCCTCTTCGTCGGCCAGCAGCTGTCTTAAATAGTCTTGTTTGCTTTCGTCCGCAGCGTATTTAAAGAACGCACCCAGCTTTTCGTGTACGGTCATCTGCTCCATGGGCTTTGCGTCTGCGTCGATCTTTCCAAGCTCTAAAAAGTGCAGCTGTGTAATGGATGTCAGCACTTCCTTGGACTGGGTTTCCATCAGGCAGTAGCGGCTGTACACGTCAGGCTGGTGAGGAAACAGCTGTCCGCCGAGGATGCTGATTACGGTTGTTTCTCTCATCTTATCATAGGTTTCTCCTTTTGCCAACGATTCGGAGATCAGTTTTCCTAGATAAAATACGGAACGGTTGATATAATACCCCAGATGGTCTACCTGCATTTCTAAATTGAGGAGGGCGCCGCTTTCGAAGCGCACTTTGATGTCCATAATGGTTTCTTTGCCTTCGGGATGATCGCAGTATTGAAAGGGGTTTTCGCAGTGAAGCCACTGGATGGGATCGTGCTTCCGCTGCAGCATGCAGTTGAGAAGCGCTTTCAGAGCCGCCTGGCTTTGAGGAGTATTCTGCCCGTAGACGGCTTTAAATACAAAATCGTTGGTCAGGGGAAGAAGCCGATACTTTGGCGCAGAGGACTGTGGGGAGCCCTTTTCTGGAGCTGGCAGGGATTGTTGCCTTGCGGGTTGGTGATGCTTGTTTCTTTTCTGTTGTGATAGCTGCTGTGCCTTCTTTGGAGAATGTGCCATGGATAAACCTCCTTATAAAATGAAAAATGAAAACAGAATAAGTCCTTTGTGGAAGCGCATTGGCAAGCGATGGAAATGCACAGAAATCCAGAACGAGGAAAGTGTACATGGGATATTGTGCAGGCACATGCCTTGCAAGTGTACATACCCCATCCGATAGAGGGAAATATTATTTTATTATGAAAAATATGGTAATTACAATTCGATACTATCACA
>CATJIF010000201.1 GCA_949740445.1 uncultured Peptostreptococcaceae bacterium | reverse complement strand
TGTTGCAATTGTAGAACGGAGAAATAGAGGGCTGCTGCTTTTGGTAAATGGTAAAGCAATTACGAAAGCGGCAGCTTTTTAATTGCGTGCGTTTTTTGACAGGCGCAGAGAGACTTTTTGAAAATTAAAACGCAAAAACCGTTAAAAAATGAACCTTTGGGAGCGTTTGAGAAGCGCCCTCAAAAACCACAGACGGGTGTTTGGAAATGTATACATTTCCAAACACCCGTTTCTTCTTGCCTTACACCTTTATAATCGGCGCCCTTTTTAAAAACTTAAGCAGCTTCTCCATCTTTTTTTCTCTTTTGCCTCAATTCCTTATCTCTCAAATTCCCTTTTTTACTGTTTGGAAATGTATACATTTCCAAACACCCGTTTGTGGTTTTCGCACATGGAAGAATCCCTTAGTTTTCAATGGGTTTCAGCTTTTCTTGTTTCGGGCAAAATGCTTTTTGCAATCGCGCGTTTGGAAGTTTTCGTTTTAAATACTAAACCCTGTAGTGCTTATACTTCCAAACAAAAAACACCTTCCAGGCAACGGTTGCTGTCGTTTGACAGTCCTCCTGAAAGGTGTCGTTTTTTGTAAAACGATGATTTATTCTTATCTGATCGCTATGGTTTTTCTTCTATCCATTTCCCGCTGCTGCCCGGCCCTGCAAAAGCAGGCCAGCGCTTTGTGTTGTTCAGGAAAGCTCTTTCATCACTACGCGGCAATCCTTTCCCGCAAAGGCGATGCCGCAGGCAATCACGGTATAGTCTCGCTGTAAATACGGCCAGGCGTACTGTGTTTCTTCGATTTGCAGCACTGCGCGCTCACTGTCTGCTTCCAGGTTGCCATAGCTCTGCGAATGCTTCACTTCTATGATCGTCGCTCGGTTTCCTCTGGCATCTTCTATGGTAATGTCGCTTCGCCCTTCTCCTGCTTCGCGGTTGGAGCGGACCAAAAGCTCTTTATCGTACAGCAGCCCCACAAGCAGTGCATGGTAATAATTCTCGTGGTAATCATAGTAACTGATCGCATCCAGCAGCACATTGTGAATCTGCTTTTGCAGCGACTTTGCATCTCTGCGCCAGAGCGCGCCAAAAAGCTCTGACCGGTCGCTGATTTCTATGCGTTCCGAAAACCACTTGCGAATCTTTTCGATAAAGATTTCCTTGACCTCCCGGTTGGGAATCACCAGATGGCATCTGCCATCTTCCGTTTCCGGCTGGCTTTTGTCCAGGGTCAGATAGCCGGTCAGATACAGCACGCTCCACAGGTGTTCCATATCGGTATCCAGCTCGTCGTAGGTGAGGTTTTCCAAAATGCGCTTGCAGACAGCTCCGCCTGCAATCAGCGTTTCGATGTCCGCCTTTATCGAATCATCGGCTTTCTCGATAAACCGCTTCACCAGCCCGTTGGCGCTGGTGTTCATCCAGTAGGCTTCCGGTTTTGCTGACGGCTGTTCCAACAGCCGGTCGCAGTGGTTGATGACATCCCATGGACAGTAAATATCCATGTCGCCGAAGCGATACCCGTCGTACCATTCCTTCATCGGCGCATAGGCCCCGGAAAGCCCGTAATCCGCCAGCATCTGCCTTACGTCGCTGTCGGTAAAGCCGAAAAATTCATTGTAGCGATGGTGCGATATGGTATCAATTTTCAGGTTATTGATGCCGGTAAATATGCTTTCCTTCGAAATGCGCAGACAGCCGGTTACGGCTGCAAAGTACAGGTCAGGATTGGTTTTGAAGGCTTCGCCGAAAAAGCCCCGCAGAAAATCCACCATCTGCCGGTAATACCCCCGCTCGTTGGCCTTATCCAGCGGCACATCGTATTCATCTATGAGGAGGATTGCCTGCCTTTGGTAATGGTCGTGAAGCATGCGCATCAGCAGCGTGAGCGCCGATTTCAGCTCCGCTTCGCTTGCCTGCTGCGCGCACAGCCGCGCAAATATATCTCTGTCCGGTTCTTTGACCGATTTGCTCTCCAAAAGAAAGGACAACCGACGGCACTCGACGCCAATCAATGCAGAAAGTCCCCTCAGCGCCTCTTCGAAGATCCGTCCTTCTACGCTTTTTAACGACAGAAATACCACAGGAAATTTCCCCTGGAACTCTTTGCACAGCTCCGTTTCTCTGGCAATTGCCAGGCCGCGAAACAGCGAAGGGTCGGAATTGATTTCGAAAAAAGACTTCAGCATGCTCATGTTCAGCGTTTTTCCAAAACGCCGTGGGCGAGTAAACAGGTTGACCTTACCACGCCACTGCAAAAGCTGACCGATAAAATCAGTCTTATCTAAATAGTAATAATCTTCCCGGATCAGTTGATCGAACAAATCTACGCCAACCGGCAGTTTTTTTCGTCTATCCTGCATTGTCCGCCTCCTTCAGTTTTATGCTTTTATTGTATCCGAAGACGTTGTTTTTAGCAAGAAATTCCGCTTTCTTTGGTTGTGCTGTCCTGTTTGCAGGTTTCTGGCACGCATAAAAATCCCGCGGTAATTTTACCGCGGGGTTTCCTTTTTTAAATGCGCCATCAAAGCAGCCCGGTTCTGTGCAGGAG
>CATJIF010000200.1 GCA_949740445.1 uncultured Peptostreptococcaceae bacterium | reverse complement strand
GAAACAGTTTGCGCAAAATGCAGGGCTTTCAATACGCGGATAACGATATCGTAACAGTTATGTGCTCAATATCGTTACCGTTTCTAATCGTTACTTGCCCGCTTCGAAACAGTTCGCGCAAAATGCAGGACCTTCGGTACGCAGGTAACGATATCGCAACGTTCGTGCTTTCAACATCGTTACCGCTTCTAAGTCGTTACATATCAAATTATGTGAACTCTGCACAATATTTGATAGCCTTAGCCCCCTAAACGAATTGTTTCGTCTGAAATTCCATCAACAAAAAATCACGCTGCATTTATTATGAATAAGCGTGATTTTTGTGCTACCAGACACTGCAATGCATCTTTGTATTTGCGGGCTCTTGCACCTTCCTTGGTAGCTTTATAAATATATTTCTTGTTTTCTTTGCCAGATGAAGCTGACCTTGTCCACTGGAAAAGAAGATGGCTTCGCCAGAGTAATGCTAAGCAGGGAACTGGCGCAGGCAATATGGTACTGCGGCGCATTCTCTCAAAAATACTGATCGCTTTGAGCAGCCCTGCACCTCGTCAAAGACAATCAGCGTCTTTTCAGGCACAATCGTCTGCCCGCTGGTCAGCATCAGATTTTGTAGAATCCGATCTACATTCTTAGTCGTCTCAAAAAAATTGCTTATCTTCTTCTCTTCATTCTCATCAAAATTAAAAGAAGCCACACTTTCATAATAGCGTCTGCCAAACTCCTTTAAAATCCAGGTCTTCCCCACCTGATGCATATCCTTTAGGAGTAACAGTTTACGGTAGGGAAAAATTTTCCGATCCAGCATCTTATTCAAAACCAATCGTTCTACAGAAGTTCCTTCACGCTTTTATTGAGATTTTTTGTTTGGATGAAGCCAGAGCACAAATGCTTTGTCATAGTATTTTGAGGAAAGCCTGTTTCGGGGACAAAGCAGAAACAGAGCAGACAAGCAGCAAAGAGGCTACGGCAATGCGTGCAGGATTTTATTGCAGAATTCTATGATTTCATTTCTTCTTTCATTCACTGCATCTTTATACTCTACCGAGCATAGCCCCAGCCTTCCGCAATACTCGATTTCCAAATGTCCATAGAAGTGTTCTATGCTTTCGATAATCCGACTGCATTCCCGCATGCCTGGGCCTGTTCTTAATGCAATGGAATATCCCTTTTTTCCGGCGCTCAACGCTGCATGCGGTTCATGTGTATTGCACCAGGGCGTACATCTGTCGATAAAAACTTTAAACTGTCCCGGAATATCTGCCCAATACGAGGGCGATACCGATACGATGCTATCTGCCCATTCATAATATTCCATTATTTTATCGACGTCATCCCGCTGAATACACTTTGCTGTGTGATGGCAGGCCCTGCACCCTCTGCAAAAACCGATCTCAAAATCGTCAATGCATATGCGCCTAACGTCGTATCTATCTTTCAAACAATCCGAAACAACCGTTGTAATTTCAGCTGTTGCTCCATCTCTTACCGGGCTGCAGTTAATCACCAAAGCATTCATTCCATCCTCCCTATCGTATGTGTTTGCACTGCGTAACGATCCTGTCCAGGCGTTTACGCAGGCCGCTTCGACGATCCGGCGATAACGCAATGCCAGCTATCTGTGCAATCCGTTCTACCACCTGTTCAATATTCAATTCATCCGTATGAACCCGGTGTTCGACAATATCTTCATTAAAGGCTTGAATGCACCTGTCGATCTGCTGCGCCGCCCAGGAGTTTCCACCTTCGAATCGCGAGGCCAGCCGCTTCAGAAGCGTTTGCTTTGTCGCATATAAAATAACGTGTTTCACATCGTATTTTTGAGACAGTGCACCAACGAGTTCTTCATAATATATCCGGTTTGTTATCGTCATGGGCACGATGATATGGCCGTCGTACCTTTCGCAAATATAATCCAGCATCTTTAGATTAAACGCGCGCCACATGCTGTAATCCTGAAAATCCTCTACGCCTATGGAAGCCGGAAGATTGCTTCGAATAAAAAAACCGGCGTTTTCGGGGTCGTAAATGTACGAACCCGGCAATCGCCGCTGCAGCTCGCAGGCTGTCTGCGTTTTTCCTGCGCCAAACGCGCCGTTAATCCAAATAATCATACTGCTTCCTGAACCTTCCTAGCAGGCAGAGGCGCACATGCTCTGCCTGCTGAAAAATGCGCCTTTATGCGCCGACCATAACACAGCGGATTCCTCTTTCACGCAGTGCCGCTTCCATATCGGATGGCAGTGCCAGCTTTGCCGTTCGGTATCCTTTGTAGAATACCCGCTTTGTTTTTCCGTCTTTTTTTATAACTTTTATCCATAATGCATAGGATAGTTTATGCTCCAGTTCCCAGGGATTGTAATGCAATTCAACGCATTCGATATCCTCAAAAGGAATGGGATACGGTATGCCAGTGTTGAGCACAAGACAGTTGTTCTCGAAAAAAAAGGCGCCAGAAATTGAGCCGTTTTTATATTTTCTTCGCATGAAAACATATATAGCGATTATACCACCAAAAAAAGCAGACAATCGAATCACAGCGATAATATCCATTTTTATCTCTCCTTTATTTTTTGCGATAATTTGCAGTGCAACACACTTTTTCTTACAGATATTATGTCACAAGCGCTATGCTCTGCCTT
>CATJIF010000199.1 GCA_949740445.1 uncultured Peptostreptococcaceae bacterium | reverse complement strand
CAGTTCCTGAAAATTGACCTTGATATTTAGCAGAGGCAGGTCGCCGCCCTGCGCAAAGTAGTCTTGCGCCATCTGCCGCAAATCGGCCTGTGTTTTGGCGTCGCTGTTTTCCAGCACCCGGATTTTGGGATATACGTATTCGCCAATTCTTGGGCTATCCACGTATTTTGTTCCCGATAGCCGTAGCCCGTGATTGCCGATGGGATAAATTCGGGTGGCCAACTGTGCGCTGTCCTCCTCCACTTCCAGGCCGATCAGGTTTTTTCGGTAGGCAATGACAACGCCCTTTTCCTTCCCCAGAGCCTGCAGCCATTTCACCTGCCACATATCCCGCAGCAGTTCCCCTCCAAACGTGCCGGCAAAACTTTTTAAATCGTCGCCTGTATCTCCCAGCATGGCAATTACCGGATTGACATCCGAGGCTAATAACTCCCCTGTGCCGGAAATATTCGTCGTAAAGGTAAACGGCATCTCTACAGCCAGCGCTTCTTGTAATGCCTGCAGCGCTTCCTGTGCTGCCACTTTTCCCGTGGAAAGCGTGCATAGATTGTCTAAAAGATCATAAAACACGTGTCGGGCTTTGACTTCGATTCCTGTCATCGTTGGATTGATATAATAAATGCGAAAGGGCTGCCTCCCTGAAGGTCCTTCTGCAACAATGATATGTTCCTGCTGCAGCCGCTTCCATTTTCCCTGCGGATCATATGGATGCGTCAGATTCAGCTCATATTGTCCATTGAGTTCTTCTGTGATGTAGCAGCTCTGTGGTAGTAACGTACCTAATCCCAGCGATGCAAATGCCATTTCCTGTTTGCCATAGATCGTAACCATGGATGATTGCCTCTTATGATTTTAAACGAAATGATGCCGAAAGCTCGTGCGGCTGCCACTGCAGGGACGTGATGGGGTTCGCGTAACATTCATATACATTGCCATCTTCTGTATCTCTTACTGCCATGCCGACGGATACGTCCATGTTCAGGACAGAAGGATAAATACCTTTCCCGTCCGGGATCGGCCGCACCGCAAAACTGTTGACCGCCCGATCTGGTGCGTAAGCTTCTATTTTTTGAATCGCAGTTCGTGCCTGGTAGCCGATTCCCTGATATCTCCATAGGCTGTTTGCTTCCGCTGTTGCACCGTCTGCTTGCCATTCTGGCCAATCATCTGCAAACGCACCCGCACTGGGCGGTACTTCTATGCCAGCTTGCGCCATGGCAATCGCCATGGCTGCACCTGCGGATTTTAACGGAGCTGCTGCTGCAGCGGCCCCTTCGTTTCTGAGGTCTTCCTGTGATTTTTGCAATGCTTCCTCGATTCGATCCAGCTGGGATACTTCAGGCGTTTCAATCTCCTCGTATTCTGCTATGATCTGGTTTCCTTCATCAAGCATATAAATGATTCGCTTTCCTTCCACTTCGGCTGCCGCCGGAAATACAGGTTCTTCCAGCCAGATACAGCAATCGCTGCACCACGCTTGCGCTTCCTCGTAGGAAAGTATATCGTTGGTTGCTGTAATCCTGCGATTGTCATCGATCCATATCAGCATATGTTTGCCTCCTTTATTTTTCGTCGTAACACAGCGCAATTTTACTGACGCTGCCTGCCGTTGCAATGCTGCTATAATCTTCGTTATAAAAGGCAGTAAAAACGAGGATGTCTCCTTTGCGAACGCGCAAACTGAATGTCAGCGTGCTTGTGGTACTGCCTACATCTTTTTGAACCAGCTGTGCCAGATTCGTTGCAATTTGCATGCTTGCTTCGGCCACCGTTCCTACTGGCAACATCGCATCCGCAACCGAGCCGTGAATCGGGCGATACCCACCATCTTCCCTCGTTTCATTGAACGCATAATTCAAGACCAGATATACCGATTTGCTGCTGCTTGCTGTCTTAGAAACCGTTGCCGTTATCTTTACCTTTACCGTACCATCTCTTCTACAGATAAAGGGATCGTTTAAGATGCAAGACTTTAAGGAAATAGACGACGAACTGGTTTTAATTGCCGTCAGCGGAACATTTACTTTTTTATTCAGTAGAATGCTCCGTTCTGTGTTGCTGGGGTAATAAACCATGATTCCCTCCTCATAGGCAGCCCGCAGCGCCTTTACTTCGGAAAATAGCGTCGTTTTCGGTGTATCCGGACTGCTTCCCAGCGTCGCTATGATCTGACGAACCAGTTCGACGACCGCGGCGCTGGAATTTTCCCGCAGATAGCCCGCTAGCCAATCCCATACCTCAAACATGGTGCTTAGTTGTAACGATTGTGCCACGTCTCCCGGCACGCCTATTTTTTCGATCATGTCCGTCATTAAGTCGTAGGCTTCGTGCAAATTCTGAAACAGCAACACCAGGGCGCCGTATTCGTTGCTGCTTTCGATGCTGCCCGTGGTTCGCAAGCTTTTTGTGACATAAATTTTAAATACGTTCGTTGACAAAATTTCCCTATCATCTTTCCAGATGGAAATTTGCGTCAACAGTACCCCCGGCACAGCTAGCGCCTGCGTCGTCAACAAAAACTGACAACGACCCGCAGCTGCGGATGTGATTTCCCCGTCGTTAAACAGCTCTGTTCCGTCCGGCTTTCGCATATAGATGCGCACTTCTTCCCCGGATAAATTGAGAGGAATTCCCTTTTCCATCAGTACAACATCCAGATACCGGCTGTTGCTGTCCTCCTGTACTGCAGTTACAATATCCGTTATGGGTTCCTGGATATCAATTTGCAGCTTGGTATAGATTTTCGACACTCAGAGCCACCTCCAATTCGGCGTAATTTCTATGCGCTCCACGTTTCCAGTCCAGTTGATCCGGTTTTCTCCCACTTCGAACCGCGGAAACAGCCAGTCGTCTTCCTGTAGCGGTAGATACGTTCCGTTTTTGTTTTCTCCGTCCGTTTCTACTTCCATCACTTCGCTGTGAATGGTTACATGCCCATCTACCGCAGACAAGCGGTATCCTTTTCCGTTGATCGATAAGGTGACAGTGCCGGAACCGACAACAGTAATCGTCGGCTCCGCCTCCACGGTCCCTCTGTTATACAGCAGCGACGGCTGCTGTAAGATCACTTGATCGTCCGTTTCGTTGACGCTGTATTTGAAGGGATGGGTATCGAAATGCACTTGGAATTTTTGAAAGACCTTCATCATCTGCTCGATGGAAATCGCGTTGTCGATCCGCACGCGATAATATTTATCCGGTTCTGTGGAAAAGATAGCCGTGCCGCTCCCTGTCAGCCAGGCGCAAATGGCGTCGATATTCGCCCGTTTGATGATGGCGCACTCCACGGTTTTGGTATAATTT
>CATJIF010000198.1 GCA_949740445.1 uncultured Peptostreptococcaceae bacterium | reverse complement strand
TTACCACGCATTCAAAAAGAAAGACCGCTATATCGTATGGGCGGAACAGGCGGAGGGCGGCTCTGTGGAGGCGGATGACAGGAAACAGGAGTATTCCATCAGCGGGTATATCGACTTTTTCACCAGAGAGGAGAACGACCCTGTTGTGGATATGGTTTCCGAAAGGCTGAAATCCGCAGAAATTGCGTTTTCGCTGAATGAAGTGGAATACGAGGAGGAAACAAAGTATATCCACTATATCTGGAGATTTGAGGTGGTTTGATGGCAAGGATAAAATTTGACGCAGGCGACTTAGATAAACGCATGGAAAAACTGCGTATTTCTGTCCAGAATTACATCGGAAAACAGGCATTGTACGGAGGGGCAGATATTTTTGCGGACGAACTGCGGAAAGAAGCGGAGGCTATCCCGGATGAAGTATTCAAACATCTGGACAGGGAAGAAAAATTCCACAGCGTAGCGGAAAAGGATAAGGCTCATCTGGTGGAATCGCTGGGTATTTCCGAGTTTTACGGTGAAGATGGCGCGACATTTGCCAGCGTGGGATTTGAAGGATATCAGGGGGTGCCGACAAAAAAGTATCCAAACGGTATCCCGAACGCACTGCTGGCGCGGTCGATTAACAGCGGTTCTTCCGTGCGGCAGAGATATCCGTTTATCGACAGGGCGGCAAGGCGCGCAAAGCCAAAAGTGGAGGCAAAGATGCGGGAGATTACGGAGCGGGAAATGGACAGGATTCTGCGGGGATGAAAGGAGTGTATTTGAATGGCAACGATAGGTCTGAGCAAGCCGATGGCGGCGTTATACGAAAATACGGATACAGCAATTTCCTATACAAAAGGGACAGTGCTGGGCAAGGCAGTGACGTTTTCCTCTGAAATTGAGCAGGCAGATGATAATAACCTTTGGGGCGATAACGGCATTGTGGAAAGTGACAGGAGCTTTACCAGCGGTACTATGACGATTGGCACGGATGATTTGACACAGGAAGCAAGTGCGCTGATACTTGGCATTACACCGAAACCGATGGGAGAAGGCGGCGATAACAGCGAGCTTGTCTATGATGATGACATGAACGTGCCTTATCTGGGTTTCGGCTGTGTGGTGAAAAAGAAGCACGGCGGGGTATATAAATGGCGTGCAGTGGTATTCCCGAAAATTATGTTTGACATTCCGCCAGACGCGGCGGATACACAGGGGGAAAGCATCGAATGGCAAACGCCGGAGCTGACCGCGACCATACTGCGGGACGACAGCGAAAAACACCGCTGGAAGATGGAAGCGACATTCGGCACAGAGGCGGAGGCAGTGGCGTATATTCGGGGGAAACTTGGAATGACAACAACACCTGCAAGGCTGGCAAAGGAGGCTGCAAAATGAACAGGTTATCTGAAATTGAAATCGGCGGAATAAAATACCTGTTGAATTTTTCCGTACAGGCAGCTTCAGAAATCTATGAGAGGTACGGGGATACCGCCGGAATGCAGGAATGTATTATGGATGGATACACAGAAAAAAGCATTGCGGAAACGCTCTGGGTTCTGGATATTTTGGCACAGCAGGGGGCGGAATATGTAAAACTGCACGAAGACGGGGAACAGCTGTTTTTGTGTACGGATATCCTGCGGACGCTGCTGGGGATTCGTGAATTTAATGAAGTGCGGGCAAGTATATTTGAAGCTATTTCAAAAAGCATGACGGAAACGGTGGAAGTAAAGCCGCCAAAAAACGCAGGAACCACGCAGGGCATTGCAGCTTTGCGTGGTTTTGGTTTTATGGACGCCTTCTTGCAGTTCCTGAAAAAGAGCTGAAGTGTATGCCGTTCGGTGAATTGCGGGATATGATTGCGTGCTATCAGATTTTGCATGGGGCAGAGGAAAAAATCATTTTGGACGATTTCGATGAAATGATACCGGCAGATTTGAAATAGGAGGAAAACTATGGCAAGAGGCATGGGCTACAAAATCGGATTCGAGGGCGAAACCGAGTTCATGAACGCAGTGAAACAGATGAATGCACAGCTTCGTACACTTCAGACGGAAATGCAGGCAGTGACATCTGCATTTGACAGGGAGGACCAGAGCCAGGAAAAGCTGATTGCACAAAGCAGGGTTCTGACCCGCCAGATTGCATTACAGGAGCAGAGGGTAGAAGCACAGCGGCGGCTTTTGGATGAGGCGCGGGCGGCATATGACGAAAACAGCATTGTAGTGCAAAGGTATGCACAGCAGATGAACCGCGCGGTTGCAGATTTGAACAATATGAACCGCGCCCTGCGGCAGAATGAAAACGCTTTGGAACAGATGGGCAACAGCGCAGAGGACGCAGGTGACGGGCTGGATAATCTGGATGGAGAGATGGAAGGCGGCTCCCGACAGGCAGATGTATTCGCGTCGGTTCTGGGCGGCAGTCTTGCGGCGAAAGGGCTGGAAGTCGTGGCATCGGCGGCAGTTGACGCAACAAAGAAAATTGCGGAATTTTCTGCCGAAGCGGATAAGGCGCTTTCTATGGTGCAGGCGCAGCTTGGGCTGACGGAGGAAGAAGCAGAAAGTTACGAAAAGATTGTAACAGCCGTTTACGCAAAAGGATTTGCCGAGAGCATGGAGGAAGCGGCGGAGGTTGTTGCAAAGGTTGGGCAGCAGATG
>CATJIF010000197.1 GCA_949740445.1 uncultured Peptostreptococcaceae bacterium | reverse complement strand
ACTTCTTAAATTGCTTTCCGCTTTTTGAGAAAACGTAACTAACAAGAAATTGCAAATTCCACTTGCTATAAACTTCTTTGACTAACTAAATAGTTTATTCACTATTAAATCTAATTCTTGCTTATCACTGGAGCCTTCCCTTATGCCTTCAATTATAATTTGTTCAATAAGTATATAGCTTTTTGAGCAGGTTCTGGGTTATAATAAGAAAATGGAAAATCAACTGGTTTGTTACGAGTAGTAAAGTTGATTATAATGGAAAAGACGATAAAAAATGTAGTTATCAATGGAGAAAAAACAACTTTTGTATTATAAGCAAACTTGCTTTATAATAAATACATTATGAAAGGACTGATGTAGATATGAAAAATAATCAAATTTGTGTTTGGAGGCTACACAGTAAATAATCCTCTAATAAATAAAATCGGAGGAAATACCATGAACTTTTTATCAATCACATCATCTGATGATATGTGGAATGAAGTAAGTCAATTTGCACAAAACTGCTCATGGAGAGCTGGAAAATCTCTATCCCAAAATATGACTGACAATACTTTTACAGATTGGGAACGTGTAATAGTTGCTTTGCACGGAAATAATATTGCGAGTTACTGTACTGTTGCAAAAAGTGATTGTATTCCAAACGTTTCATATACCCCTTATATTAGCTATATGTTCGTTGATGAAAAATATCGAGGACAACGCCTAAGCCAAAAGCTCATTTCTTTTGCAATATCTTATTTGCAGACATTGAGATTTCATCAAGTGTATTTAATAAGTGACCATGAAAATCTTTACGAAAAGTACGGTTTCAAAGTCATCGACATAAAAATGGCTCCTTGGGGAGAAATTGAAAAAATCTATATGCGTGAGATATAAAATTTTAATTGCTCGCTCACATAGGTATCGAAAAGGTATCACACCCCCCACATCAAAAGCCGGAAAGCTCGCTGTTTATGCGGATTTCCGGCTTTCTATTTACTATTTCCACTCGACGTGCTCTTTATTATTCTTAACTATTTTATTTAGATTTTTATACAAATATATAGCCATTTTTACATTAATTATATCATTTATTATGGCTTGCCGATTTTCTGTTGCTAAAATGTTGCCCTGACTATAATACCAAATTTATATCTTCTTTAATTAACTCGTCATATTTTTACATATTCTACCAAATTCGTTTAATTTGTATTCTTGTCTCCCTCATTACTATCTTCCAATTGTAATGTTACTTTATGCTTTAATCTGTTAAAATCATCTTTTGTTGCAACATGGGTACTAGATTTCCATGTATTTCCTATCACTTTTACAAAATCATCATATTGCTTAGCCATTATATTACTATCAATTAATAATGTTGGATGTGTTTTTAATTCACTAGTAGGACCATCTACTCCCTGCATGTAAAACCTAACTGACATTTTTGGAGCTGTACTTAGTTCTGTTCTTCTTGCCTCAAATGCGCTTCCCTTTGTATAATCATACGCAATTATCGAAGGATTAATAAATGGTGCATTTGATAGTCCAATTTCTAAAAGTCCTTTTGCAAAATAATCCTCAAGCCTATCTAATGACTGTAAATGTATTAAAGTATTATTCAATCTAGATATTACCAAGCTCAGACTTGTTTCTTTATTATAATCTTGATCATATAAAAATTTTGCAGCTTCTTCTAATTCTTCAAAAGATTCTATCAAAATTTACACTTTAATTCCTTTATCCAACAAATCTCTAATTTTATTTAAATACTTCATTATCAGTTTATCGATAATTATTCCAGAAATAAAAAATTCCTGTTTCGTAACTTCAAAAAACGGTAACAAGTCTGTTTCTTCTCTCCACTCATCTTCTCGTTGCGCCAGTTCTCTAACAATTTCACCAATCCCGTTTATTTTCCTTTGTGCTGAAGAATCTTTGATATGAAGCAAAATAAGTTCTAATGTAATTCCAATAATCAATGTTATAATTATCTGAAATAAAGACAAAATATCAATCCCATCTTTAGAAGAGTGACTAGATTTTATAATTAAACAGTTTACAAAAATAACAACTGCCAACAAAAGAATCTGAATAATTCCATTATATATTTCTACAAACAATTCAATACAATAATTAAATTTTTTCATTTGTTACTCCTTCCATCTTCAGTATTAGAACAATTTATAACAAAAATAACCAAATCTTTAACATTCCTTTTTTTCAAAAATTTAACAATATAATTACTCGCGTATCATCACTCAAGCTTTTAACAGGCAGTTTAAATTGACTGCATATATTTTCAAAAAATTTATTATTCATATTCTGCGAAAATCGCTCTTATATTTGTGTCAGTCAAAATTTTAATGGGAAATATCAACTTTCTATAATAGGCTCTATTATCTCTTTTCTCAAAAAGTTTCCACGTTCTACGCGTGCTTTTCTACTATTTGTTCCTGTATAGATATACGAATAGAATTTAGCAAATTTATTTGTATCAACATTTTTATTCTTATCGGATTCTACTTTTCTTTCAATCTCCTGCAATTCTTTTTTTACGATTACTTTCTTTTTCTTTATTTTTTCGAATTCTTTATAACACTCTATAAATAAAGTAAAATAACATGATTTTCTCATCCATAAAGAATCATTAGATAATCCCATATCGTTTATAAAAGAAAAAAGTTCAACAATCTTTTTCTTTACATCGGCTTTATCTGGGTAGTTCTCATTATAGTCAGCAATATATTTTTCAACATACTTATCTCCAACAAAATATCCCTCTTCTTGAATTGTTGCCATAATAAGCAATATAAATAGTAAATCATCCATTCTACTTATTTTAGAATCACTAAAAAATGGTAATTTATTAACATCCACCTCTTCTAAAATCTCTTT
>CATJIF010000196.1 GCA_949740445.1 uncultured Peptostreptococcaceae bacterium | reverse complement strand
GTCATTTGTTGAAAAAAGTTGCCTACTGGCAAAATCTCTAAGTGTAACAGGAGGAACCGCTATGGAAATGAAGGGAATGAACCCATATCAGCATTTTGGACTGAGGCAAGCGTGGCTTGAGCACTATATGACGGAAGGAACCGATTGCTTTACACAAGGTGTTTTGGGCACTCGTCAGTACGACGGCTTAAAAGTCTGGCTAAGAGAAAGCAATCTCTTGGTTGCAAATAAGGACAAAACACTATCCTCAACGGCACTGTTTGATAAACTCAAAGCTTTTGGACCTTATAATCCTTTTACTTGGGCTATCATTTGGGCAAACTTGGCCTATAATTCGGTAATTACGCGGTGGTATTGCCTTAACACTGAGCCAGGAGCAACATACGAAAAAGGGGATCTTGTTGTGATGCTTGGCGATAGTTACTCAAAGTCAAATCGCGAAAATGCAATTACGGCACTCACCGAAACGCTGAGGCTGTCACCTATTGGCTCTGCTCTAAAGCAAGGCTTGCCCATTGAACTCACCAAAAACACCTTCTCCTACTTTCGAGAAGGTTGGGATTATCCCGATGCAGTTGCGCTCCTCTATGCGCTTTACCTTTATGCGGAGCACACCGGACGAAAGACATTTACCTTCACCGAGCTTGCAAATGCTCATGCGAACCCGGAGGCACAGGGCATTTCTCCGCATGATATATACGGCATTGATGTGAAAAACTTCCGCGAAATGGTTCAGGGCCTTGCCATGACCTATCCACAGTATATCCGCGTTTCCTTCATAGCAAACCTTGATAATATTATTCTTGAAAACTATACAAGCATCGACATTCTCGACCTTGCTGAAAACGAATAAGTGAGGAGGTAGCAGGTATGCCGAACAAAAAGTACTCGGATTTTATTGAAATCAGCCCGACATTTGAATCTGTCGTTGACATTGATGCTGATACTCGTAATAAAAACCTGTGGCGCGAGTATATTGTCGGTGATGACATGGAAAAGATGATGGAAGTGCTGTGCCAGTCTCTCAACAAAGAGGAACCGGACAGCCGCCGCTCTTTCTGGATCGAAGGCACATACGGCACCGGCAAGAGCTATGCTGCCATCATGATTAAGCATCTGATGGAAGATCCGTCTGATGTTGTGGATTCCTTCCTCGCCGGGAATAGTCGCCTTGTGCCATATCGCAACCGCTTTATGAAGTGCCGCGCGAAAGACAAAGGGGATTACCTTGTCATCTGGAAAACCGGCTGTACCGGTATCCGTGACGGTAATGCCATGCTCATGGAGGCGGAGAAAGCTGTTCGTGAAGCACTTACCGCTAAGTTCGGTGATAAGGCAGACTACGGCGAGGCTTCGCTGCAAGATGCAGTTATGCAGCAGGTCAACAGCCCCGTACATAATTGGGAATACATACTGGAAAACACTATTTTGGGTGACGATTTTAGTAGTGTCGAGGAACTGCGGGAAAGCCTTGAAGCTGGCGATCTCCTTGCACTTCAGAAGACCGCTGCCGTTATTCGTCAGTATAATTGGGGGCTGGTTGACAGCCTTGATACCTTCAAGAAGTGGATCGCTGCTATTATCGAGAACAACGGGCTTTCAAAGTCCGGCATTTTCTTCATCTGGGACGAGTTCACTGAGTATGTGGCAAATAGCGATGAGCAAACGATTCTCCAGCAACTCTCCGAGTTTTGTAAGGTACAGCCGTTCTTTATGCTTTTCGTGGTTCATCGCACCACCGAAATGGTAGAGCGCATTACGCCGGAACGGTATCAGCTGATTACACACCGCTTCCATCATGTAGAATTCCATATTAGCACAGATGCTGCTTTCGACCTGATTGTCGGCTCCATCAACATCCGCACTGGCATGAGCGAGCACTGGAAAGAAGAACGCAAAAGCGTTATCAAGAATATTCGGTCCTTCCTCCCTGATATGTCCGGCTTGGATGACAAAATCAGTGAACAGATCGAGCACCTTTGCCCGATGCACCCCATGACAATCAAGCTCCTTTCCCGCGTGGCTGAAAACTATGCTGCCTCCCAGCGCACGATGTTCCGGTTTATGAAAGATCAGTCAAACACTGAGCATGGCTTTGTGGGCTACATCAACAAGGAAGGCCCGGATTCTCAGGCTTGTTGGCTGACACCCGAATGGCTCTGGGATTACTTCTTCACTCGTGAAAGCGATTTTTCCGATAAAGACACGAAGGCTGCGGAATATATCCGTCATTACGAAGAAAGTCGTCACTTGGTTGAAAACGATGAGAATGCCCATCGTGTATTCAAGACGGCTATGCTCCTGCTTGCCCTCATGTCCTCTACAAAAGGAATCTATAGCGGCCGAAGAGCGAAAGATGGTATTGCCGCCACAGTAGACTGCCTTGAAACTTGCTTGGCTGGCGTTATGAGCAAGACACAAATTGAAGATATGCTTCAGACGATGGTCGATGGCAAGATTCTCGTTTTGGATGAAGCATCTAATAACATCGTCCGTATTCAGCTCCCATTCCATGGTGCTGGTGATAGTGACTTCCCCGCACGGCTTGCGGCAAACGATAAGAAATATAGTAGATATATGATGTTTTCCAAAGACGGAGCGTTTGCACAAGCATTTGAAAAGCAGGCTTGGGATGCAAACGATGCTACGCTGCGTCGTATGAAGATCGCTGTCTGCTGCGCAGAAACTAATTCTATCAATACCCGCTTGGGTGAGATCACAAAGGAGCTTGAAAAGTATCCCTATAAACTTGGCTTACTTATCGTAACTGTGCAGAGCGACGCACAGGCTGTATCAATACAGTCCACTTTGCAGGCAAAAGCCGCTGGAGCTAACGAACAGCGTCTTACAATCGCCCTTGTGAAGACACCGCTCACTGATGAAAATCGCACCAAATGGTTGACAGCTATTACAAAGCAGGAAATGGCTTCCGATTCCGGTCAGACAGGTTCGGTTCAGCAGTATCGCATTGAAGCGTCCACTATCGTCGGCTCCTGGGTTGGCGGGGCTGTCAGTGGCGGAAAGATTATTGCTTACAATGGGAATAGCATTTTTAACAGTATATACGGAATGGCACATCTACGGAAAATCATTCGTTCTAATGTTCAGGATATGATTTTCAAGTATGCGCCGGAGAATATCGTTGTAACTAATACTGCCTACAAAGCTTGTAATGATGGAGCGCCTACCGCTGGTATCCAGCGCAAAAGCGGAAACAGCCAGCTCACCAATGTTTTAAACTCTCTGAAGCTTGCCGGTATTCTCGACCTTACTACAATTGGGGAAATTGTTGACACAAAGAACAGCGGCAATAAACAGGCCGAGTGTGTTGCAGCACTGGCTGAACTTATAAAAACCGAGATGGAATCCGGGCACAAGGTTAACCTCGGTGACTTATGGGCAACGCTCCAAAAGGAACCTTACGGCTACTACAATACGATTGCCTGTGGGGTTTTGCTCGGCTTTGTGTTCTCTTGCTATAGGAACAGCAAATACACCTGGACAGACTCGGTTCAGTCTCCCCATGTCCTTGCAGAAGCAACCATAAGCAAAATGGTGTCTTCTATGTGCGGAGGGAAAATGACCACCGATTATCTGTCTGCTGGATCTCTTACATGGCAGAATTTCAGCGAGTATCTTTCCAGGATTTTTAATCTCTCCGTAGCACAACTCGCAGAACAAACGTCCGGGTATCATAATGTGCGCGAAGCGGTCGTCAAAAGCGGCTCGCCGTTCTGGGTGCTAAAGTACCTTTCGGAAACCGAATGGAGCAGTGAAGACCTTAGAAAGACGGCCGATAAAGTAATCGACCATATTCAGACCTTTATCGCCCAGGAGGGCGACATTGAAGGCGCAATGAGTGAAACATTGCAGCTTCTTACCGGTCGTGGGAAAATTCGTGTTGTTCTGGCAAAAGCATTTCAGGATAAGAATGTAATGGCAGCCGCTTTCCGCTCTTTCCTCTTTGACGTCTCCCCTGAACTGAAAGATGTGGCAACGAGACTTTCTATTCAGCCGGAAGAATTAAGTGACCGCCTACACGCTGTCATGCAGGGCGCAATTTATACATGGACAGAGGAACAGGTCAAGGAAAAGCTTACAGATGTTGCAGAGCAATATAAATATCTGGAAGCAATCGGTAAAGTTCAGGAAACGACCTATCATAGTATAGAGGCTGCAAAAAAGGATTTGGCAAATCTCTTTGGTTTCCTGAGAATCCCGATGAGCGCGATCGCCGGACTTAATAAGCCGTGGTTCTCTGCGTTGCAAGTCCTATACAATGTGGCTTATACCGACGTGGCCCATTTGAGTGCAGAAGATCGAGAAACGGCTATCCTTGCTCTGGAACAGCATGGTGTGCTGGCTAAAGACTGCTTGCAGAATGGAAAGCCTGTGCTTGAAGACATACTGAACAGTCGAAATATCGAATGTACGCAGGAGGAGCTTGCGGCTGTATATGCTGGGCTGAAAGACCTAAATTGTAACACGACACTGACTCAGTTTAATAAAGAACTTGATGCGCAGATCAATAAAATCAGCTTTGCGCGAAATAAGTTTACGCTTTTGGAGACTTGGCGCTCTATAACCGGAGAAGATTCCATAAAGAAATGGTGTAATATACACGATGTACCTTTGATGTGGATTATTCCCAAAGAGCTGACCAAAGCATTTAGCACATTGCTGGATGTTCAAAACGGCAACTATACGGTTGATGCTGCTGTTACTAGCGCTATCCATTCTTTGCAGAAAATGGATGCGAGTATTTTGACGGATAACAGCCGTATCGAAAAAGCTTTTATGGCTTTGATCGGTTCGGAGTATTCCCTTTTGTGGGATGTAAATCGCGCTGCCATTATTACTGAGGCAAAAATCAAAATTGGCAATGACATGAGCACATGGACAACTGCTGATCTTACTACACTGCAAGGAATTCTCAAGCGGATGCAGCAGGAAAAGGCTAAAAAAGAAAAGTTGGCCGGAACAAAGAGCAGTGTCCGTACTATGCAGGAATCTGTTTTGAGGGATCGGGTTACAGCATTTCTTGATGCGCACCCTGAGTTCTGCGACGAATTTTCAGAATAAGGGAAGGAGGAAAGCGGCATGACAATTAAAGAAGTTGTATCCATACTTCAGAAAGAAAAATTGAACAACCTGCCTTCTCGTTTTCCCTGTCGTGCCATTATGGTCAAGACCGTTGAGCAGTATTGCCAGCTACTCTCAGAGTTAAAGAAGATTAGTGACATTCGGGTAATCAAGACAAATGAGATTTTTTCTAGTGCCGATGTCATGCCCAAATACCTAAACCTTTCTGCTGCCGCATATCATAACGAATGGGTTATCCTTACCGGTGTGAGTGAATATCTGCGCCTTTTCTCTAAAAAAGAGGCTGCTGACAGGAGATTTGCTGCTTTGTGGAGCAGTCAAGTACCGGCAAGCAGTCTCGGACGGATTATTATCCCTCTATGGGGATGTGAAGCGCAGTGGTTTGATTCTGCCATTAACTTAAACGGTGATTTGCGGCAAGAGGATTTTTTCTTCGACTGTACCGATGACGAACAGCAAGATCAGGAAATGAATCTACTCGTATTGTCTGGTATGTTTGAGCAACACATATCAGAGTTTAAGCAGGGCACTGGCACCTTGTGTGTTGGCCTTCAGGAGTGGTTTGGGTATTGGGAAAATCCTTCTGCTGCAAATACGAGATTTGTGTTACTGACTAAGCGGGTTAACAGCATAACCTCAATCAGCGGGAAAATTAATGTTCATGTAGTAAATGATACCTTGTCATTTATTCAAAATAATATGCCCGGAGGTCAGTGCCTGACAAAAGGAAACTGTTCTGAGGAAATGCAGTCGGCACTCTTTGAATATGCTTTGCAAGGTGTACCATTGGATGAATCGCTTCTCAAAATACTGAATGTATCGTCATTTTCCGGCGTTGACATTATGGGTAAATGGAATGTGTTGTCCATTAGCCATAAGGAATTTGTTCAGCTCTGGCTTCAAATTCACCCGGACGACAGTTACCTGAGTCATTGTTTTACTGTTGCTGATTCTGTTATCAATATTCCTTCAGTCATCTCACATGAGATATTTGAGAAGCGCATTGACAGGCCTGATTGGGTTGATGAGTTCAAGGCGCTTGCTTCGGTTATGACAATAAAGCCAGATCCTGACTATTTTGAGGCTGTTGACGCAATTCCTGAGTTTGAGAAACGGTTGGATTATATCACAAATACCATGCGTGAAGAAAGAATATACCTCCTCAAAATGGTCGGCAAGTGGATGCGTAAAGATGCAGAACAGGTCAATAGAAGTGCTAAGTTAAAAGAAACATTTCCTGCGCTTTCTGCGTATTTGTCCCACGATTTGGATGTATTACAAAGCGATATTGGCGCGTATATGTCAAGATACAAAGCGCACAAGCTTGAAAACACCCTGCCAAGCGACGAAATGCTGTACTTTAGCGGGACAAATACGTCGTCCTTTGACTATCGTTACGCAGTTCTTTCAGAATATGAAGATGACGATACGATTATTCTTTGGGTGGATGCCCTTGGTATCGAATGGCTTCCGCTCTTATATTGGGGGATTGCCAATAACTGCGATGGCACCATTACAAACGTTGCGTTAGCGCAAGCTACATTACCCACAGAGACAAGTTTTAACGAGCAATGGAACAGTATGTCGATGCCGTACAAGAAGCTGAATAAGCTGGACAAGCTGGCACATAAAGGCGTAATTGATGAGCCGGATTACTATGCTTGTATCGAAGAACAGATGGATTTCGTGACAGGAATTAGCAACCAAGTATCTTCGTTACTGGCAGAGTATCGTCGTGTGGTGATTACAGGAGATCACGGTACTAGCCGTCTCGCAGCTCGCTTTTTCCATTGCAGAGATGGTGTTGATGTTCCGCAAGATGCTATTGTGTATAGTCATGGAAGATACTGCAAATTGCCACAGAATTCAACGCTATCCCTTCCCAATGCGGAAATCGTTAAGGATGCTCAAGGGGACAGATATGTGGTATTCACTAATTATGACCACTTCAAGCAGTCTGGATTTGCTGCCGGCGCGGATGATGAGAATGCTATCTACGGCGAGGTTCATGGTGGTGCAACGCCGGAAGAAATGCTGGTTCCTGTAATTGTGGTTGAAAGCAATAAAGCAGCTCAGATTATGGCTTCATGGGAAAAGCAGACTGTTAAAATAGCGATGAAAAAAGCCAAAATATCTATTTCATTCAATAAGCAGATAGAAAACCTTTCGGTGAAGATGGCAGGCATCCAGGCAATCGTTTCAAAAATTGATGCAGGGAAAACTTGGGCTATTGTATTCCCCGGTGTCAAAGCAGGTACATACTCTGTTGAAGTAAACGCAGACGGTCGAATTGTCAATTTACCGGATATTACGCTACTTTCAGCACTTGGCGGCGGGGATGGTGATTTGCCATGACAAAAAAAGTTTGCTGCGATTGCGGAAAGTCACTAAAAAAAGACGAAATTGCTCTGTCTAAAAAGCTGATAGATGTCGATACGGAAGAATTTTATTGCCTGCCGTGTATGGCCGAATATTTCGGCTGTGATGAGGACGAGCTGAAAATTAAAATCAGAGAGTTCAAAGAACAGGGCTGCACATTATTCCTTTGAGGGGGTTGAATCATGCTGGAAGATAAGGTAAAAGAAATATTTGCTGATATGGTTGTGCTAAAAGATCCTCAGAGGAGCGAATACTTCTCCAATCTCAGTATGCCTTCCTATATGCGCGATTGGCTGGTTATGAAGTTTTCGGATGATGATGGAGTTGTTGATTACGATAGTATTAGCAGGTATATCAAAAGATTCATCCCTGGAAAGGACGATTTTGAGCAGTACAAGTTCCAGATGGTCAACGGTGATACGGTTCAGTTTCTTGCGAGAGTCCGCGTGAATGTGGATATAAAAAGCGGTAAGACTAAATTTGAGTTGCCGGACTTTGGTGGAACAAAAGGTGGCGCTTCTGGAACAGTCGCAAATGAAGTCGTTGAAGAATGGCAAGCTACGCTACTGCATGAAAGCGAAAACTGGGGCATCATTACTTTGGTTTGGACGCTTGAGGGAACAGCATCTAATCCAAAAGGTGTAATCTCCATGGTTGGATATAAACCATTTTGCCCGTATTCTATCGACCTTGATTTCTTTAGAGACGCTCGGAAAGAGTTTGACATTCATGAATGGATAGATATTGTCCTCATGGCGGTGGACTATAATCCTGCCGGATATGTGGATGAGAATGGCGTAGAGAGCGAGACCAAAAAACTGTTTTTTTTACGTCGTTTACTGCCGTTTGTGGAAAAAAGAGTGAACCTAATCGAGCTTGCCCCTAAAGGGACCGGGAAAAGCTATGTCTTTGAAAAAATTAGCAAGAGAGGGTGGCTTATCAGCGGAGGTACTGTATCTCGCGCCTCACTTATTTATGACAATGCTAAAAAGACCGGCGGTCTGCTAACTCGATTTGACTATGTTGGCTTTGACGAGGTGCAATCTATTACCTTTGAGCAGACTGGACAAATACAGCAAGCGTTAAAGCATTATATGGAGTTTGGGGAGATCAAAGGGTTTGATGCTGCACTTACAGCCGAAGCCGGAGTAATTGTTCTCGGAAACATCAATGCTGAGCGTTTCGACATAAATAAAAATATGGTAGAACATATCAGCGAAGTTTTTGGCGAATCAGCTACTTTAGACAGATTCCATGGATTTATCCCTGGTTGGCAGATTCCGCGTATGACTACCGGTATGATTGCCCACGGCTGGGCAATTAATACCGAATACTTTGCAGAGGTACTTCACGAACTCCGGAGTGATCTATCGTATACCTCTATTGTTGATTCTCTGATTTCTTACAAATCAAATGCGGATAAAAGGGACTTGACCGCAATTAAACGCCTTTGTACAGCGTTTTTGAAGCTGCTGTTTCCTCATGTTCAATCACCTGACGATATTAGCAAAGAGGATTTTGAACACTATTGCCTTGAACCTGCACTTGAAATGCGAGGAGTTATTAAGAAGCAATTATGTATTATTGACCCTAAGGAGTTTAATGTTCCGGGAAAAAACACGATACCGGAAGTTAGTTATAGTCGCTGAGGTGATGATATGAGCCGTATGATCTACGCAGATAATGCAGCCACAACAAAACTTGATATAGATGCCTTCGAAGCAATGCGCCCTTATTTGCTGGATCAATATGCAAATGCGTCACAGCCATATTCATTTGCGAGGCAGACGAAAAAAGCCCTCCAAGAGTCCAGAGCCCAGATTGCAGCTTGTATCAACGCCGAGTCGGAGGAGATATATTTCACTTCCGGTGGCACTGAAAGCGATAACTGGGCTATTAAGGGCAGTGTTGAGTATGGGGACTATCGAGCAGTAATCACTTCTGAATTTGAGCATCATGCTATCCTTCGTGCCTGCGAAAAGGTTGAGGCACTTGGTTATCCGGTGGCATATTTACACCCAAATCAAAATGGTTTCATTACGCCGGATAATCTTGAGACTACAATCTCAGACCAAACAAAGCTCGTTTCCATTATGATGGTTAACAATGAAATCGGAACCATACAACCAATTAAAGGACTCTGCGATGTAGCCCACAAACATGGTGCTATATTCCATACCGATGCGGTTCAAGCTCTTGGTCATATTCCTGTTGATGTAAAAGCTCTCGGTGTTGATATGATGTCGTGCTCTGCGCATAAGTTTAATGGCCCAAAAGGAATTGGCTTTCTATATATCAAAAAGGGGACAAAGATTTCTGCATATGCCGACGGAGGAGCACAAGAGTTCAGATTACGAGCAGGAACAGAGAATGTTGCTTCGATAGTGGGAATGTCCATAGCCCTTCAGAGAAATGTCGCTAACCTTAGTGATTTCCAAAGCAAGCTTCTATTATTGGAGCAGGCACTTATTGATAAGCTCAATTCTGCGGGAATAAACTATCGTCGTAACGGCACAGAACCCCGGATTCCAGGCAATCTCAATCTTTCTTTTCCCGGTGCAAATGGTGAGGCAATTCTTCATCGCCTTGATCTGATGGGCATCATGGTTTCAACGGGCTCCGCTTGCGATAGCAAAAACACTCAGATTTCCCATGTTCTTCACGCTATCAATGCAGATGAGCGGTATGCAAAGGGGACGATTCGCATCTCCCTTGGAAAAGATAATACTGTGAATGAAGCAGAAAAGATAGCAGATGCAATAATAAGAGTTGTATCTCAAAAAAGGCAGGGCTGAAGTAAAGAAACGAAGGGAATAGTACATGGAAAACAGGTCAAAACTCAGAATTCTTTACCTCTATCAATACTTGGTTCAGAATACGACATCTGAACATCCTCAATCAACGGCTGAATTAACCAAGATGTTGAGCGACAAATATGGCATTGATGTTAGTCGTAACACAATTAGCAATGATTTAGCAATACTATGTGCTGCACAATTTCAAATAAAGATGATACGCTCAACCCAGAATAAATATTATTATGATGGGCAAGCCTTTGACATTCCTGAAATGAAGCTGTTGATTGATGCGGTTTCATCGTCCCGTTTTATTACCGAGTGAAAAAGTGAAGCACTAGTCAATAAACTGCTTTCTTTAGTGCAGCGGGACAACGCCGTTAAACTACGTAGACACATATGTGCTTCCGATAGAGTTAAGTCCGAAAATGAGTGTGGCTATTTAATTGTTGACGCAATAAACGATGCAATAGATACACGCCACAAGATTGCTTTTCATTACACCGATTTGGATATTGCCAAAAATCGCCGTTTGACAAATAATGGGCAAAAATATACGGTCAGTCCTTATGCGCTCATTTGGAACGGAGATTACTATTATTTCCATGGCTTTTGCGATGAAAAAAACGCATTGCATTCATTTCGCGTAGATCGAATTGAGGGAACTCCTACGGTTTTACGTGATTTAATTGTACCCAAGCCGGATGATTACAGTATTACGGAATATAGCAAATCCCTTTTCCGTATGTATGACACTGATAAGCCAGTAATGGTTTCATTAAAATGTGATATCACAACAATGAATGCTGTGGTAGATATGTTTGGCGTTGATGTTGATACAAAGCCGATAGACGAAAAAGTGTTTACCGCAAATGTTCGTGTTTGTCCAAATCCTACATTTTATAGCTGGATATTCTGCTTCCACGGACTTATTAAGATTCAGAGCCCCGCATCAATAGTGCAGGAGTATAAATCCATATTAGAGAGTGAACTTAAAGATTAGGGTCTTCTCTCGTGGCCGAGTGGGGTAAGTTGATAACATAGTCTCAAGAAACACAAGTCAAGCAATACGAATGTTGATATACACCTGCATTTCATGCTATCGGCTCGCGTTTGATGTTGTATCATTTTAATTGACACCTTATACACAAGGATTTGATGTATAATCAAAGAGAATTAAGGAGGCAACTACAATGATACAACATCAGAAAACTGCCATAGCTTCATCACTCCTTTGGTTGTGGATTTGTTACGCGATAGAACGCCATTTTGCCGGGGTTAGGTATAAAACCCTGTCCCCGGCAAAACCGCGCCCGCAAAGCCGCATATAGCAAGGCTTTTTTCGCCCCTACTGCGTAACATGAGGGCATAAAAAAAGCGGCGTTCCTGTTCTCCCGTATAGGGATAGAGAAACGCCGCGTCTGCGTCGT
>CATJIF010000195.1 GCA_949740445.1 uncultured Peptostreptococcaceae bacterium | reverse complement strand
CGCAATAGCGTTGCAGCGGGCGCAAAGGGAAAAAAAGAAAGGCGCAGAGCGCGCCTTTCCTTGCGCCTGACTGCCGGAAAAGAGACGTGGCGCACTGTTGGCGCCAAACAAATCACAGACCAGAGACGGCCTGTGATTTATTTTTGATGCCTCCTGCTTTTTCCTGACGGGTTCTGCGAAGAAAGTATTGAAAAGGTGCGAATGATTATGATATACTGAAATCCATAAAAGCAGATTTTTTCTGCCAGGTGCATGGGCAATTATGTTTTTATCAAAAAATATAGAAGGAAGAAGGTATGTGTCAATGCGCAAAAGCATCAAAAAAATGGTTGGAATCCGAGTGATTGTCGCTCTTGCTGCCGTGCTTCTGTTCAGCGTTATGATGACGGTGAACATCTTAAGCATCGAAGGGGCGCAGAAGGAGAACATGCAGGCCAGCGCTTTGCTCGACCGCGCGCAGAGTGCAGAAACGGCGCATTACAAATGGTCCAGCAACTTAAGCAACGCGCTGTATGCCGGTACGGAATTTACCGGCAGCACCGACCCTACGACCTGTGTATTGGGCCAGTGGCTTTACGGTGAGGCAGGCACGAAGGATAAGGCGATTTTAGATCTCCGTTCACAGCTGGAACCGCTGCACGCGGAGCTGCACGATTCCGCTACATATGTACTCCAGATGTTAAGAACAGATCCGGAGGGGGCCCAGCGATATTATCAGCAGACGATTCAGAGCAATTTGTCCGTTCTGGTAGGTATGCTGGATGAGGTCGTAACGCGGGGAACCGAATTGAGCACGGACAGTCAGGAAAGCATGCAGCAGACCATCGTTCGGATGCATATAACGTCGATTATAGGTCTTGCGCTATCACTGATCAGTTTAATTAGCCTGGTATTTTATGTGCTAAAGAACGTAGTCGCTCCTCTGCTGCGCATTACAGAAAGGAGCAAGCCGTTGCAGGAAGGGCTTTTGAGCTTCGATCTGGAATACAGCGCCAACAACGAACTGGGCGACCTGGCGAAGACGCTGGAGCAATCCGTAGGGCAGATACGCGCATATGTGGAGGATATCAACCGCATTATGAGCCAGCTGTCGCAGGGGAACTTTGATGTCGGTACAGAAATCCCGTACATCGGCGATTTCCGTTCCATCGAGGAATCCATCGTCAGCTTTACGGCTTCGATTTCGCAGGCGTTTGCCAAGATTAATCAGGCAGAAAGCAAGGTTTCGGGAAATGCCGAACACCTTTCCAGCGGGGCACAGGCTCTGGCGCAGGGCGCGACCGAACAGGCCAGCGCCGTACAGGAGCTTTACGCGACGTTGGATGATATATCCAAGAGCGCAGGCAGAAACATCAAGATGGCTGCAGAAGCGCAGGAAGATGCAAGGATGACCGGCGATCAGGTAACGCTCAGTAGCCAGCAGATGGAGGAAATGATTGCAGCGATGGCCGATATTACCGATGCATCGCAGCAGATCGAACGGATTATTTCGACCATCGAAGACATTGCCTTCCAGACGAATATCCTGGCGCTGAACGCTGCGGTAGAAGCGGCGCGGGCCGGAACGGCAGGAAAGGGCTTTGCCGTAGTATCCAGCGAGGTGCGAAGCCTGGCAACGCGTTCGGATCAGGCAGCTAAGGCGACAAAGGACCTGATCGAAAATTCCGTGCAGGCAGCGGAACGCGGCAACCGGATTGTAGAAGAAGTTTCGCAGACGCTGAAGAAGACGCTGGAGCTGGTCGTAAAATCCAACACTGCCATCGGTGGCATCGCCGAGGCTGTTCAGGTCGAAGCGACTTCGATTGCGCAGGTAACCGAGGGAATCGGTCAGATTTCCGCTGTCGTGCAGACCAACTCCGCCAGCAGCGAGGAGTCGGCAGCTGTCAGCGCAGAACTTTTCGAGCAGGTGCGCTTACTTCAGGATCAGACCAGAAGATTCCGCATCAAGCAGGATGTCGATTTTCTGTAGCCTTTCCAAATGAGAATATTAGATGCCCGCTTTTCTCGAATCGAGAGAAGAGCGGGCATTTTTCATTGATAGGGATGCGGAGATAAAGCCTGATGACCGCACAAAAAAACTGCATAGAACGGCGGTGCTGTGGAATACACTATAGAGAACAAAGAAGAAAAATAAAGAAGAGGGGAAATTATGTGTACCAGTATCGCAATGAAAACAGATGATTTTTACTTTGGCCGGACGATGGATTTAGCGTATGAATTTAACGAGCATGTGGTGCTTACGCCCAGAAAATATCCCTTCGCTTTCCGCAAAGCGGGAACGCTGCCCGAGCATTATGCGATGTTAGGCATTGCGGCCATCGTGAACGGATACCCGCTCTATGCGGATGCGGTAAACGAGAAGGGCTTATGCATCGCAGGGCTGAACTTTCCAAACAGCGCCTATTATCCGCCGCAAGAGGATGCGCAGCGCGACAATGTGTCTCCCTTTGAACTGATTCCATGGCTTTTGGGAAAGTGCGCTTCTGTGGTTGAGGCACAGATTTTGCTTGCACACACCCATTTGATTGCGATTCCCTTCAGCAAGCAGATTCCGCTGACGCCGCTGCACTGGCATATTGCGGATGCGGAAAGCTCCATCGTGTTGGAAGTTACGCGGGAGGGGATTCAGGTATACGACAACTCTGTCCAGGTGATGACAAACGAACCATCGTTTGGCTTTCAGATGACGAATTTGTGCCAGTATATGAATTTGACAGCAAAGTGCCCGCAGAATTGCTTTACCGAACGGGTAAATTTACAGCCCTTTGGGCAGGGTCTGGGAAGCTTTGGCCTGCCTGGGGATTTTTCACCAGGTTCGCGATTTGTAAAGGCTGCATACCTCAATCTGAATTCCATCTGTGATCGAGATGAACAAAGCAGCATTGCCCAGTGTTTTCACTTGCTGGATTCTGTGGCAATCGTGAAAGGAAGCGTAGTTACGCCAGAGGACGAGTGCAATGTTACAACGTATAGCTGTTG
>CATJIF010000194.1 GCA_949740445.1 uncultured Peptostreptococcaceae bacterium | reverse complement strand
TGCAGAGGAATAGCGAGGGGATTTTAGAACGGAACAGACGAAAGGAGTGTGGGGACTTGACAAAAGAACGAATGGAAAACGCGCGGTATTTGGCAGCAGAATTGAGAGAATTGCAGGAACAGCTGCAGAGCCTGCCGACGACGCAGGACAGCGTAAAGGGCTCGATGGCAGAATATCCTTACATAGAACGGAGGATGGTGGTCAGCGGGATCGACGAAAGCAGAGGGGAAGGGCTGCGCAGGCAGATTGAGAGGCACAGTGCAAAGGTCCGCAAGGAAATGCTGGAAATCGAAGAATGGATCGGAGGGATTGCGGATGCCAAGATGCGGCGGATCTTCCGCCTGCGCTATATAGAAGGAAAAAGCTGGCAGCAGATCGCGTTTGCAATCGGGCATCACGATGAACAATACCCCCGGCGAAAGGCGCAAAGATTTTTTGAAAAAATTAAAAATGTACGTTTTGTACGAGAAAAGTGATTTAGAATGGTATTGTGCAAAGGTGTAACGATTTGGTACGAGAGTTCAACGCGCTGCATATATAATTTGCTTCCTGAATCATATGCGAAAAAAGGCCGCAGGTAATTTTCACTGCGGCTTTTGCGTAGGAAACACTGTTGAACTTTAGGGGATTTCTCTGGCAGGGAGGGATTTGCCGCTCGAAAAGTTGTCAACTCCGGAGCAATCGCACGGCTGCTGCGCCTGGGAGTGGTGCCGCAGCCGCAATACAAAATTAAGCCGCCGCAGAGGCGGAGAAAGGAGGGAATGCCGTGAACTTTACCATTGAGGATGTCAGCGCTTCGCTAGCAAAGCATCTGCGGCCGTGGTTTCCGGAGATGGCCTTTTTTGAAGGCCCCAACCAGAAGGACAGCGTTGCGCCCTGCATGTTTTTACAGCAGTGCCACAGCAAAATCATACGAAAACAGGCCGGACGTTTTCTGCGCCGCATTGATGTGGAGCTGACCTGCCTGATGGATGATAACCTGCCGAATCTGCAAAAAACCTATCAGCAGATAGCAGAAACGCTGGATCAGGTTATGGAGATATTTCCCTACAATGCGGGAGGGGAAACGGCGCTGCTTCGCACGTATGAGCGGGAATGGAACATCGACTGGAACAGCCTGCATTACCGGTTTGAACTGCAGGTATGGACACAGATTCCAGAACCGATGCTCCCCATGCAGTCGATGGAGTATCGCGAGGAGATCAGGGATGGCTAAAAAATATACGAGAGAAGCTTTGCTTTGCAGCAAAAAGTTTGCGATGTATCAAAAGGATTTTCTGGCAGTTATTTTGAAAAAGCCGGAATACACTATGGCCGACGCTGTAAAAACAGTGGAGGCTTTTTTTCATGAAAAGGAGTGAGGAATATGGCAGGAGGTACCTGGAATTTGCAAAACAAGATTCGCCCTGGCGTTTACATCCGGTTTCAATCGGCCGGAGGGCAGGGACTCAATGCAGGCGAGCGGGGTGTTGTGGCTCTGTGCGAGCCGATGAGCTGGGGGCCGGTAGCCCAGGTGCAGAGGGTGGAAGCAGGCGCCAATACAGTCCCCTGGTGCGGATACGACATAACGCAGCCGCAGGCACGATTTCTAAACGAAATCTTCAAGGGGACAAATCGCACGCCGGCGCCGAAAACGGTGCTGTTATACCGGCCATCGGCAAGCGGGTCTGCGCAGGCCGCCGCTGCGATTGGCGATATGACAGTAACCGCACGGTACCCGGGACTGCGGGGAAATGATATCGCTGTCACTGTAACAGAATCGGCAGACCAGACCGGCGTATTTACAGTAGCAACGATTGTCGATGGGGAAATCAAAGACAGCCAGGCCGCATCGGAAATATCGGAGCTAAGAGCCAACGACTGGGTAGTGTTTAGCGGAGAGGGGACACTGACGGCCACCACGGGAACCAAGCTATCAGAAGGGGCAGATGGCACGGTACAGGCAGCAGCGTATTCTGCATTTTTAGAAGTAATCGAGCCCTACACATTCGACATTTTGGTGTATGACGGAAACGAATCTGCGGTAAAAGAAGCGATGGTGCGATTCGTCAGGCGGATCGCAGAGGAAAACGGGCGGTATTCTCAGCTGGTGGCTGCAGAATTGGCCCATCCGGATAGCCGCTATGCCATCAATGTGACTTCGGGGGTTGTACTGGCAGATGGTACGGAACTGACGCCGCAGCAGACCACTTGGTGGGTTGGAGGGGCGCAGGCCGGCGCAAAGTACAATGAAAGCCTGACGTATGCCAAATATCCCGGCGCTGTTGCGGCAACGCCTGTGCTGACAAACAGCCAGATCGAAGATGGCCTGAGAAAGGGCAATCTGATGGTAACGGCAGAAGAGGGGAGCGTGCGCATCGAGCAGGATATCAATACGCTGGTTACCTACACCGCGGATATCGGCAATGCCTTTCGGAAAAACCGCGTCATGCGTCTTTGCAACACCGTGGCCAATGATATTTACAGGCAGTTTTCGGAGCACTTTATCGGCATTGTAAACAACAACGAGGCAGGGCGCAGCCTGTTCAAAAACGCGATTGTGGGGTATCTGCTGGATGTGCAGAGCAGCCAGGGGATACAGAACTTTTCTGCCGATGATGTGGAGATTTTGCCTGGAGAAGAACTCGATTCTGTTATGGTCCATCTGCAAATGCAGCCCGTGGATTCCGCAGAAAAGATCTATTTAGCTATCAAGATAGCATAGAGGAGAAGGAGGAGAAACTGATATGTCATTTTTACTGGCGCAGGATACTGTCAATGGTGCAGAAGGCAAAGTCATTGTTACCATAGATGGAAAGAACATAGAGATCGCCGGGATGAAGAAGATTCAGACAATGGCCGGCATTCAGTCCCAGGAGATGCGGACCGTGGGCACCCGCATTGTACAGCAAAAAAACAATGGCGTGAAGCTGACGGGCAGCGGCAATATCTACTACTACACAGAGCTGTTTGAAGATATGGTGCTGGAATATATCAATACCGGGCGCATGCCGCAGTTTGACCTGCAGATCACAAACAATGATCCGACCACCAGCATCGGGTCGAGAGTTATGGGGTATTACGGATGTCAGCTGATCGGCGATATTCCGCTGTCGATTCTGGACGATGAGCAGGCGATGCTCGCTTATGATTTTAATTTTTCGTACACAAGGCCCGCCAGACTGCAAGGGTTTACGGAGCCGCAGAAGTTAGGCGTATAAGGAGGAACTATGAGCAGATTACACGCATTTTTAAACCCGGTCGTCCGCAGCAAAGAAAAGGAAGTGGTGATTTCCGACCGCTTTGTCGATGAAAACGGGGAGTTGATGACCTTCAAAATCCGCGCCCTGACGCAAGAGGAAAACGAAGCTATCACGAGAAAGGCAACGCATACGCGGATGGTCAACGGCCATATGCAGGATTACATCGACCATGTGGACTTTACCAGAAGAACCGTAGTAATGGCAACGTTAGATCCGGACTTTTCCAGCAAGGAGGCCTGCGATGCCTGCGGCGTTATGGACCCGCTGGACGTTCCTTCCAAGATGCTGTTTTCCGGGGAATTCAACCGGTTGGCAAAGGAAATTACGGAGCTGTCCGGCCTGTCTCTGGATGCGGGTGAACAGGCAAAAAAATAATGGCGGAGGCCGACCCGGAGACCATGGCAGCCTACTACTGCTTTGTCAATCTGGGCTGGCCTCCATCGAAGTACGATGCGCTGCCGTATCGGGAGCGGGAACTGGTTATGGCGTTCATTCAAAAAGAAATCCGCAGCAGAAAGGAGGCGTAAATGGCGCAGAGCAGAGAGGTTCTGATATTAGAAGATCAATTTACACAGGCCTTTACGCAGTATCTGTCGCTGGCACAGCAGTCTAATGCCGCATCTGTGCAACTGCAAGTTTCCATGCAGAGCATAAGCGAAAGCGTCAGGCTGATGGCAGGAACGTATCAGGAAGCATCAGCACAGATGGATCTACTGCAGACGGTTCAGAGCATGGCAACTTCTGCCGCCATGGCAAGTGCAGCAGTGCAGGAAGCATCAGCCGGAGCTTTGCAGAGAAAAACGGCAGAAACGAACGAGTTTCTTGCGGCAGAACAGGAAAAAGTGGCAGTGGTCCGCGCCGCGACAGCAGCGGAACAGACCGCTGTAAAGCAGTCGAAAGAAGCGATAGAGGCCTTGCTTGTGATGCGAATGGAGCAGCAGATGACAGAAACGGTACTGCGGGGAGCTGCAGAGGCCCAGAGCGCATCGGCCGGTGCTGTGCGGCTGCATGCAGCAGGGGTTGAGGCGACAATCTGCGCAGAGCATCAGAAAGCGATGGTTCTGGAGGCGTCTTTGATGGCGCAGCAGCGCAATACCTCGCAAACCAATGCAGCGGCGACAGCGGAACGGGCAGTAGAATCCCAGGCCCGTGCTGCGGCATCGGCAACAGAACAATTTGCGGCAAGCAACCAGGCAGCAGCAGGAGCGGCCGGAGGGATGGCATCGAAGCTGAAAGACGTGGCAGCGAAGTATATCAGTATACAGGGCATTCGAAATTTAGCGGAGCTTTCTGATACCTTTACGCAGATTAACACCAGGCTGGAATTGATGACTGGCAGCGCTGAAGCAGCGGCGGCAGCGCAGGATCAAATTTATGCGGCAGCCATGCGTTCTCGCGTCGCTTACACCGATATGGCTTCTACGGTATCGAAGATGGGCACGCTGGCAGGATCTGCATTTACTGGAACCCCGGAGATCGTCGCTTTTGCAGAGCAGATCAATAAACTGATGACCTTGTCCGGGGCATCCACAGCAGAAGCGCAAGAGGCGATGCTGCAGTTGACGCAGGCCATGTCCTCTGGTGTGCTGCATGGCGAAGAGCTGAATTCCATTATAAAACAGACGCCGGCAATCGCGCAGACGATTGCCCAATACATGGGTATGACTACGGAAGAAATGCTGGAGCAGGCATCGCAGGGGGGAATCACTTCGGAGATGTTCAAAAATGCGGTGCTGAGCGCCAGCGAAGAGACCAATCGTCGATTTGAGCAAATGCCGCGGACTTGGAGCGAGATATGGAACCAGTGTACCAATGTGGCACTGTTTGCCTTGCAGCCAGTGCTGTCCGGCATCCGCTTTCTGGCAGATCATATTGAGATCATCGGCCCGCTGGTATTGGGAGCAGCGGCGGCCTTTGCGGTGTTTCAAGTGGCTGCGAACTGGACCAGCATTGCCACGGCAGCGATAACGGCGTATCGCTTTGCTGTGAATATATTGTTGATTGGATTTGGTATTCTGACGGGAAATACCGCTGCAGCGTCAGCGGCGATGTTTACATTTAACAGCGCACTGCTGGCTTCTCCCATTTCATGGATGATAATGGGGCTGGCTTTGGCTATCGGTGCACTTTATGCAGGAGTGGCCGCATACAACCATTTCGCAGATGCCAGTGTTTCGGCAACGGGAATGGTCGCAGGCACATTTCTCGCGTTGGGAGCTTTGATTTTGAATTGCGTTATTATACCGCTGCAAAATATATTTGCTCACTTTGCAAATTTTGTTGGAAATGTATTTTCCAATCCAGTGGCGGCTGCAAAAATCCTGTTTTGGGATATGGCGACGACTGTGCTTGGATATGTCTCAAGCGTAGCACACGGGATTGAGGAGTTGATTAACCGGATTCCCGGCATGGAAGTGAATCTGACCTCCGGAATCGACCGGCTATATCATATGGCACAGGGAGCTTCCCAAGACGCTAAAGAGGCGTCCGGCTGGATCGAGTATGTGAAAGCCTGGGAGCCTGTCGATCTCTCCAAAGCGTATCAGAAAGGATATGACTGGGGTGCAAATCTCAACTGGTTTGACACTTTAAAAACAGCAGATACTGGTGAAACCGGCGGGCTTGGCGGAACAGTGCCGGATCTGGAAGAGACAAACGGCATCTTAGGCGATCTTCTGGGCAGTGTCGGGGGCATCGAAAAGTCGGTATCGCTTGCTGATGAAGATCTGAAAAGCCTGGTCGATCTGGCAGAGCGGCGCTATGTCACTAACGTCAACCTGACATCGCAGGCCCCGGTAATTCAGATTCAGGGGCAGAATACGGGAAATACCGCTGCGGATATGCAGGCGCTGGTCAATGCGATTCGGGATATGCTGGCAGAGCAGCTGGCGGCAGGGTCGCTTCGATCCACATCTAATGTATAGGAGGGAGGGCTGGAAGATTGGCCAATCGTTTTGGACTGTTCTTTACCAGAGAACAGACAGTCATACGCCTGCCCGTTAATCCGGAGAAACTGCCAGTGGTGCGGGAGGCGGATAACAGCGAATACAATGTGCTGGGAATTGGACAAATTATGGCAGCGCGCACGCCGAAGCTGCGAAAGGTGACGATTTCCAGCTACTTTCCCGGAAGAGAATTTTCGGAGGTTCTTACAGCGGGCAGGTTTGAACCGCCGGAATTTTATCTTCGGTTTTTCGAAGCAGCTATGAAAGATAAGGTACCGGTTCTCTATACGCCGGTACGCTACTATGAAGATGGAGAACCGTTTCTGTCAGGGGATATGGGCTTTCCGGTATTAGTGACGCAGTTTACGACAGAGGAACGCGGCGGAGAAACCGGAGATTTTTACTACGATCTCACCTTGACAGAATATCGGGATTATGCGCCGCAGAGGATGCAGGTGCAAAAAAACGAAGATGCGCAGGCTGTAAAGGTAACGACAGAGCCTGCGCGTGCGATTCCGCAGGGGCAGCTGTATGTGGGTGCAACGGCAATCATGAACGGCCCCTATTATTATTCCAGCTATGGGGATGAGCCGCATGGCAATGGGAACGGGCGGACGGTCTGTGTTTCCCGCCTGGTTACTACAGATCCCCAAAGAGCGTATCCTGTGCATGTGACAACGGCACAGGGCGGAGCGCTGGGCTGGGTGAGGAAAGACTCTCTGCAGGTGGTGAGTTCTTCGTGAAGATGCAGCTGCTGATTTTGGAAAAACGGACCGGAAGACTGTGGGATGCGGCAAACTGCACCCAGACAGCCACATGGACCACCAATCGCACTGGCAGTCCCGGCGTATTCAAGTTTACGCTGTATGCGAACGGTGGCCTCAGTTTTCTGGAAGGCGATACTGTGCGCTTTTCTGTGGACGATCAGCTGCAGTTTTACGGCTGGGTATTTACGAAGCGAAAGGATCGTTGGGGCATTATTGAAGTGACTTGTTATGATCGCCTGCGCTATTTGAAGGCAACGGCATCCTATGCGTTTTACCACCAGCAGGCAGGGGATATCGTACGGCAGATCGCAGAAGATATGCAACTGACTACGGGAACAATCGCGCAAACGGGGTATGCCATTCCTTCTCTGATTGAGCAGGAGACGACATGCCTGGATATCATTGGCAGTGCCGTCCAGCAGACGCTGTTGAATACGGGCAGATTGTTTGTGTTTTATGATGACGGCAATGGACTGGCGCTGCAGGAAGCAGCAGATATGACTTCCAGCGCAGTGATCGGAGAAAAATCGCTGCTGACGGGTTATACCTATCAAACAGACATCGACGAACAAACGTATAATTCGGTCAAACTGGTACGGCCCAATCAAGAGACGGGACGAGCGGATGTATTTATTGCGCAGGACAGCAAAACCATAGCGCGCTGGGGCCTGCTGCAGCTCTACCAGAGTGTAGATGGGGATGCCAACGATGCACAGCTGAAATCCCGTGCCCAGGCATCGCTTTCGTATTACAACCAGCGCATGCGAACGCTGCAGGTGACGTCTTTGGGAGTGCCCGGACTGCGCGCAGGGCAGATGGTGTGGATGCAGGTGCCTGACCTGGGAGACATTCACCTCAATCAGTATGTGCTGTTAGAGCGCGTAACGCATACCTTTACCAACGATGTGCATACGATGGAATTCGATACGTTGCCGCTGTAAAGCGTCTGCGCAGCGAAAGGAATAGACAGGGAGGTGAGACAATGGAATTGATTGATGTATTACAACAGATTGCGCAAAACAGCCAGCGGGCAATGCAGCCGGCAGAACTGCAGATAGGCACGGTGGTATCAGAAGCGCCGTTAGAAATTTCCGTCAATGCCGCTATGGCGCCGCTAAAAGCTGAGGTGCTGCATCTGACAGAAAGCGTAGTGGAAAAGAAAATTCCCGCGCTTTCGCATTCCCATCAAACGGGTGGATTATCTCACAGCCATACGGCAAAAGAGGGCTCGACATCGACCAGTTTGAGCGGCAGCTATCCATCGGATGCAAGGTTGACAGGCATTGCTTGTATCGAGCACGGGGTGAAGCTTCCCGCAGAGAATGGATATATCATATTGAACCGGAGGCTGCAGACTGGCGATAAGGTTTTGCTGTTGCAGGTAAGACATGGGCAGGAATTTATTGTACTGTCCCGGCTATTTTAGGAGGAACGCATGTCAGTATTACCAGAAGATGCTATTTTTTTGCCGTCGCAGATTAAAGTAGAGCAGCAACCATCAAAAACGTGGTACTTAAATCCGACGACCCATCGCATTCAGGGGACGGTTGAGGACTTCGAGGCAGTGTGCCAGGCAGTGCAGATTCTGCTGAATGTAGAGCGATTTCGGTGGCAGATATATACGCCGTACAGCGGCATGCAATGGGACGGGCTGATCGGCCAGGATGCGGGATATGTGGCCTCGGAATTGCAGCGCCGCATTCAGGAAACGCTGCGCATGGATAACCGCATTCGGGGGATTTCAAAATTTTCTTATACGGTGCAGGAAGAGAATTTGACCGCCGCATTGCAGATTGATACCGTGTATGGAATTGTAGAAACGACAGTAGAGGTGAAGCTGGCATGAATGATTTTTCAAATAAGACGTATGCGGCAATTCTGGCCGCAATGCTGCAGCGCATTCCGGATACATTCGACAAACGGGATACATCGCCGATTCCCACGGCGCTGGGGCCGGCAGCATATACTCTGGAGGAATTTTATTTATCGTTAAATCAGGTGCAGAAATCGGCCTTTGTTCAAACAGCAGTAGGGACGGATCTGGATCGTCTGTCGATTTTAGGCAGCATCAGCCGCTATCCGGCATCGGCTGCCGTTCGCCTGGGTGTTTTTAATGCTCCAGTCCCTATCGGAGCCCGGTTTTCTACCATCAATGGGACGGATTCCATCAATTTTGTAGTAACGGCGGCAACCGGGCAGGACGGCCAGTATCAACTGCGGGCAGAAACCACAGGGGACATCGGCAACACCTATGCCGGACCGCTTCTGCCGATTACTTCCATTCCCGGACTGACTTCAGCGCAGCTCACCGAGCTTTTGATTCCGGGCGACGATGAAGAAACCGACGAGGAGCTGCGGGCCCGGTTGATCGAGGCTCTAAACGAGCGCCCCTTTGGAGGAAACATGGCATCGTACCGGTCGGAAATTCTGAGCATGGACGGTGTGGGGGCAATTCAGGTCTGGCCCGTATGGGATGGCGGCGGTACGGTGAAATGTTCTCTTTTGGGAGCTGATTTTCTGCCCGCATCTGCGGAACTTGTGGACATGGTGCAGCAGGCAGTGGATCCGCTGCCAAACCAGGGGCTGGGATTGGGGATGGCCCCCATCGGCGCACAGGTAAAAATTGCTGCGCCGGAAGCGGTTACGGTCGATGTTACGGGAAGCGTTGTGCTGGCTGCTGGATATACCATCGCGCAGGTACAGCCCGTGGTAGAAGCGGCGATTGCAGAATACCTGCTGGAGGTAAGAAAGGCCTGGGATAAACGGCTGGGCAATTTCACTGTAACATATGCGGCCAATGTCTATTTGGCAAGGATTCTGGCGCTGATTGTCAATACTCCCGGCATCGTCAATGCCATCGGAATCAGTCTCAATGGAGCAGCGGTGGATCTGATGCTGACAGAGAGCGGGCAGCTTCAGCAGGTACCGGTACTTGGGACGGTGATATTGCATGAGTAAAGCGGAATTTGACCGCAATCTTTTAGCGCTGCTGCCGCCCTGGTATCGCGACAATCTGGATTATCAGCAAATCTGTAGCACAGAAGAAACGGCGTTCGATACCCTGTTTGGGCACGTGATGTCAGTAACGGATAATTTATTTTTCCAGACCATGGATGAAGGGGCGGTCAGGCAATGGGAATCCGTGCTTTCCATCATTCCGAATCCATTGACGGAAACGCTGGAATTTCGGAGGGCCCGGCTGATTAACCGAATCAACACCCGGCCGCCGTTTACGCTGAGGTTTTTATATCAGAAGTTAGACGAGCTGATCGCGCCGAATCAGTGGCAGGTAGCGATGGACTATGCCAACCATACGCTTTATGTCCAGAGCAGTGCGGAAAACCAGCTGTATGCCATTGAAATTGCCTATACGATGGAAAATATCAAGCCGGCGCATATCGTTTATATCAATGCGCCATTTCTACAGACCGGCTTGGTGCTGTCAGAAGAGATCGAGCTATTTCAACAGACGTTTCACTACACATTGGGTTCTTGGGGATTGGGCACGCTTCCTTTCGCCACAGACCAGTCGAAAGGAGTTATTAAAATGCCGGAAACACCGTCGATTCAACAACAGATGCTTACCGATATCGCAGGTTTTGTTGCAGAGGATATTGCCAAAGTGCGAATTAACGGCGTGCAGCTCATTGCCGATCTGCTGAAATTGCAAAATGATCACAGCGTAACTGTGAGCTACACAATATCCAGAGAGCAGGTAGAAGATATTACAAAGCTGGAACTGCTGGATCGAGCAGACCGGGTGTTGACATCGTCTGCGGTATATGTACCCATTGCATCGCAGACAATGGTAAAGCACGTAATTCCGGTAAAGGAGGGATAAAATCATGGCTGAAAATCCAATTACAACATTGCTGCCGGCGGATCTGCCAACCAATTGGGTCTATGGGCAGACAATAGCTCCTGATGGAAGCGATGTAGGGCTGTCCAAACAGCATGGATACAACTACTTAATGCAGCAGGTGAATGCGGCACATACAGCGATCAAAGACGTAGGGGATTCTTTCCCTTTACTGGCATTGAAATCAGATATCACATTGAAAACTCTGGGCATTACAGCAACAGCAAAAGATTTGAATTATGTGAAAGGGGTTACCGGGAATATACAGACACAGCTGGATAAGAAACTGGGTTCTGATGGCAAGGCAGTGAGCGCCAAAGAGGCAGATGCGGCAGGGAAATTGGTAACATTGCGCAATATTAACGGTACGCCGTTTGATGGGACAGCGGATATCAATACGAAGTGGGCGTGGAATAAAAAATTTGTACATCATAGTGATGAAGTGTGTGTTCGCATTATGAGTATATCTAAGGGTGAGGGTATGCACTCGATTGCGGAAAGTTATTTAATAGGCTTCGCAACATCTTCAAACTTAAGTACTTCTTTATATTTTGTATCTATATCCAGAAATTCAAAAGGAAATCCATATATAGGATCTATTGTGCAAATACAACAAGGGACATCTATTTCATTTTATATAAATGAGACTGATGATATTCTTGAACTGATTGCATATATGAATAACGGATATTATAGGGGGCATAACGTTCTATGGGTTAATAATGCATATGCTTTATATGAACCATCTGTAACACAGGAAAAAAATAATATAGATGTTTCTAATGGAATACCTTCTACTTGGAAAGAGATTCCTATATCAGTGTTACAAGATCAGAGTGGTACAGTTGAAAATGCAGATAAGTTAAAAGTTACAACTGCACAATTTGTTTTGGGAAATAGTTATCGAATAGCCTTGCCAGATAACAATGATGCATTTACTAGATTTAATACCGCACCAGGCTTTATACTACGTATGCGTAATACATTAGGATCATTGGGTGGAAATAAAGGCGACTATGAGTTAAATATTGGGGAATCAAATGTACATTCTGGAATTATAAAACTCCGTCAATATAATTCAATATATGCTACTATAATAGCCCCTTCACCTACAGCCAATTCTGCGGGTAATATTTTGAAATTACCTAACAAAGATGGGACTTTCGCTCTCACATCAGACCTCGGCGCATACCTTCCGCTGACGGGAGGGACACTGACTGGAAATATAACTGCTCCCACCTTTCATGGAAATGTGGATGGCGGAATCAAGAATCTATTGACAAACCCAACGTCAAGCACAGGCTATTTTATTCCGTTTTTTTCTGGATCAACAAACAATGCGATGTATCTTCCGCGGACCAACGATGGCATTCGTTATTATACACTGGAAGGAACGGCATCTGCATTAGGAGATGGGCAGTTGTGCTTGGGGAATAGCAAAGCAAAAGGCACTGCGGGAAACAAGCGTGGACGGATTTCCTTATTTGGCGAAGGAACCGGATATACAAATGTACAATCCGCCAACGCCTCATCTACCAATTATACCATTACACTGCCAGCAGCTACCGGAACCGTCGCATTAACGACAAGCACTGTCTCTGTTGCAAACAAAGTCGGAACGGCAACCAAGGGGTCTGCTACGAAGCCTGTGTATATCAATGCCGGTACACCAACCGTATGTTCGCGCGATTTGGTTGGCATGACGATGACTGGTAGCGTAAAGCCTACACCAACAGCGGTGACTGCAGGAACCGGTGCAGAGATTTTTAATGACTATGCAGAAAGAACATTTAACGGAACTATTCCTTCAACTGGGAATGTCGCTTCTGGGAATTATTCTCATGCAGAAGGAAGCGCGACAACAGCTTCTGGGATTTGTTCACATGCAGAGGGCTATCAAACAACAGCGTCAGGAAATTATTCACACGCTGAAGGAAAAGAAACAACGGCATTGGGAGTTTCTTCACATGCAGAGGGGAGTAACGCTAAAGCATCAGGAGTTTCTTCGCATACAGAAGGAGGTAAGACAAGAGCGTCTGGAAATTATTCACATGCAGAAGGACAAATGGCGGATGCTACGGGAAGCTGTTCTCATGCAGAAGGGTATACGACAATAGCGTCAGGAAATTACTCTCATGCTGGCGGATACACAACAATAGCAAATAATTTTGCCTCTTTTACTTGTGGAAAGTATAGCAAGGAATTAACAACAGGCGGCACCCTCGACAATACCACAGGCGATGTCTTTGT
>CATJIF010000193.1 GCA_949740445.1 uncultured Peptostreptococcaceae bacterium | reverse complement strand
GATGCGCAAGCGGTGCTCGTTTCCCTCGGTAATCACTGCGTTATTCTCCAGCTGAACCTCCAGGTCGATGGATAGCGAGTCTTCTGCAAAGGCGGAAAGGGGCATCAGAGTACACAGCAGTACCATCACAAGCAGCGATGTGATGCTGCGCGAGGTGTGGAATACTCGCTGCTCGCTGCCGTTCATGCCTGACCTCCTGAAACGTAGGATGGCTGCAGATACGGCTGCAGGAACATCGTTTTTGCGGTAGCATGCTGCAGCTGTAAGGCCCGTATCTGGTAGATGAGTGTGGGAATCTGCAATTGTGCCTGTTTACAGTCGCTGAGGGTTGCCACTCCCGCTGTATACTGCAATTGCACGGTATTGGCACTGCGAATCGCTTGTTTCAATTCCAATTCCTGTGCGGCGATGGAAGCTTCGATCTCCTTCAGCTGGGCGTAGCGCTGCTCGATGGTTTCTTTTAGTTGTGTGCGAATCTGTGCAACTTGATGAGTGGCTGCATCCAGATCCAGCTGTGCCGCCGGATAGCTGACCCCTCCGCCGTAGTAATCTGTCATATAATCGTAAGTCCTCAGGCGGTAATCCTTCTGACTCCATTCTTCTCTGGCATACCACAAATAAGGATCGCTTTCTACCTGGGTGCGCAGTACCTGATCCTTTTCCTCTTCTGTCACTGGCGCATACGTAAACTGCATCTCTAATGGGGTGTCTTTGGTAATGGATTGTCCCAGCATAGCGCCAAGCTCCAGTCGGCCGCGGGAAAGCTCCGCCTGACAGGTGGCGATTTGCGCATCAATGGCGGTGACCTTTGCCTGGGCAGCCTCCCATTCTCTGCGGCTGAGTACACCGTGCTCATACTTCAGTGTTTCCATGCGCAGTACGTATTCCATGGTTTCTTTTGTATCCTGTAATAATGCCAGCTGCTCCTGCTTCATCTGCAGCTGGTTCATCTGGCTGGAGGCGTTGACGGCGATGCCCTGGGCGACTAGTCCCAACTGTTGTTCCAGCCATTTCTCCTGCAGGTTTAACGCGTCTTTCGCCTGAATCTGCGAAGGTTGATAACTGCCCGGAGAGAGGTAGAGGCGGTCGTTGCTATCTTCCACGCGGCTTAAGGCTACCTGCAGGTCGTAATAAGACCCGTTCTTGCGGGTAGCGGCCTTGGCTGCGGCTTCATAGGTAAGCCTCGAGAATGCGGACGGTATTTCCTGCAGGGACAGGCGGTTTTCGGCTGCTTCATACACGACAGTACAAGAGAACAGGCGCTCTAATGTAGAAAGAGATACCATGGTGCGGCCCGAAGAGAGATGGACCGGCTCGGAAAGCGGGCAGATGACGCCGTTGACATAAGCGTATGGGGCATCTACCAGCAAGCGCAGGGAATGCGGCGTTTGTTGTAAGGGATTTGCCTGTGTGGCATGTTCTGTTGCGTCCTCCTGTGGTAAAACATCTGTCCGCTGTGCGGTGATTTCCCGCGTTTCACCGTTCCACTGCACCTGAAATCCTGCTGCCTGTGCTACTTCTGCAAAGGGAAGGTACAGCGATTCGCCTTTCTTCTGTGGCGGCTGGCGCAATGTAATCGCAACGCGATTCTGTTCTTGTGCTGTTTCTTCTGCTGCAACTGCCGCTGTCGATGGCTGCACACCGTAGCAGGGAAGCAATGCGCTGCTTCCCATAAGAATGCCCGACAATGCAATCGCTGCTGTTTTTATCCTCTGCCGCGTGTGAGGTGTTTGTATCGGTTGTTTCTTCCAATCCTTCATACCGTGATCCTTTCGTAATGTCTGATCGCACAGGAAATTTGAGAAAGTGCTTGCGTAAGATCGTCGGACATCTTTACGCTTCCAGTTCTCTCCATACTCCTGTGCGGATGTGATTCGCCTTATTTTCCTAAATCAATCGCAAAGCGCACTTCTTCTGTAGTTTGCGTTCCCCGCCGGTCGATGAGCTGCAGCTGACAGACTACCGTCCACTGCTGCAGGCGCGAATCCATGCGGGATGGCAACAGCAGATACCCTTCCTTCGTTTCCTCTGGGATAATCTCGCTGTACCAGCGCTTATCGAAGTCGCTGGCTTCATTCAGATTCATCTCGTAGCTGCGTCCATCCGGAGTAAGAAATACGGTTTTAGACTGATTCAGCTGCAACCGCAGATCGCTGTCAGAGGTGTTTTCTATGCGCAGCCACAGCCGCTGGCCGTTATTGTCGCTCACGTGCAGGAAGGCTTCCGCAGTGTAATTCTCCGTGCGGATCTTCTGCGGCAGGCGCTTGTAGGTCTCTTTCGTACTGTCGGAGCCGGGTTTGCCAGAGGTTTGGTTTCCGGTCGTATCATCGGAATCTACCTGTTTCTCCCGGCGAATTTCAATTTCTTTGGTATCGCTGTGCCAGGTGACGGTGGCTCCCAGCTGTTCGGCGACAAACCGTGCCGGAACATAGCTGCGCCCTTCGTATACTAACACGTGGCCGTCTTCCGGAAGCTCGGTGCGTTCCCCATCAAATGTGAAGTAGTAGCTGTGGTTCAGGTAGGCCTGAATCGGCTCACTGACTGGTTGGCCAAAAGCGGGCAACGCTGTGCCAAGGCACAACCCTAAGCTCAATCCCAGCAACAGTCCTTTCTTTCCGTTCATCTCTATATCCCTTTCCTTTCTCTTTCTGCAATCCTTCCACTTTGGAGGTATCTCGATCAGATTCTTTTGAATTATCGCTCTATGGAAAAAGGCAGACTCCCAAGAGAGGAGTCTGCCTTTTCTGAGTTTCCCTGTTCAGGAATGTGTGTGAGTTATTGATTGATTGTAACAGTCTTAGTTGTGCCGTCCCACTCTACGCTGCAGCCTAAGGCGTTGGCAACGTACTTAATGGGAACGAAGATTCTCTTGTCTTTTACAAACGCAGCACTGTCCATAACGACTTCAGCACCATTCACATTCATGATGTTGCTTCCAGCGGTCAGAACGCAGACGCGGTCGCCCTTGAAGAAGGTTGCGGTCTTGGCAGTGCCATTCCATACAACGTTATCTTCACTGACACCCAGAGCCTGAGCTACGAACTTTACAGGAATCATAGTTCTCTGGTTCTGCGTAAAGGCAGCGGTATCCATCTGGTAGGTCTGCTCTTTGCCGTTGATCAGCACGGAGTATTCCTTGGCGCCCAGCTGGAACTTTGCGGTTCCGTAGACTTTGCCATCGGCAGGGGTGATGAT
>CATJIF010000192.1 GCA_949740445.1 uncultured Peptostreptococcaceae bacterium | reverse complement strand
TCCGCCTTCCTTTTAGAGCGCGAAACCATTACCGGCGAAGAGTTTATGGAAATTCTCAACCAGGGTTAGACGAGAGCCCCGGCAGTCGCAGAAGAAAATCTTAATAATCTCTTATGCAAAAGTAAATCTTTTCCTCAGCTTTTTGTTTTATAATAAAAATAAACCAATCCAAAAATGTAGAGGAGTATCCAGTTATGTCAGACAAAATCCTGGTCGTTGACGACGAAGTCGAAATTGCAGACCTGATCGAAGTGTATCTCAAAAACGAAGGCTATGCGGTATCTAAATTCTATTCCGCGAAGGCGGCTTTGGAATTTATCCGCACAGCGGAGCTCGATCTTGCCATCCTGGATATTATGCTGCCGGACACAGACGGGTTTACCCTGTGCCAAAACATCAGGCAAACGCATACGTATCCCATTATTATGCTGACTGCCAAGGACGACGAAATGGACAAAATTACCGGGCTGACCCTCGGCGCAGACGATTACATCACCAAGCCGTTTCGCCCTCTGGAATTGATGGCACGGGTAAAATCCCAGCTGCGCCGCTACAAGCGCTACAATCCGGCCCACTCCCCAAACAAGAGAAACAACACGATCACTTATGCGGATTTGGAGCTGGACATCACCGCGCACCAGTGTCTGGTGGGCGGTATGCCAGTTCCATTAACGCCCACAGAATTTTCGATTCTCCGCATTTTGCTGGAAAATAAGGGAAAGGCAGTCAGCGCCGAGGAGCTGTTTCATCAAATCTGGCAGGATGAATATTACAACAAAGCCAACAACACCATCACCGCCCACATCCGCCATCTGCGGGAAAAGCTGAACGACACGCTGAACCAGCCAAAATACATTAAAACCATCTGGGGAATAGGTTACAAAATTGAAGCAGAATAAAAAAGAGGAATTTACTACCTTCCAGTCCAAAATGATGCAGCGTTTTTGCGCCAATGCCCTGCTGTCTGTGCTGGTCGTAGCTGCTCTGTACCGGTTTGTATGGAAGCAGCGGATGGGCGATGGCGTGGTCGGCCTGTTGGAAGACACTCTGCACATCAGGCACGAAGCCGCATTTATGCTATACCATGAATACTTCCGCGGATATAGAGAAATTTTCTTTGTCGTAGCGATTACGCTTATATTCCTGCTGTTGCTGTGGCGTTTGTTCCGCTGGATGCATAAATATTTTAAGGAAATCAACCAGGGAATTGATATCCTTCTGGCAGAAGATGACATGCAAATCTGCCTTTCACCGGAAATGCTGCCGTTTGAACGCAAGCTCAATCTGGCCAAGCAAACGCTGAGGCAGCGCAAAGCGGAAGCTTTGTCGGCGGAGCGGCGCAAGGATGAGCTGGTGATGTATCTTGCCCACGATATCCGCACGCCCCTCACTTCGATCATCGGCTACCTGAACCTGCTGGAAGACTCGTCGGAAATGCCCCTGGATCAAAGAGCAAAGCATTTGCACATTACGCTGGAAAAAGCATACCGCCTGGAGGAAATGATTAACGAATTTTTTGAAATTACGCGATACAATTCCCAACAGATCCAGCTCTCCAAAGAACCTGTTGACCTCGGCCTTCTGCTTGTGCAGCTATGTGATGAGCTGGCCCCAGCGGTTTCTCAGAACGGAAATTTCATCATTCTGGATGTGGACGAAACTCTGACCGTATGCGCAGACTCAGATAAACTGGCGCGGGTGTTCGGCAATCTTCTGAAAAATGCAGCGGCATACAGCTATCCGGAAACGGAAATCAGGATCTCTGCAACTGCATCCGATGCCTTGGTCCGTGTTCTGTTCCAAAATAAGGGCGCTGACATCCCCGAAGACAAGCTATCCACTCTGTTCGATAAGTTTTACCGCCTGGATAAAGCCCGCGCATCCGATACCGGCGGCACCGGCCTTGGCCTTGCCATTGCAAAGGAAATCGTTCTCTTGCACGGCGGGAGCATCCAGGCTGCCAGCGAAAATAACACAATTACGTTTACCGTTGAGCTTCCTAACTCCCTGCAATGCAGCAGCGAAATCTCTATCTGAAATTAAGATTTTATCAAGAAGATAGCGATGGAATCTTAAAATCCGCAGCTCCTTTATCCATTAAGATAATTACTGACGAAAACGCCCCCTCAGCTGGCTTCTGAGGGGTTCAACCAAATTGATTCTATCTAAAAAGGAGCTGTAACATGGAAGAAAGAACAATGCAACGTAGCGACAGGCAGATGCAGCGCAAAGCACAGCGTAAACAGAACAAACGCAACCAGCATATCGGCGGTGCAATCCTGGTTTTATTTCTGGCGATAATGCTGATTGGCTTTTCGCGGGGAATGCCGTCAAAAGGCATGCTGGCAAATTCCAGCGCAACGAACAATCCCTTCGGGAATTATGCCGATCAAAGCATTGCAGAAGGCGCCCTCTCCGCAGGACAACCGCAAAACGCAGCCACGGAGGAAATCAACGGCCGCCCCTGGTATCTGACCCTGGTAAACCGGTACAACCCTATTCCCGACCATTACGATGTCAATTTAGTGGAAATTGCCGGTGGCGAACAGGTAGACGAACGCATTTATGAGCCGTTGATGGAAATGTTGGAAGCGGCAAAGGAAGGCAATTGGAATCAGCTGCCGCTTGTGGTGTCCGGTTACCGAACAAAAGAAAAGCAGCAACAGCTCTACGATGACAAGGTAGCCAAATATCGCAAAGAAGGCTATTCGGAAAGCGAAGCGAAAGACCTGGCACAGCAGTGGGTCTCTATCCCCGGCTACAGCGAGCACCACCTCGGCTTTGCCGTGGATATTAACGGAGCCACTTACGATGTCTATCTGTGGCTGCAGGAAAACAGCTATAAATACGGTTTTATTTTCCGATATCCCGGCAATAAGACAGAAATCACCAATGCGGCAGAAGAGGTATGGCATTACCGCTATGTTGGTGTAGAAGCTGCCACGCAAATGTACGAACAGGGGCTTTGCCTGGAAGAGTACCTCGAACGTTTGGAGCGCGGTATTTAGCATCTGTGATCCAATCGTTATTCAAAACAGTAAAGACTCTCCCCCTTTCTCACTGTCAGGCGGAGAGTCTGTTCGCATAACGATTTTACAGGGTTTCGATTCTCCATAAATTTTTGACGAAATTTTTGTAAGAAATGATTTAATTTCTTGACGCCTTATACAAACTATGCTATTATATATTCACGCGCTTCCGTGGCTCAGCTGG
>CATJIF010000191.1 GCA_949740445.1 uncultured Peptostreptococcaceae bacterium | reverse complement strand
GGGGGATTGCGTTCCACGCCCCTAAGTAAGCGTCATTGACGCACTCCTCCGCGTCCTGCCTGCTGTTTACAATGTTATACGATAGGTTGTGGAAGATTTTACCGTATTTTATATCCAGCTCCCGTATGCCCTGTTCTGAACGTCCAAAAAACATTTCAATGATTTTCTCATCTTCTATCATCACACCGCCTCCTTTCCGGCTTCACCTATGTACTACGGTTTCAGCGGCAAATACTACATCAAATCCAAAACTTTTTCAAAAATTATATCACACTTTTGGAGAGGGGTGCAGCAGGTGTGCCTTTGCCGCTTTCGTCTGCCGTTCATTGGAAGCGGAGCAGACCTGTTCCATAAAGGCGGTTTCATTGTCCAGCGCATAATCGCATACGTCCTTGATAGTTTCAAGCAAAAGCTGGGTTACGATGGCTGTGCGTATCCTCAAAAATAACTAAATCCTCTGTCTGTGCCGTTTTGGAGCGTTTGCCTTTATAGATTTCCTTATAGTGCGGAAGTTTACTGTATGCCCCATATATTCCGGCCTGGATAAAATATCGGCAACTGTGCCGCTGCGTCATGTGTACCGTTCAGCGGGATTATAGTTGTATTGATGTTTCCCCATGCTGCGCTGTGCAAGGTAATAGGACAGGCTTTCAATCTTTTCAGAAGCAGGGATACGGGTGATTTCTTATCTCCCCTTTCATAGCATATAGCTTCTGCGCACAGCCCAGGCGGTGCGGAGACTTTGGTTTCGGAAACACCACTTTATAGTGCGATTGCGCAAACATCGCCGATATCCATTGAATTGCGGGGGTATGCGTGATAAAATTGGTTCAATACGTCGGAATGTAAGGGGAGGAGCCAATGAAAGAGGTACTGCTGAGTCACGACAGCAAGGTTTTGATGTATCTGGTTCCGGATGAGGTGGCGGAGAACCTGGAGGAATACTGCTGGGAGTTTGCTGCAAACTGGATTTGGAACGATCCCAACGGGGCAAAGCTTCTGAAGGAGGTCCGAGGCCAGGTGGTAGCCTTCTACGGTGCGCCGAATTTTATCGACTATCTGAACGAATGGCTCTTTCCGGAACAGCCGTCGAGGCTCGTGCGGCAGTTTGACTTTTATAGTTATGAAATACCGGAGGAATACCAGGGCTATCCGCGGTATAATTTTTAGCCAATATGCGGCAATTGCCGGTTGCTCTGAATATCCAGCGGCAATTTCACCGAAAGCAAAGGACTTTGAACGCTGCATCGGTACAAAATGAGGCGTGGACAGGCCTTATACGGATACCTGATCTGAAAACGTCGCATTTGTGCTGCCTTTAACATTGATACGACCTTTAAAACCGCATGTGTTCGTACCAACGGTGGAACTATACAACACAGATAGAAAGAAACGGAGACTACTATGAAACAGGGCGATATCGTTACCATTGACATTATAGATGTAGGAACAGAAGGCGAGGGAATTGGCCGCGCCGAAGGACTTGCGGTATTCGTGCCGGAAACCGTGCCGGGCGACCGCGTACAGGTGGAACTGGCTGCCGTAAAAAAGAGCTTTGCCCGCGGGCAGGTAACGGCATTTGAACGGCATTCGCTGGACCGGCAGACGCCTTTTTGCCCCTATGCCGGGCAGTGCGGCGGATGCAGCCTGCAGGCCATGACCTATGAGGCCCAGCTGAGGCTGAAAGAAAAATGGGTGCGGGATCGCCTGCAGCGCATCGGCGGAATTCAGGAACCGCCAGTAGCTACTACGCTGGGCATGAACAGCACGCAACCGAAAGCCTATCGCAACAAGGCGCAGTTTTTGATTCACGCGGGCAGCTTAAAAAAGAATCGCGAGGGAAAATACCGCAACACGCAGCCCTGCCGCGTGGGATTTTATCGCCTGCGCAGCCACGAAGCTGTGGATTGCCGGGAATGCGCCATTCAGTCGCCGCCGGCCAATGCGCTGGCTGAGGCGGTGCGCCAATATATAGCGGAAACCGGCATCAGCATCTACGACGAGAAAAGCGGCATGGGACTGCTGCGCCACGTAGTCGTAAAAGCGGCCTTTGCTACCGGCGAAGTGATGGCAATTTTCGTCGTCAACGGCAGCCGGCTGCCGAAGGTGGAGCGCCTGGTGGAGCTGTGCGACGACGCGGTGAACCGCCTGGGGGAAATGGACAGTTGCAGTAATATGGAGGATCTGGGCGGTTCAGATGGCTCAGGGAACCAAGACAGGGAATGCGGTGTTGGCAGTGAAAGCGGGCCGAGCGGTGAAAACAATTATTTTTGGTCGCTGGAAAGCCTAATTCTCAACATCAATCGGGCAAAAGGCTCGGAAATTCTGGGAAAGGACTGCCAGACCATCGCCGGAAAGCCGACGATTTTAGACCGGATCGGCGGACTTACCTTCGAAATATCGCCGCTGTCGTTTTATCAGGTAAACCCCGCACAGACAGTGCGGCTGTACGATACCGTTCGAGAATACGCGGCGCTGACGGGCAGGGAAACCGTGCTCGATCTTTACTGCGGCGTGGGAACCATCGGCCTGCACTGCGCTTCGCAGGCAGCCCGAGTGATCGGCGTTGAAGCGGTAAAGCAGGCGGTGCTGGATGCCAACCGCAACGCGGTACTCAACGGTATCGTCAACGCGGAGTACATCTGCGGAAAAGCAGAGGACATCCTGCCCAAGCGCCTGTCGGGAATCAAAGCAGATGTAGTTATTTTAGACCCGCCGCGCAGTGGATGCCAGGAATCGCTGCTGCAGGCTGTGCTTCAGGTGGCCCCGGCGCGCATCGTCTACGTTTCGTGCGACCCGGCCACCATGGCCCGCGATATAAAATTGCTGACTGCCGGGGGTTACGCGCTGCAAAGGGTTCAGCCGGTGGACATGTTTCCGCATACTATCCACGCAGAATGTGTGGTATGGATACAAAGGAAACATATCTAGAAATCCTTTGTTTTCGGCAGTTCTATAAGCATTTTGTGTTTACAGAAGATGGGGATGGGAATCGGAATAAGAAGATGGAGAAGTATTTTGAAGTTTCTGCGGTGGTTGATGTGGGGTGTGGGCATACAAACGGAAAATGAAGAATTAAGGCAATTAACATATCTAAGTAGTATCTGCCTCGCTGATAAAATGTGGGCAACAGGTTTTTAGAAATGGAATAAGATAGGCGTATCATTAGCGATAGTGATACGTTTATTTGTCTTAAACATTCGTTGTGATTAAAAAAATGTTATGTTACAATCAGGAAAGTGAGAGAAGATAATGAGAATGCTTTTACATTGGATGCTTGTGGACTTTCTTTTCTCTTTTATTCTCTGCTTCTCAGGATCGGTACATAATTTATCACAGGGAATGTTAATGTGGTCAGATGCAATCTTGAGCATTGCAGGAGGATGATGGAAGTTCTGATTATTTCTTTAATC
>CATJIF010000190.1 GCA_949740445.1 uncultured Peptostreptococcaceae bacterium | reverse complement strand
TATAGTTACGGCCGCCGTTTACTGGGGCTTAAGTTCAAAGCTTCGCGTTTCCGCTAACCTCTCCCCTTAACCTTCCAGCACCGGGCAGGCGTCAGCCCCTATACTTCAGCTTTCGCTTTTGCAGAGACCTGTGTTTTTGGTAAACAGTCGCCTGGGCCTTTTCACTGCGGCCAGCTCTCGCTGGCACCCCTTCTCCCGAAGTTACGGGGTTATTTTGCCGAGTTCCTTAACAATAGTTCTCTCGCTCGCCTTAGGATTCTCTCCTCATCTACCTGTGTCGGTTTGCGGTACGGGCACCTACAGTCTTGCTAGCGGCTTTTCTTGACAGTGTGAAATCAGTTGCTTCGGTACTTTGTTTCCCTCCCCATCACGCCTCAGAATTGCAGCAACGGATTTGCCTTTCGCTGCTCCCTCGACGCTTGGACACGCTCAACCAACGGCGTGCTCAACCTATCCTTCTGTGTCCCCACTTCACTTATATCGACCTTCGGTGGTACAGGAATCTCCACCTGTTATCCATCGCCTACAGCCTTCGCTCTCGGCTTAGGTCCCGACTAACCCTGAGTGGACGAACCTTCCTCAGGAAACCTTAGATTTTCGGCGGGCAGGATTCTCACCTGCCTCTCGCTACTCATGCCAACATTCTCTCTCGTATACCGTCCATCTCGCCTTTCAGCTCGACTTCACCCCGCATACGATGCTCCTCTACCAATTACATTGTAATTCCCAAGCTTCGGTAGTAAGTTTTAGCCCCGTTTATCTTCCGCGCAAAGTCACTCGACCAGTGAGCTATTACGCACTCTTTGAATGCGTGGCTGCTTCTAAGCCAACATCCTGGTTGTCTGTGCAACTTCACATCGTTTTCCACTTAACTTACATTTGGGGACCTTAGCTGTGGGTCTGGGCTGTTTCCCTTTCGACTATGAAACTTATCTCACATAGTCTGACTCCCAAGGATAATATCACGGCATTCGGAGTTTGATAGTCTTCGGTAAGCGGTGAAGCCCCCTAGGACATTCAGTGCTCTACCTCCGTGTATCTTACCTTGAGGCTAGCCCTAAAGCTATTTCGAGGAGAACCAGCTATCTCCGAGTTCGATTGGAATTTCACCGCTATCCACACGTCATCCTAACCCTTTTCAACGGATATAAGTTCGGTCCTCCATAACCTTTTACGGTTACTTCAACCTGCACATGGATAGGTCACCCGGTTTCGGGTCTACAGCATGCAACTACTCGCCCTTTTCAGACTCGCTTTCGCTTCGGCTCCGCTGCTGAACAGCTTAACCTCGCTACATACCGTAACTCGTTGGCCCGTTCTACAAAAAGTACATGGTCACTTACGCTCCCATTGCTTGTAAGCACAAGGTTTCAGGTTCTATTTCACTCCCCTCCCGGGGTTCTTTTCACCTTTCCCTCACGGTACTATTCGCTATCGGTCACTAGGTAGTATTTAGCCTTGGAGGGTGGTCCCTCCTGCTTCAGACCGGGTTTCACGTGTCCGGTCCTACTCTGGTGTCACTCTGTAATTTATGGATTTCGCCTACAGGACTCTTACCTCCTTCGGTGGCTCGTTCCAAAGCGCTTCGGCTATCCATGCCTTACGTTCTGAGTGATCCTCAACCCCACAGTAAACTGTGGTTTGGGCTCTTCCCCGTTCGCTCGCCGCTACTGAGGGAATCGATGTTTCTTTCTCTTCCTCCGGGTACTTAGATGTTTCAGTTCCCCGGGTTTCCTTCTCTATCCCTATAGATTCAGGATAGGATACATACGCATTACCGTATGTGGGTTGCCCCATTCGGACATCTGCGGATTGTCGGTTATGTGCACCTCCCCGCAGCTTATCGCAGCTTGTCACGTCCTTCTTCGGCTCCTAGTGCCAAGGCATCCGCCCTGTGCTCTTTCATGCTTGACCTTGCATGTCGACTGCTGAGTATGACAGTCT
>CATJIF010000189.1 GCA_949740445.1 uncultured Peptostreptococcaceae bacterium | reverse complement strand
TCGGCTTACGCCGTTTGCTCCTACGTTCGCTTGCTCACTACGCTGTCCGTTTTGTCAGCGAATCAGCTTCGCGCGTTGCGCTTGCTTCTTCGGACAAAAAGGCAACGCAATCGGCTTACGCCGTTTGCTCCTACGTTCGCCTGCTCACTACGCTGTCCGTTTTGCCGACAAATCAGCTTCGCGCGTTGCGCTTGCTTCTTTGGGCAAAAAGGCAACGCAATCGGCTTACGCCGTTTGCTCCTACGTTCGCTTGCTCACTGCGCTGTCCGTTTTGCCAACAAATCAGCTTCGCGCGTTGCGCTTGCTTCTTTGGGCAAAAAGGCACCACAGATACCTTCCGTCGGCTATTTGCAGGCGGTACCGTGTGCATTCCTGCAGACGGGAAAGAATCGAAAACATATTTACATATTTACATTTTATGATAAAAGGAAATACAAACTAAATGGCAGTTAAGAGGGAGAAAATCCGCATCTGGGACATTCCCATCGACAAAGTAAACAGGCAGACGAGCATGGAGATCTTCGACGAGCTGATGAGTTCCGAAGGCTGCAGCATGATCGTAACGCCCAATTCGGAGATTATCATGGCAGCCTCAAAGGACGAGCAGATGGCCAACCTGCTGCGCGAGGCCGAGCTGATGATTCCCGACGGCATAGGGCTTGTCTACGCCTCGCGGATTCTGGGAAAGCCGCTGCCGGAGAGGGTTACCGGAATCGACTTTGCCGACGCGGCGCTTTCCAAGCTGGCAAAGCAGGGCCGGTCGGTTTACTTTCTGGGAAGCAAGCCCGACGGCGGAAGCGGCAAAAGCGTAGCTGCCATGGCGGCGGAAATCAAACAGGCGGAGCACGCGGGCCTTACGGTTGCAGGCGTTCATCACGGATACTTCCAGGAGGCGGACGAGCCGCAGATCGTGGAAGAAATCAACCGCAGCGGGGCAGAACTTCTTCTGGTGGCGCTGGGCTCGCCCAAACAGGAGCTGTTTATCCAGAGAAACCGCGGGCGGTTGAACGTGAAGGCGGCCATCGGCGTGGGCGGCAGCCTGGATGTCTGGGCGGGAACGCTGAAGCGCGCGCCGGAATTCTTCCGCAAGCATGGACTGGAATGGCTGTACCGGCTGATTCAGGAGCCGAAACGATACAAGCGGATGGCGGTATTGCCGCTGTTTATGATAAAGGTGATAGTTACGAAAGGAAGGAAGTAAAACACATGGCATGTAATTGCGAGCTGCTGGCGCAGAAAGCTGCGGACATCAGAGTAGACATCATTCGGGAGGTTTTTTCCGCCGCATCGGGGCATCCGGGCGGATCGCTTTCCGCTGCAGACATCGTTACGGTGCTGTATTTTCACGAGATGAACATCGACCCGGACGATCCGAAGAAGGCAGACAGGGATAAATTCGTTCTGTCCAAGGGGCATGCGGCTCCCGTCATGTATGCGGCGCTGGCCGAACGGGGATTTTTCCCGAAGGAGGAACTGACCACGCTGCGCAAACTGGGAAGCCGGCTGCAGGGGCATCCGTCCATGAAGATGCTGCCCGGCGTGGAAATGTCCACCGGCTCTTTAGGGCAGGGAATTTCCGTGGCCGTGGGCATGGCGCTGGCAAATAAATTAGATGGGAACGCCGGCCGCATTTACACGCTGCTGGGCGATGGCGAATGCCAGGAGGGCCTCGTCTGGGAAGCTGCCATGGCTGCTGCCCATTACAAGCTGGACAACCTGTGCGCTGTTTTGGACTGGAACGGCCTGCAGATCGATGGAAAAAACGAAGACGTTATGACGGTTGCACCGCTGGACGAAAAATTCAGAGCCTTTGGCTGGAATGTCATTTCCATCGACGGTCACGACATCGCGCAGATCGCAGAAGCCTTTGCGCAGGCGAGAAGCTGCAAGCAACTGCCCACGCTGATTTTAGCAAAGACGCACAAAGGGCACGGCGTAAGCTTTATGGAAGACCAGGCCGGATGGCACGGAAAAGCCCCGTCGGAGGAATTGGCAAAGCAGGCAGTAGAAGAGCTGGGAGGTGAATGGTAATGGCAGAGAAAATGGCGACGAGACAGGCATACGGAAAGGTTCTGGCACAGCTGGCCGAAACCAATCCCAACATCGTGGTCCTGGATGCCGACCTTTCCGGCTCGACCATGACAAAAGAATTTGCAAACGTAGCGCCGCAGCGGTTCTTCAACATGGGAATCGCCGAGCAGAACATGTACGGCGCAGCGGCAGGGCTGGCGCATTCGGGCAAGGTAGCCATTGCCAGCACCTTTGCCATGTTCGCTGCGGGGCGGGCCTTCGAAATCATCCGCAACTCCATCGGCTACACCCACGCCAACGTAAAAATCTGCGCAACCCACGCAGGACTTACCGTAGGCGAGGACGGCGCATCCCACCAGGCGATTGAAGACATTGCGCTGATGCGTACTATCCCCGGCATGACAGTGCTCAATCCGGCGGACGGCCAGTCGGCCATGGAGCTGATTCGTGCGGCGGCTGAAATGGATGGGCCAGTTTACGTGCGCCTGGGACGCGCGGCAGTAGAAGGCATCTACGAGGCCGACGCTTCCTTTAAAATCGGAAAAGGCATCTGCGTAAGAGACGGCAGCGATGCCACGATCATCGCCACAGGCATCATGGTAGGCGAAGCGCTCAAAGCGGCAGATCAGCTGTGCCAGGCGGGAATAAAAGTGCGCGTAATCGACATGCACACCATCAAACCCATCGACCGGGAAATCATCGTCCGGGCGGCAAAAGAAACCGGCGCCATCGTTACAGCAGAAGAGCACAGCATCATCGGCGGCCTGGGCTCGGCAGTAGCCGAGGTGACAGCACAGGAATGCCCGGTAAAAATGAAAATGGTAGGCGTTCGAGACACCTTCGGCGAATCGGGCACACCGGCGCAGCTGCTGAAAAAATACAGCCTCACAGCGGACGACCTGTGCACGGCGGTAAGAGAAGTGCTTCAGCCATAAGAAAAACCTGCTTTTGCAGATTTTCCTGCGACAAATCTTAAAATCGCGTATAAACAACTCCCTCCGGGAATACATTGAACCAGAAAATGTATTCAAAGGAGGGAGCTTTCATTGGAGAGAATAAAGAATCATAAAAAGCTGATCGGGCTGCTCCTGATCGTACTGATCGCAGCTGGTGCAGCATTCACTCTGCTGTTGGGAGGGGGAGGAACAGACGTGGAATTTACAGTGCTGGCAGAGAACGAATATCCGGGCGAAATCGTCAGTCAGGTGATTCCCGAATACAGAAAGCTGGAGCGGGCGCTGGCCTGCGTGGTGGAAGATACGGTCTACGTAATCGCCACCCGCGGGGAAAAAGCCTCTGACGGCTACGAAATCACCATTGATAAAATGACGCTGACAGAAGAAAACGACACGACTACGCTGGAAGTTTACGTAAAATTCAAAGACCCTTCGCCCGAAACAGCGGTCGGCCAGGCAGTAACCTATCCCTTGCAGGTAGCAAAAACAGATCTGACATCGCTTCCGGCGCAGATTTCCTTGAAAGTGCAGTACATCGACTGACCGTAAAAAATTTCGGCTGGATAACAAAGCAGAATATACAGGCTCAATCTGAAGCAGGATGCGCTTGACACTCTCCGCAGTTAGGAATAAAATGTAATCAAATCACCATACCTTCAATTGACGAGAGTGTAAATCTCGATTGATTGCGGGTGAAAGATCAGACAAAAGGAGGGTTTTTTTATGGATCAGTTAGAACAGAGTTTATACGGTGTTCAGGAGCGCAGAGAATTAGAGCCGCTGCACAAATATACAGCCAAAACCTTTGCGTGGATG
>CATJIF010000188.1 GCA_949740445.1 uncultured Peptostreptococcaceae bacterium | reverse complement strand
GGAAGGAGAAGCTCCAGTGCACCTGCAGTTTAACCGCAGCCGAAGCCAGCTGCTGCTGTTTACAGAGGCAGAGGACAGCCTGTGGCTGAACGTAATCGATCGGCAGGCCATGGAGTGCAGGCAGAGGATTTTGATCGGGGTCTGGGAAAAAGATGATTGGATGGATGTCTTTTCCTATCCGGGATTTATGAGCGTCGTCGTGGAAAGCAAAGAAACGCCACGGCTGATATTGCTCTGCGACGAGGAAGAACGGGGAATCTGGCGCATGGAAATGACGGCGGAGCTGGCCTGGCAGGGGCAGGAGGGGCTTCAGACCTGCTTTGTACAGTCGGGCGCACAGATGGCTTACGACGGAAGGCGGCTGGCCGTTGCCCAGTGGAGCAGGAATTACGCTACGGACATGGACCTTATGATCTGCCAGGAGGGAGGTGTCGTCTTTTATGGGCGCTACCGGCGGCAGGGGGAATACCAGAGCCAGCATTATAATTACAGGCAGGAGGTGCGACCGCAGGATGACGGTGAGAACGGACTTCAGCTGAAGTGGGCAGAGAGTTAAGAAAAGCAGGCAGCGGTAGCGGTTTTCGCGGATGCCAGAAGGGAGGTATAAAATTTCGAAAGTTGTGAGGAATTTCGGAGAAGTTCTCTTGCGGTATTCCCCGAAACACGATATACTTGCCTGTATATGGTAGGTAGTACATGGTTTTGTCCGGCAGCGGATAGAAGGCAATCCTTGCGCGTATAGCAGCATAAAATGGCCCTGCAGGTGCGCATGCGCCTGGCGGAGCTGCCTGCGGCGCACAAGGAGACACGCGTTGGCCGGGCTTGCCGAAAAAAGAGCAGATGTGCGGGGGAGTTACATATCTATGAAGAACAGCATGGTTTTGATGACTGAGGGGAGAATTGAGGAGCGGGTGATCCGCTTTGCCATTCCCATCCTGTTAAGCAATTTGCTGCAGCAGCTGTACAACACGCTGGATACCATCGTCGTGGGCCGCTATGTGGGAAGCACGGCGCTGGCTGCCGTGGGTTCCACCGGAGCGCTGACGAATCTGATTATCGGATTTTTTATCGGCCTCAGTACCGGCGCCGGCGTAGTGGTGGCGCAATTCTACGGTGCGAAAAACGACGAAGAGCTCCATAAGGCAGTACATACGGGCATGGCAATCAGCCTGGCCTCGGCGGTCATCATCGCCGTGGTCGGAATAGCAGGAACGCCCCTGTTTCTGCACTGGATGGGCACGCCCGACGATGTAATGGAGCCGGCGACGCTGTATCTGCGCATCATCCTCGGCGGCGTGGTGTTTATGACAGTGTACAACATGGGGAGCGGCATCTTGCGGGCAGTAGGCGACTCCACGCGCCCCCTGATTTATCTGGCCGTCTGTGCCGTTTTGAACGTGGCGTTAAACCTGCTGTTTGTCGTGGGTTTCGACATGGGCGTTGCGGGCGTAGGCTGGGCAACCATAGTCGCGCAGTCCGTGTCGGCGGCTCTGGTGCTGTACAATCTGATCCGCACCACAGCGCCGTTTCAGCTGCATATCTCTAAAATCCGCTTTCACAGAGAAGTGTTTTTGCGCATTGTAAAGATCGGGCTTCCGGCCGGCGTGCAGTCCATGGTAATTTCCTTTTCCAACGTGGTGGTGCAGTCCAACATCAACAGCTTCGGCGCCGATACCATGGCAGCCTTTGCCGCAGCGGGAAAAATCGACACCTTTATTTATATGACGATGAACTCGCTGGGGCTGACAGCGACCACTTTTGTAGGGCAGAATATCGGCGCAAAGCAGTACGAGCGCGTAAAGCAGGGCGTGCGTCACATCATTCTACTGGCCGTAGGTTCGGTGGCGGTGCTAGGCACCGCGGTCGCTGTCGTTTCGCCGCAGCTTGTAGGGCTGATTAACAACGAACCGGAGGTAGTGGCCATCGGGACGGTTCAGCTGCGCATTTTAGCATTGACTTACTGGATTCTGGCCGTGCCAGAGGTGCTCTCCGGAAGCATCCGCGGCTCGGGCATCGCTCTGCCGCCGATGATTATTTCCATGGTGAATATGTGTCTGCTGCGTCTGGTGTGGCTGGCGGCAGTAATGCCCATATTCCGGGATTACCGGGTGATTTCCATCTGCTATCCCGTATCGTGGTTTGTAACAGCAGCTTGTTATATTGTCTATGCGAAAAAATCGGATTGGTTGTCGCGCTACGAACCGCAACAACAATCGTGAGTCTAAAAAATATGCAACAAGCGACAGCAGATCGCAGAAGCAACGGAAAACAGCCGTTGCTCCTGCGGTCTTTTTTCGTGCGCAAAAACCGGGGAATTTAATTTTTTACTCCACGCAAACTATATGCGCCGCAGAATCGTCTTACAGGTGATATCAAATAAAAGAAAAGGAGCGGAGATGGAAAAAAGACAGCTGTTGGAATCGTTTTTAGAGGAAAATTTGGATCGGGCCTACCGGTTGGCATATTCCTACACAAAGGAGAGGGCTTCGGCAGAGGATGTAACCAGTGAAAGCATCGTAAAGGCGCTGTCCGGAATAGAAACATTGCAAAAGCCGGAATACCTGCGTTCCTGGTTTTTCCGGATCGTCGTCAATACGGCGGTGACCTGGCTGCGCAGGGAAAAGCGAACGGTTTCCCTTCCCGAATCGGCGGAATGGGAACCATCCGCTCCTGCGGCAGAGGATGTCTCTGCGCTGGCCATTGAGGAATTTATCGAATTGCTGGACCCCATATATAAAACGGTAATCATCCTGCGTTTTTTCGAGGATTTAAGCCTGCAGGAGATTGCGGATGTTACCGAAACGAATATCAATACCGTAAAAACACGGCTGTACCGGGGGCTTAAACTTTTGCGGATAGAAATGGAGGAGGACTATGAATAAACAACTTTCCCAGTTAAAACGAGAGTATGAAAACATAAAAGCTCCGGATTCATTAAAAGAAAGGAGTCGCGCATTGATGGAACAGATCAAATACGAAGAAAAACAAAGAGAGAGCGGAAGCGAACGGATGGAGGAAGATGCTGGAAGAAACACCGCAGGGAAAGGCCGCAAGGGCCAAAGCTGGCGCCGCTGGGCTGCTGTAGCTGCTGCCGCTGCGCTGATGTTTACGGGCGGGCTGAATGTCAGCCAGTCCTTTGCAGCGACGGTGGCACAGCTGCCGGGAATGGAGGGGATCGTGAAGGTTCTGACGCTGGACCGTTACGATTTCAGCGAAAACGGAATGGATGCCCACATCGTTACGCCGAAGATCGAGGGGCTTTTGGATCAGGAGCTTGAAGAAAAAGTCAACGAGGAGATCGCACAAACAGCACAGCAGCTGATCGACGAGTTCGAGGCAAGCAAGGAAGAGCTGCAAGAGATGTTCCCTGGCGAAGAAGTGCATATGGGTGTAGCCTTCGACTACGATGTCAAGACGGATAACGAGGACCTTCTGGTTATAGATACCTATATGTATAATGTAGTAGGATCTTCTACGACCATCCATAAATACTACAACATCGACAAGAAAAACGGGACGATTCTCAGCCTGCCGGAGCTGATGGAGGATCATCCCGACTATGTGCAAGATCTGAGCGCTTACATTCGTTCGGAGATGGAGCGCAGAAACGAAGAGGAGGAAGAATCGTTTTACGTCGATCCGGAAGATGAAATGATGGGCGAGGCTGCGTTTACGCAGATTTCGCCAGAGCAGCTGTTTTATATCAACAGCGATGGATTGCTCGTGATCTGCTTTGAAAAGTACGAGGTAGCTCCTGGGTACATGGGATCTCCAGAATTTGTAATTCCAGCAGAATATTATAACTGGCAGACGCAATAGCGTTGCAGCGGGCGCAAAGGGAAAAAAAGAAAGGCGCAGAGCGCGCCTTTCCTTGCGCCTGACTGCCGGAAAAGAGACGTGGCGCACTGTT
>CATJIF010000187.1 GCA_949740445.1 uncultured Peptostreptococcaceae bacterium | reverse complement strand
CGGTATCCTGGAACGGATGGAGTACACTGGCTGCGTCTGCAATTTCAAAACCTACTCCAAGTCCTATAAACTCAAGAAGCGCATCCCCAACGCCCCGGAAGATATGTTCATCCTGCCCGACACACAGGAAGCCATTATCACGCAGGAGCAGTGGGACAGGGTGCAGGAGCTTCGCCAGCACAAACGCCGCATGACCAAGGCAGAGCGGCAGGGTCTGTTCTCTGGTCTGGTGGTCTGCGCCGACTGCGGAAGTAAACTCCACTTCGCTACTTGTAAGAACTTCGACGGCAAGCAGGACCACTATGTCTGCGCCAAGTATAAGAGCGGACGGGGAACTTGTTCGGCGCACTATATTCGGGAGGATGTCCTTCGGGATGTGGTGCTGGAACGCATTCGGGCCGTGGCGGAGTATATCCGGGCCGATGTGCCAAAGAGAGGAACAGGAGAAGTCCATCCGGGAGGATAAGCGGCGGCTGGAGAAAGCGAAGAAGCGGCTGGCGGACATCGACAAACTCATCACCCATATCTATGAGGACATGGTACTCGGCAATCTGAGTCAGGAGCGTTACCAGAAGATGCTGGAGGGCTACGAGGATGAGCAGGCGGCGCTTAACAACGAGGTCGTCGGTCTTGAGAACTGGGTTGCGAGCCGTGAAGAAATAGAGGAATGGCTTGCAATAAAGCGTATCAGAGTGACAAGACGATGCTTATGGGTATCAAATAAGGGTCAAATTAAGGGTCAAAAGGGTCGGAAAAAACACAGAAAAAGCCTGCAATCACTGGAATTACAGGCTTTTTTCTTGGTGAAGGCGGTGAGAGTCGAACTCACGTCCGAAAGCATTTCCACAGGAACTTCTCCGAGCGCAGCTTTTGATTTTTATTTCGCCCACGCTGCCGCCCAAAAGCAGGCTGCCTCGCAGGCTATCCCATAAGTCCCCTGTGCTACTGGGAGATCACACAGAGTTTTCCTGTATATTTGACGCCGGGAACCAGACCTACAGGTGAATCTGGACCGACGACGCGCCGCTTATGCGGCCGCTGAACTAAGCAGCGAATGCGTAAGTGTTTTCTCTTTTAGCGTTTATATTTAAACGGTCCCTTTTAACGCAGACTGGACGACTGCGGCTCGCTTATCCGGCTTCTACACCCCCGTCGAAACCTTTACGCCCCCAAAATGAGATGTATCTTTTCTATAGTATATCCTACTTTCTTAAAAAATTCCATTACATTCTGATTAAATTTGGCGAGTTACATTGGCGGCAGCGCTAAAAATCCATCAGCACACGGTTTTGCGCTGCACAAAAACCGCACCGCCGCAAAACAAGTGGAACGGTGCGGTTCACACAAACGAGTGCTGAGGCGCATGTCTTCCGGCAAAAAAACGAAGTGTACAGCGCTTATTTGCTGATGGGCGCTAAAAGAACTTTGCCGGTGCCGCGATAGACATTAACCAAGCCTTCGCCGGATGCAGCAGAGCCGATCAGCGACTTGCCGGAGCGTTCTACCGTAAAGTTGAGGGTGCTGCTCCAGGCGATAGCGAAGTTGCCATCGACTTTTAGGACATCGTCTTGAAGTGTGATTTCAATCAGTTCCTCCTTAGGACAGTAGGATTCCAGGCAGAGAACGCCGTTTCCGCTGATTCCCAGGTTAAAGAGGCCCTCGCCGCCAGCGACCGCCGAGGAGAGGTTGGAGCGCATAACGGTTTTATGCTTTAAGTTGGAATCGCAGGCTAAAAACAGGCCGTCGTCTAAAACGATAGAATTATTCCAATCGGCCAAATCGACTAAAATGATGTGGCGATAGGTCGGTTCGAGCACCAGAGTGCCGTCGCCGGTGTATTCGGGCTTGATGGCGGATTCGCCGGTGACTTTACCGCGCACGGCCTTGCCGAACAGGTCGCCGACGCCTTTAATGCCTGTGGTGGCGTTTACGTTGCCCACGGTCCACTGCATAGCTCCTGCCTGCAGCGTAATCTGTGCTTTGCTGAGGTCGCAGATGACCTGGCGCTTGCGGACGTTCATAACGCTGGAAAAGTAAGCCATTTGCGCATTGCCGGGCGTTACGCTCAAGTCGCGCTGGTATTCAATGACGGTAAAGGGCCCCAAGGAGTCTAATACTTTGACATCATCATTGTCTGTGAAGTTCGAAATTTGATACATAGTTGTTCCCCTTTCTGCTATCCTTTGTAGAAAGAACGCATTGCCTGTGGGAAGCACTGTGCCCTGTGCAGGAAATGATTTCATGCAAGGCCTGCGGATGCGGCAGGCTGGAAGAGCCTGATACGCCGAACCCATAAAAAAGTATTGGCGCTTCGTAAAGCAGCGTTCTGCATCTCATAAACCGACGCTGTGGCCACATGCCCAGCCCGTCGTTTATGGAAACAATAGATTCATCATTATTATAAAAGAATGCAGCGGCAGAAACAACCTGAATATGCAAATTTTTCTTGAATGAAACGATGCGCAGGCTCTGACGTTTCGCCAGTGCAATGCCTGCGATCATCTGGTACGCTTTGTCAAGGGTGTTTAAGACATTTTCTCACTGTCATTCAGAATAAGCCGCTTAATTTTGTCGCTCATGGTTTCTTTGTTCGTTTTGCTGAAATGGATGTTGACGCGACAGGTAGTTTTTCTAATTTTCTTTATCATAACAGGCTGCGGGGCTTCCTTTGCACTCAGAGGGGAAGCGGTGGCGGTGTGGTTGGCGCAGAGGGTAAGTTCCCGCTTGGCTTCGTCAATGACAAGCACCCGGTCAAAATCTGCTTCGGCTTCTATCAAGCTGGGTTTGGGGGTATCGCCCGACCCGTCTTCGGCGGTCTGGTAAATCACTTGGAATGGAGGCAGGGGCTTCATACCGGGCAGCGTTCTCCCCCCCGGTGGAAAAGAAAAAGCCCATCGCATCTTCATCAATGCGGCGGGATGCTGTGAGGTAGTTCTTCGCTATTCTGTTGCCATTGCTTCGGGGAGGCAATCGGAAGTCGGAGAGGGGCGATGGTCTGCCCGGCGGTGGGGCTGCGCTCCTTTCTGCCCACAGGCATGGAAAGGGGCAGCCGATTTTCTCGGCTGCCCTTTGGTCAAGGTTCTTTTACTTTATGGAATTTACCACTACAAAAATATCGTTGGTAGTTGCTGTATCAGGAGAAATCCCAACATAGATGTTTCCATAAGAAATATGGAAAGTAAGACCACCAATTTCTTCAAGTTTGCTTTCTGTAATATCTGTTGGTTCGTACATTTCTCTTTTTACTTCTGGTTTATAATTCATGACAAAGACAACAAAACTATTGCCAAAAGTGTTTGGGTCAGGAGCAACTTCTTCTCCTGTGCTTTCCTGCGGAGTACCATAGCCTGTGGTATATTGCACACGGAGCATATAATATACCGTACCATCTTTCATTGTGGTTTCATAAAGATTTGCTTTCCCAAAATGATACCCGTCTGGCAAGGACGTCGGTAAATATTCACCCAAAGTATCAAAGCCATAAGCGTCTACTTCCGCAATACTTTCAACCGCAGCGTTTGCAACATCTTCAATACTTTCTGTGGCGGGATATACTGCTATGGACGAAATTACAGGGTCTATCCCGTCGGGATGCGTTCCTCCTGGGGCAATGCCTGCACCGTGGTCAGAGAAAACATTTGGGATTTGGCTTACGGCAATTCCAGCGACTACAAGGCATAAACAAGCCGCAATCGCTCCCCATTTAGCCCAGAAAGGCTTCTTTGCTTTCTTCTTGTAGTTGATAGCTTCATCAACATACTTGGTATCAAGCTCTCCCATGGCTTCGGAAAACTTCTTTGAGTTCATACGAATACCTCTCTTTCTGCTAAATGACTTT
>CATJIF010000186.1 GCA_949740445.1 uncultured Peptostreptococcaceae bacterium | reverse complement strand
TGATTACAGTTATCACGAATAGCAGATTGTCAAAAAAATCCTGTTTTCTGCAACGGCATATTCCGGTCATAGAGATGAACACACAAATCATCGTAATTATTTAAATAACTCATATTACCAAACGCCTATGCGGTTTTATTGTAGGAGTACAATATATATTGAACAGCAAAAGTCAATCGCCACTTTGCATGTACCGCGATGAAACAATCGCAGCATTTTCGTTGAAATTTCTGCGAATGTACAGGGCAAAAATGATTGACAAGCAAAGTTTGGCAATGCTATACTATAAATTGGTTCGCTGTGCCGCGATTTTTTCGCAAAGGAGAACGCAGAGAGCCGAAACCCGCATATTTTGCCGGCAGCGGCGGGATTTGAGCCCGGCGAAAGCATGAACTGCCCGCAAGGAAAGGAGAAAGGAATGCCAACCATTAACCAGTTAGTAAGACAGGGAAGAACCAAGTCCGTAAAGAAGTCCAACTCCCCGGCTCTGTTGAGAGGAATGAACTCCTTAAAAAGAGTACCGACGGAGACCGAAGCTCCTCAGAAGAGAGGCGTATGCACTTCCGTAAAGACTGTAACTCCGAAGAAGCCGAACTCCGCTCTGAGAAAGATCGCAAGAGTTAAGCTGACCAACGGCATCGAGGTTACCGCATATATCCCTGGTATCGGTCACAATTTGCAGGAGCACAGCGTCGTCCTCATCAGAGGCGGAAGAGTTAAGGACCTGCCTGGTGTCAGATACCACATCGTTCGCGGAACGTTAGATACCGCCGGCGTAGCCAACAGGCTGCAGGCCAGATCCAAGTACGGCGCAAAGAGACCGAAGGCAAAATAACCAGAACAGGGAAATTCTGCACAGGTTTTCAGGAAGTTATAGAATGAAATGAGAAAGAATCGGGAAACATACAATGCAGAGCATTGTCAGTGCCCTTGACATAGATCAAAGGCCCGCGGCGCGAAGAGGAATTCGCGTCGAGTACCGAATCGATTTCGCGATGGGTCGTCCGCGAGAAGGAAAGCAGCTGAAACCCGGTTGCGCAGCCGTTTTGCGCAGGGTATGCAGGAGCGCAGTATTGCGGGGGATTATCAAGCAAGGAGGGAAGAGACGTGCCAAGAAGAGGTAATGTACCAAAGAGAGAAGTGCTTCCAGATCCAGTATATGGAAGCGTTGCCGTCGCCAAGCTGATCAACAGCATCATGCTGGACGGCAAGAAAGGTGTTGCCCAGTCCATCGTTTACGATGCGTTTGACAAGATCAAAGCCGCTACCGGCGAAGAGCCGTTAGAGGTATTCGAAAAAGCGATGAACAACATTATGCCGGTGGTTGAGGTTAAGGCCAGACGTGTCGGCGGTGCCAACTACCAGGTGCCTATCGAAGTCAGAGCGGAACGGCGTCAGACGCTGGGCCTGAGATGGCTGACCAAATACACCCGTTTAAGAGGGGAAAAGACCATGTGCGAGCGTCTGGCAAAAGAGCTGATGGATGCCGCAAACAACACTGGAGCTTCCGTAAAGAAGAAGGAAGACACGCACAAGATGGCGGATGCCAACAAGGCGTTTGCTCATTACAGATGGTAATGCGCAAGGTGAATGACACGAACACGAAAGTGACTGAGGAAAGGAGGAGTTAGAACAATGCCTAGAAAATTTCCTTTAGAAAAGACAAGAAATATAGGTATTATGGCACATATCGACGCCGGTAAAACGACGACTACCGAACGAATTCTGTTCTATACCGGCAGAACTCACAAGATCGGAGAGACGCACGACGGCGCCGCAACCATGGACTGGATGGAGCAGGAGCAGGAAAGAGGTATTACAATCACCTCCGCTGCTACCACCGCTCAGTGGAAGGGTCACAGAATCAATATCATCGACACCCCGGGACACGTGGACTTTACCGTGGAGGTAGAGCGTTCTCTGCGCGTTCTGGACGGAGCCGTAACGGTACTGTGCGCCAAGGGCGGCGTGGAGCCCCAGTCGGAGACCGTTTGGAGACAGGCGGAAAAATACGGCGTACCCAGAATGGTATTCATCAATAAAATGGATATCTTAGGCGCTGATTTTTACCGCGTGGTAGGCATGATTAAAGACAGGCTGAAGGCGAACGCTGTTCCCATTCAGCTGCCCATCGGCAAGGAGGATACCTTTACCGGAATTATCGACCTGATTACAATGAAGGCCGAAATCTACAAGGACGATCTTGGAAAAGACATCGAAACTGTAGAGATTCCGGAGGATATGAAGGAGCTGGCCGAAGAGTGGCATGCCTCCATGATCGAAGCCGTGGCAGAAGGCGACGAAGAACTGACGATGAAGTATCTGGAGGGGGAGGAGCTGACCGAAGAGGAAATCAAGACCACCATCCGCAAGATGACCATCGCCGGGGAAATGGTGCCCGTAACCTGCGGCTCTGCATATAAAAATAAGGGCGTCCAGTCCATGCTGGATGCCGTCATCGACTATATGCCGGCGCCGGTGGACATTCCGGCCATCAAGGGCGTGCTGCCCTCCGGAGAAGAGGAAGAGCGGCACTCAAGCGACACCGAGCCCTTCTCCGCGCTGGCGTTTAAGATTATGACCGACCCGTTTGTAGGAAAGCTGGCTTTCTTCCGCGTCTATTCTGGAACGCTGGAAGCAGGCTCTTATATCTACAACGCCACCAAGGGAAGAAAGGGCCGCATCGGCCGTATTCTGCAGATGCACGCCAACCACAGAGAAGAGATCGACATGGTATATGCCGGCGATATCGCCGCTGCCGTGGGCCTGAAGGATACGACCACAGGCGATACTCTTTGCGATGAAAAGCATCCCATCATTCTGGAATCCATGGAGTTTCCGGACCCCGTAATTCAGATCGCCATCGAGCCAAAGACGAAGGCTGGTCAGGAAAAGATGGGCATCGCTTTATCCAAGCTGGCGGAAGAAGACCCCACATTCAAGACGTTTACCGACGAAGAGACCGGTCAGACCATCATTGCCGGCATGGGTGAGCTCCACCTGGAAATCATCGTTGACCGTCTGCTGAGAGAATTCAAGGTCGAGGCCAACGTAGGCAAGCCGCAGGTATCTTACAAAGAAACCATCACCGGTACCGCCGATGTGGATAACAAATACGCCAAGCAGTCCGGTGGTAAAGGTCAATACGGCCACGTTAAGATCAGAATTTATCCGCGGGAAGCGGGCGAAGGCTACGAATTCAAGAACGCCATCGTGGGCGGTGCGATTCCCAAAGAATACATCCCCAAGATCGACGAAGGAATTCAGGAAGCGATGCAGTCCGGTCCGCTGGCAGGCTATCAGCTGGTTGACATCGGCGTAGAGCTGTACGATGGTTCTTACCACGAAGTCGACTCTTCGGAAATGGCATTTAAGATCGCTGCTTCCATGGCTTTGAAAGAAGCTGTAAAGAAAGCGAAGCCGGTGCTGTTAGAGCCGATCTTCAAGGTAGAAGTTACCGCTCCGGAAGAATATATGGGCGATGTCATCGGAGACATCAGCTCCAGAAGAGGAAGAATCGAAGGTACGGATATGCACAACGGTGCAGTAGCTGTACGCGGCTTTGTTCCGCTGTCCGAGATGTTCGGCTATGCCACTGACCTGCGCTCTAAGACACAGGGCCGCGGCGTATACGTGATGCAGATGGATCACTTCGAAAAACTGCCGGATAATCTGTTAGATAAGATCGGCAAGTAAAACGCGCAGAGAACAGAGTGGGCACGGCGAACGCCGGGCTTCACAGCTGCACAAAGCAAAAAGAACACAGGATGGCCGGAGGGAAAGCCCGGGTCATCCTGAAACATACAGGAGGAATACAATGGCAAAGGAAAAATTTGAGAGAAATAAACCCCATGTCAATATTGGAACAATCGGCCACGTAGACCACGGCAAGACGACGCTGACGGCAGCGATCACCAAGACCTTGTT
>CATJIF010000185.1 GCA_949740445.1 uncultured Peptostreptococcaceae bacterium | reverse complement strand
AAATCAGAAAACGGAGGTTTACCAAGTCATGCCCATTTCCTCCGAGTTCTGCTCCTGTTCTATTGCAGGGTTTTCCTCCGGCAATTCTTCAGGAGGGGGCTTCTCCTGCTTTTGAAAGCTGTTCCGCCGTTCCATCTCAAGTGCATAGTCCGTTTGCAAATAAACCGTCAGGCGCAGGGCCATATCCGCAATGGATTTCAGGCAACAGGAAAGGGACTGGCAATCCCGCGCTTTCTGCGCATCACCAATCCCTTTTTCCATCTCCCGGAGCCTTCCGGCAATTTTCAATTTATCCTGATACGGTTTATATGCCTGTTCCAGCTCTGAAAGGATGCCATTGTAAGTGTACCCGTTCTCCAATCCACAAAGCATATGGGCTGCCATATCCGCAATGCGTACTACCCCGGCCAGCATTCGTTTGTCGCTGTCCATGCCGCCTGATTTTTGGGCTTTCTGTATTTCTTCCCATTCCTTCGTGATTCGTTGGAGATAGAATGCCTGCCCAGCCTTTTCTACCTGGCGGTTTCTCCAGCTGCAATAGGATGCTTCGGTGCTCCTGTTCAGATTTTTTAGCTGCCTGACGGTTTTTGCATGAGCCTCCTTTTTCGGATGGCTCTGCGCTGGCTGTGCAGCAATCCCGTTTTTCGCTTTCAGGCACTCGTTCCAATCCTTATAGGCTGGCAGCATTGGCCAGACCTGTCCCTCCGTATATCCCCGTTCCAGCAGTAAATCCTTGAATTTATCACAGGCTTCGATTCCTGCTGGATCGCTGTCAAGGCAGGGATAGATTTCAGAAATCATTTCGTTTTCCTGCAGAAACCGCAGCATGGCTTTTGGCGAGAGCCCGTCCAGCGCGATATAGTTCTGCTCCTTCCAATCCTTCGGGTACATCGTCAGAAAAGACAGCAGATCCACTGCTGCCTCAAACACGAACAGCATCTCCCCACCGCCGCGCCAGCAAAATCCATAGCCCGGATCAGAGCCGGATACCGTCATGCGGAAGCCTTTCGTGCTGCTGGCAGAGGATTTCAGGCTTGCTGATTTCGGGTTTCCTTCTGCATCTGTCCCAACAAAAACGATGTTATTGTATTTTCCCTCCTGATAGAGCAGCCCCGCATCGACAAACGATTTGACAACGTCCCGTGAGAGGAACCTTGTTTTCAGAAGGTAGGCAAACAACCGTTTCATGTTGTCCGCTTTTTCCGGCAGAACCAGCTTTGGAGTTTCCTGCCACATTCCTTCTGTGCTTCCGCTTTCATTCGGAGAAGGATGTTTTCCCTGATATACAGGCATATCCCCGTCCAGCAGCTCCCGCACCGCCTCCCGGAAGCCCAGCCCGTAGAACTCCTGCATGAATTTTACCGGGTAGCCGCCTGTCTGGTTCTTATGGTCATACCAGCGGTTGCCGCTGACGGATACGCTGTCATGCTCGCCGCCGGAATCCCGGTAATAAAACCTGCTTTCCTTCCCGGTGCGCTTCAGCTTCTCGCCCCTGCGGAGCAGGTATTCCTCCAAGTCTATATTATTTGCCTTTTCAATCTGTTCCTGTGTGTAGAGCGCCATCATGTACCTCCTCCCGTATCTGTTTTGTCGCTTAAAATTCTATAAATTCCCGCCATCATGCCTGGCTGCATTTCAGGCTTTTCCTCCATATCCCAGACATGCTTAAAATCAATTCCCGCAATCGCGTCACGGAATACCAAAACAAGCATATGCAGCATTTTTTCATCCTGCAATAATCTCTCCAGATAAGTTCCCCATGACATTTTTTCTTTCTGAATGCTTGATAAATATTCATAGTACACATATTGTGTTCTGGAAAAAAGTGCTTCCATCATTAGAATCCCTGCTTCTTCCGGGAACAGCCTTATGAGTTTCAGTGTTCCATCCTCTGGAATCATATCACCTTTCCGGAGAAATTCGACATGGTTTGCCATAAAATTAAAACAGCCTGAACAGAACCGTTCTGTTACACCAAAGCTGATTACCCTGAGCAAAGCGTCAACTTCATCTTCAGAACTTACGGCTGCACAAATATAATCCGTCCATTCGATGTCATCTCTGCCTGTTTCCTCAACTATCAGGTCAAACAGATCCTTTTGCGCCCTGTATAATATCAGCCGCGCATATAAATCCATTTCTGCTTCAGGCAGTGTAATCATTTGGTTTGATTCTTCAATTTGACGCAGCCTCTGCTTTTCTTCTGACGTCATTTTTTTCTTACCAGCTGCGGTATTCAAGTGCTGTTTCATTTCTAAGCCTCCCTTTTTATCGTTAGTGATATATCACTAATTCATGCCCGCAAAATGGTATATCATAATGGCAAATCACTTGGAGGGTTTGCCTATGAATACACGCGAGGCAGTTGCCGCCCGCATTCTTGAGTTGTGCCATGCGCGTGGACTCACGCCAAATGGGTTAAGCAATCTTTCGGCTGTTCCACAGTCTACAATTAAAAGCATATTGAATGGGGAGAGTCAAAATCCAGGTATTGTCACAATTAAGAAACTTTGCGACGGTTTCGAGATTACATTGGCTGAGTTTTTCTCCACGCCGGATTTTGATTCTTTGGAGCAGGAAATTTACTGAATTGTCCCTTAAAAACAGGGTAGTAGTGTGATTATTTCCAGTATACCATATTTCCTCATGCCAGGGTATTGTTTTTGGAAATTGTCATGTTTTTTCGGCATCATCTTATTTCAGCATATCCGCAGCGTCATCCATCGCCTGCTCGACATACCAGAAATCAAAGCCATGCTCCTCATACGCTGCCGCAATTTTCTCAATATATTTCTCATCCGGCAGGGCGGGTTCCCTGTCCCGCAGCACAAACAAAAATACATCCATCTGCGTTTTTTCTGTGTTCAGGCGGAAATTTATCTTTTCAAACAAGCCCTCCGGATAATAATCCTTAATGCCTTTTTCCTCTGCATCGTCAATTTCCCAGACAACAGCAGGGACGGACTCTTCCTCCGTCCCCCGTTCTATGGAAAATTCCGCGCCTGCATAAATGCGGCGCAGCACAAGCCGGAAGCCTGTCAGGCGGCATTTCAGCAGAAGCATTGCCGATGGGCAGAGTGCCTGCATGAAGCCTGTGGACATATTTTCGCTATACGTTACCATGTAAGCCATTTCTGAACCTCCCAGCTTTTATAGTTCCATATCGAAGCCTGTTTTCGGCTGCTCCAGCATCCCCAGCGCCCATTCACTCCGTTCGAGCGCGACCTCCAGCACATCCGTATCCAGCCCGTTTTCTTCGTAGCCCTCCCAGACCGTATGCCAATATCTGCTGCTGGGCAGTTCCAAATCATGCGCGCCATTCATAATATAGGCCATCGCATCCTGCATCCTTCCTTCGATTTCCACAGGTATCGTTTCCTTCCGGTAAAACCGCGGCCAGCCCTCATAGCGGTCGAGCCTCTGCTCATCCTCCGGCTGTATCTCCCAAAGCAGGATGGGGACTTTGCAATCCTCATCCGGTGAAATGGTGGCGTAAGCATTTCCCTCGCTGCCCCGGAATTCCAATCTGTAACCTTCCAGTTCCGCTGTGTACAGTTTTTTTGCAGTCGGGCAGCGGTATCCCATCTGCTTTATGTTCAGGTTGCTGCCGTAAGCAATGTAGTATTTCATATCGTCATCCCTCCAAATTCTGTGTTTTGTTCTGTTGCTGCTTCCGGTTCTGGGAAGGTTTCCGTTTCCTCCAGCCTTGCTGCAATAGGCTCCGGCAGGATTTCCGTTTCCGCCTGCCTACGTGCCTGCTGCCGTTCCACCTGCTCAGGGTCTTTCCATGCGATATTACCGTCCAGATGGGCAAGCAGGTGGAGGCGGGCCGTTTTGAATTCCTCCCCGACCAGCCCCAGCCGCAGGAGCCATGTGCGGAAGGTATATTTCTCATTTGTGGACTGCGTCCTTGCAAATCTGGCGCTTCTTTGTGTCAAAGCCTGGTTGCAGATGGCAAGGCTCAGCTGGATGTAGGTTTT
>CATJIF010000184.1 GCA_949740445.1 uncultured Peptostreptococcaceae bacterium | reverse complement strand
GGAGGTGCCTGATTTGAGAATTCTGGTCGTTGAAGATGCGCAGGATATGAACCGCCTGATTGAAAAGATGTTAAAAAAAGCCGGATACAGTGTGGATTGCTGTTTTGATGGCCAGGAAGCTCTGACCTATTTAATCGGCGCAGAGTATGATGCTATCCTGTTGGATGTGATGATGCCAAGGCTGGACGGCTATTCCCTGCTAAAGCAGCTTCGGGACAGAAATCTAGAAACTCCCGTACTGTTTCTTACCGCTAAAGATGCTGTAGCCGACCGGGTAAAGGGGCTGGATTTGGGTGCGGACGACTATTTGGTCAAACCCTTTGCATTCGACGAACTCCTGGCCCGGATTCGCGCCATGACGCGAAAGCGCACCGGAAACCGCAAGAACCAATTTTCTATTGCTGACCTGATCGTAGATATCGAACGGCGGACAGTCGTCCGAAACGGTGAAGAAATCAACCTCATTCCCAAAGAGTTTTCTCTTCTGGAGTGCCTGATCCGCAACCAGGGCATTGTCCTGTCCCGCGAACAGCTGGAAAACCAGATATGGAATTATGAGTTTTCCGGCAGCTCCAATAATATAGATGTATATATCAGCCGGCTGAGGAAGAAAATCGACCATGGGAATTCGTGCAAGCTGCTTCACACCATTCGGGGTGTCGGTTGGGTGCTGAAAGTCGATGGAGCTGAAGAACTGCCATGAAAAAACTTTCTGTAAAAATCCGGATTTCCGCATGGCTTACTCTGCTGATGGGAGGGCTGGCCGCGCTGCTTCTGGCCTTTCTGCTGTCCATCAGCAGCGTGGTTGCTGTTCAGACCGCCATGTCCCAGCTGTCACAGACGGTCCGGAACAATCTGACACAAACTTCCATGTCCGGCGGCCGGCTGGAGCTGGGAAATGATTTTAATTTTTACCAGAGCGGAGTGTCGACCCTGGTTTACAACCAGGATAAGGCGCTGTTAGCTGGTCGGATTCCGGTATCTTTCACAGCTGAGGAACGTTTTCAAAACGGATTGACTCGTATGGTAACTGCTGGCAACGAACAGTATCTAGTGCTGGATCTGTGGCTTCCCATGGGATGGGAAAACGGCGTCTGGCTTCGAGGCATAATGGAGGCGCCTGAAAATCGCCGACTTGCACGCAATCTTCTGCTTGTGGCTCTTATTATTCTGCCGGCGTTTATGGCCCTGGCCGCCCTGGGCAGCTATTGGATCGCACGAAGGGCGTTTCGCCCCCTGGATAGCATTGCCGCAACAGCCGCATCCATCAGCGAAGCGCAAGACCTGTCCCGACGCATCGGGCTGCCGCCAGGACCAGATGAATTTTCCCAGCTTGCCGCTACCTTCGATCAGCTGTTCCAGCGACTGGAAAAGTCCTTCGAATCGGAAAAGCAGTTTACAGCTGATGCTTCTCACGAACTGCGTACTCCGGTATCCATCATCACAGGCGCCTGCGAATATGCGGAAAAGTACGACGAAACCGCAGAAGAACGGCAAGAGACCATTGCCATGATTCGCCGCCAAGCGGACAAAATGTCCAAGATGATTTCTCAGCTTCTGAGCATGACACGCTTAGAACAGGGAACGGAACCCGCCCATCTGGAATGGATTGATTTGAACCAGCTGCTGCATTCTCTCTGTGAAGAATTGGCATACGATCCCCGCCGCCTGCTTTTAGAGGTTCCGGAAACCATAACAGTCGCTGCTGATTCTGCTCTGCTATCCAGGCTGGTGCGCAATCTGATAGAAAATGCGTTCAAGTATGGCAAACCGGATGGCTGTGTGTGGATATCGGCCAGCCGCAAAGAAAAGGAAATTCTCTTGGAAGTGCGGGATAACGGCGTTGGAATCCCCTCAGAGCAGCAAGATAAAATCTGGCAGCGCTTTTATCGGGCAGATACGGCCCGCAGCGAAGGAGGCACAGGGCTGGGGCTGTCTATCGTACAGCAGATTGCCCGGATTCACGGCGGATATATGACGCTATCGAGCATTCCGCAGGTGGGCAGCACCTTCATCCTCCATCTGCCTGTGCCGGAAGCGTTTGCGCAGACAAATGCGTAATGCTTGCGCTCTTCAATATTTAAAGTAACAGAAAAGCGCTGGAAGACTGCCCGCCAGACAGTCAGTTTTCCGCGCTTTTGTTTTAAAAAATTTCCTTCCAATTTCATGTAGATTTCATGTTTTCTCCATATACTGGCTACAGAAGCAGAAAGGAGATTGTTATGCGATACCGAATACTTTTATGTACGATAGGATTGATTGTATTTCTTTTTTCCGCTTGTGCCCAGCAGCAAAGCCAGATGGGATATGTGGGTGCAGAATCGGCAAAGCGGGTCGCTTTGGAAGCCGCTTTGCTGTCGGAACAGGATGTAAGCTCTATCAGCACAGATCTGAGCACCCGCAATGGTTTGGATTATTATCAGGTTTCTTTTGAATCTGGCGGCCAAAGCTATCGGTACGATGTCGATGCCCTTACAGGGGTAATCATCAATATAGAAAATTCTCCTGGTGCAGACAGCGGTCCGATTGAAGGAAACAGCCCGCAAGAAACAGAGCGTGCAGATTCTGTCCCGGATTCTGCCCACCCGTCGTTTGGCGCTGCTTCTTCAGCGGCTTCCGGTTCTGGTTCGGATGCCTATATCGGAGAGGAAAAAGCCAGGCGCATCGCTTTAGACCATGCAGGGCTGGAAGAAAACCAAGTCACATTCGTCTGTTCTCCCCTGGAATTTGATGATGGACAGTGGGCATACGACGTGGAGTTTTATACCGCCAATTACGAAGAGTATGACTACGAAATTGATGCCTATACCGGAGCGGTTATCAGTTTTGATTATGATGCGGAATACTATTCGCCACAGACGGGCAGTTCCAGCACCATCACGGCAGAGCAGGCCCAACAGCTGGCCCTCGCCCAGGTTCCCGGTGCAACGCAAAGCGATATGTGGGAATTTGAAATTGACGACGACGATGGGATTCTTCTCTACGAAGGAAAAATTATTTATAACAACATGGAATATGAGTTCGAAATTGATGCTTACAGTGGGTTTATCCGCGAATGGTCCGCTGAACCCTTCGCCCGATAATATAAAATTTTATTTAGGAGGAATTATATCATGTACAAAGCTGTAAAAACGCATTTTGCCCGATGGATAGGTATTTTGACATGTGCTGTGGTATTGGCAGGCGCCTTGACTGTCAGCGCGACAGCAGCCTCGGTCAATACAATCAGTGCTACCATTTCCCCTGATATCGCTGTCAAGGTAGACGGCAAAATCCAGACTTTCTTTGCCGCAGATGGCACACAACTCCATCCCATTGTCTACCATGGCACCACGTACCTGCCCCTTCGGGCCATTGGCGAACTGATGAACAAGAATGTTGACTGGAACCAGTCTAATTTAACGATTACTCTTTCCGGAACCCGAACCGCAGCCGCCACAACAGGCATCCGCGATGTCAATCCCGTACCCCAGACCGTTCAGGCGTATTTCCGCCCTGATTTTACCATCGTAGTGGATGGGGTATCCCGCACCTTTACCGATACCAAGGGAGATCCCACTTATCCGATGCTCTATCGCGGTACCACCTATCTGCCCCTTCGGGCTATTGGAGGACTGATGGGAAAAACCGTAAGCTGGGATTCTGCTACGCGTACCGCTATTCTATCCAGCAGCAACTCTGACGAAACCCTTGTTACAGATGCCGACAGCTTTGGAAAGGAACCGGGAGTTACGCAGACACCTCCCCAGGCAAATGTACCCGGAAACAACACAGGTTCTTATATCGGCGAAGAAAAAGCAAAAACAATCGCCTTAAATCATGCCGGACTGACAGAAAGCCAAGTTACTTTTATGAAAGCTAAGCTTGATTACAGCGATGGCTATTGGAAATACGATGTAGAATTTGATACCGCCGATCATCGGGAATATGAATATGACATTGATGCCTATACAGGCACAATCCTGAAATTTGACTACGACACAGAGGATTGGTCGGCTCCTCCACAAAACACAAATACCTCTCAAATTGGAATGGATAAGGCCAAGGCAATCGCCGTAAGCCACGCTGGACTGAACGCCAGTCAGGTCACATTTGTCAAGGCAGAATTGGACTACGACGACGACCGATGGGAGTATGAAATCAAGTT
>CATJIF010000183.1 GCA_949740445.1 uncultured Peptostreptococcaceae bacterium | reverse complement strand
GTGCACGCCCTTCTATACAGAGCATACCTGGCTGTCCAGCGATAAGTTTGAATACCAGGCGAATCTCTTTGCGACAGAGCTCATTCTCTCCTCGTTTTCGCCGGAGGAATTGGAAGGCTTCGGTGTCGAGCAGATCGCTATTCTCACCGGGCTTCCTGTCCGATATCTGCTGGATGTCGTCGAATGAACGAATCTCTCATCGCCGCCAGCCGGGTGAGCCGCGCGTTAGAGCCAGAGCGGATTGTAGAATAGAAAAGTAATACATATCAAAATATCGCAGGAGTTTATAGGATATTTTGATATTTCTGTAACCATGATATATCTGCACCCTGACATGGAAACAAAGAAAAAAGCAGCAGCAACTCTTGAAAAAGTCTATAGCGATATGGCTCTTTGATATCCCATGCGGGAAATCGAAAAAAACAGCCGCTCTCAAATCACGAGAACGGCTGTTTTTCAATGGTTTGGTACGCCCGACAGGGGTCGAACCTGCGGCCTTCAGAGTCGGAGTCTGACGCGCTATCCATCTGCGCTACGGGTGCATATTGGCTGCGGCGTTTCCGCATAACATATATATGATATACCGAAACACAAAAACCCGCAAGCCTTTTTTGCTATTTTCTAAAAAAAATGCGATTGCATATCTTCCATTGCCATGGAGCTTTTATTCGCCGATGGTATTGCGCAGAATGCCGATTCCCTCGATTTCGCATTCAATGACATCGCCCTTTTTCATATATCGCGGCGGCTGAAATCCCATGCCCACGCCGCCCGGCGTTCCCATGGCTATGATCGTGCCGGCCCGCAGCGTCATGCCGGCAGACAGTTCTTCAATTGCGTGAGGGATGTCTGTAATCAAAAGCCGCGTATTGCTGTTTTGGCGTTCCTCGCCATTGAGCCTGCTGCGAATCGAAAGCTCCGGCGGCTGTGGCAGGTCCCATTTGGTAACAATACAGGGCCCCATGGGCGCAAAGCGGTCCAGGCTCTTGCCCAGGTACCACTGTTGGTGGCGCGTCTGTAAATTCCTGGCACTGATGTCGTTGATTATAGTATAGCCCAATACGTAGTCGAACGCCTCTTGCGCACAAACTCCCTTGGCATCTCTGCCGATGACAACGGCTAACTCCACCTCGTAATCCAGGCCGTCTACCAGGCCCTCATACGCTGGAATTTCCTCTTCCGGTGCTACGGCCTCGTTTACTCTTTTGGAAAAATATACAGCATAGGGCTTTTCTGCATTCAACTGCAGCGGTTCGAAGCGGCTGGATTCTTCCGCATGGTCTTTGTAGTTGACGCCCAGGCAGATGATATCGTTTTGCGGCCGTGGAATAGGCGCCCGCAGGATAACATCGGCAATTCCCATGCCCTCCCTGCGCTGACCGATGGCTTTTTCCAGCACCTGCCACTCTGCAGGCGACATCTTCTGTACCATCTCCAAAACGCTTTTGTATTCCATTCCAAAGCTGGTAAGCGGATGCAGAAATTGCCCAGCGGAATCTCCAACCCCCACCAGCTCTTTTCCATTTTTATCGGTTTTGTATGTATACAAACGCACGTTCTCTTCCCCCTTTGATCTGCACGCTTCTGACAGGCAGGGCGCTATCTTATCTGCCCCTTACAGGTGTTTCTTCTATTTTTTCACATTTTCTCAAAAATCGCAATCCATTTTCGGAAATTTTTTCAAAAAAGAAGCTCAAGCGCAGTGCTGCTGCATCCGGCAGGGCCCTTCTTCAGGCGCTCCTTCGGGACTTTTTTGCACTTCCATCGAAGGTGATGCCACGCGCTGCCGAATCCTGCCGCAATGCCATCGAATCGGCGATTGCTTTCAGAACAGAGCTATGCTATACTGTAGGGGTTATCATACCCTCGAAGTTGTGCCGCGGTATGTCTGCGGCCCTTTTATAATCGAAACAGCCACCGCACTATCCTCTCTGCCCGCAAAGGTTTCTGCCTTTTTAGACGGATTGTAGATAGCATCAGGAAAGGATTTGCCATGGAAAAATTAACATTTAAAGTCGTATCTGCACCGGAGGATTACAATGCCCTGGTCATGTATAATCTGCTGAAAAAGAAGGTACAACTGCCCATTATCATCGGTTCTGCCACCGCTGTATCAATTCTGGTTCTTCTGGGCGCGTTTCTGCACTTGTTTCCCATTCCCCAGTTCCTCTATTGGATATGCGTTGCCTGGCTGGTCATGTTCGCCGTCTCTGTTTTTTCTCTGCGGCGCCAGATGCGCCTGACGAGCCAGTCTGCCAGTTCGCTGGTCGGACGGCTGATGGAGTTTGAGATTGATGCGACAGGCATCCGCGAACGCGATACGGAAACCAACGCTGAAATTCAGATTCCCTGGGGCCAGGTCAACGACCTGCGGCAGACAAAAGCCTACTATTTTATCTATGTAGCGCAAAATCAGTGCTTTATCATCTCCAAAGAGCAAATCGGCGCAGAAGCTTGCGCGCAGCTTGCCGAAATGCTGCGCATCTATGGCCCTGCGGGTGCGGTCAAATAACAGGGAGGCAAATCATATGCTGAAAGGAAAGACGGTTCTGCTGGGCGTTACCGGCAGTATCGCCGCCTATAAAGCGGCAAATCTGACAAGCCTTCTAAAAAAGCGCGGCTGTGATGTCCACGTGTTGATGACGAAAAATGCTACCAATTTCATCAACCCCATCACCTTCGAAACGCTCACCGGGCACAAGTGCCTCATCGATACCTTCGACCGCAATTTTCAGTACAGCGTGGAGCACATCGCCCTGTCGAAACAGGCGGATGGCGTTTTAATCGCCCCTGCCAGCGCCAATGTAATCGGAAAGCTTTCCGGAGGCATCGCCGACGATATGCTGACTACCACTGTCATGGCCTGCACCTGCCCCATCGTTCTGGCTCCGGCCATGAATACCAATATGTTTCTCAACCCTATCGTGCAGGATAATCTCAATAAGCTGCAGCGCTTTGGCTGCTGCGTAGTCGCGCCCGATTCCGGCCTTTTGGCTTGCGGCGATGTCGGGCAGGGAAAGATGCCGGAGGAAGGGGTTTTAATCAGCGCCCTGGAGCGCGAAATCGCCTGCGAAAAGGATATGAAGGGCCTTAAAGTTTTAGTAACTGCCGGCCCTACGCAGGAAAGCCTCGATCCTGTCCGTTACATTACCAATCACTCCACCGGCAAGATGGGCTACGAGCTGGCGCGGGCCTGCATGCTGCGCGGCGCAGAGGTTATATTAGTCAGCGGCAAAACCGCGCTGACGCCACCACCCTTTGTCTCTTTTGTTTCTGTCCGCAGCGCTTCTGACATGTTCGAAGCGGTAACCTCGCGGGCAGCAGACTGCCATATTGTTATCAAGGCTGCCGCCGTAGCCGACTATACACCGGCGCAGGTCAGCCAGGACAAAACAAAAAAATCCGACGGCGAGCTGTCCATTCCCTTAACCCGCACAGCGGATATCCTGAAATATCTGGGCGAACACAAAGTGCCGGGACAGCTTTTGTGCGGTTTTTCCATGGAAACCCGGGATCTGCTGAAAAATTCCGAAGCCAAGCTTGCGAAAAAAAACGCGGATATGATCGTCGCCAACAACCTGAAGGTCAGTGGCGCCGGGTTCGGCACCGATACCAACGTCGTTACGCTGATTACCCGCAGGAATGTGGAAGAGCTTCCCCTGCTTTCCAAGGCGGAAGTCGCTCACGCTATTTTAGACCGGTTGCTCGCCATGCGCTCCGCACCAGAAGCTTAATTTCCGCCGCACGTTCTTCGAAAATATCAGCTATGCGCCCGGCGGCGCATAGAACTTCGCTGCAAAAACGCAAAAACGGCTGCGCAGCCAAATGTTTGGCGCCCGGTCTTCTACTGCATAAAAAAGACGCCAGGCTGGTTTTATCCCGCCTGCGTCTCTTTTTATTTATGTATATTTCATGTATATTCCATTCGCCTGCGATCCGCTGTGCTCTACACCCACAGCGGAGCATCCCAGAGCATCAGCTTCTGACCGATGCCCATTTTCTTCGCATTTTCATACATCTGGTTTGCGATTGTGATATCCACAGCGCCCACACCGGCCGTACCGCAGAAGATAAATTCATCGTCAGTTTCGCGGGCCTTTACCTTGCCGCAGACCATCTCCGGCAATTCTGCGATATCCTCCCGCATCAGTTTTCCTTCAGCGTACAGCTGCGCCACTGTAATGCCGCTCAGGTGCGACATCTGTGCCCAGTTATCCAAAAATAC
>CATJIF010000182.1 GCA_949740445.1 uncultured Peptostreptococcaceae bacterium | reverse complement strand
GGTATATTTCTCATTTGTGGACTGCGTCCTTGCAAATCTGGCGCTTCTTTGTGTCAAAGCCTGGTTGCAGATGGCAAGGCTCAGCTGGATGTAGGTTTTTATTTTCCCCGCATGGGTCGTGCCGTTGTATAACCGGAATTCGACTGTCCCTTTCTGGAATACAGAGTGCAGATTCAGACCTTTGTAACGGCTGGAATGGTAATGCTCCCCGCTGCCATCGATGCCGTTGTACCATAACTGTTTCACTTCCTCCCGCATTTTTGTTTTGTTCTGGTTAATCCGGTTCAAAAAATTTTCATCCACCTTCTGGCAATAGTAGTTTTCCCTGCGGGATTCTACCTGCAGTGCTTTGTATAGGATGTCCTCCTTGCTCCGCATGATGTTCGTCAGGTTCCGCAGGCTGTTGGCGTCAAAATGGGAAGAATCGACATGAACATGAATTCCGGTAGAAGCATTCGATACAGCGCCGTTCCTGCGGAGTATTCGCACCAGCTCCTGGATCGTTCCAATATCCTGATATTGGCAGATCGGGCTGACCAGCTCCACCTGGTATGCCTTGTCATTCACCGGCTGGATATTCCCGTGGGCTTTTCGATAAGTTTGGATGCTGGCGTCTCTGACAAGCTGCCATAGCCTCCCCTGCGTGTCCCTGGCCCCGTACTTGTCGTAGGCGCCGCCTATATATTCCGGCGCTGTCCCGAAATATTCCGCAATGGCTTCAGCAGCCTTTGCCCGCGTCAGCCCAGTCATTTCAATCTCGATGCCGAAGTTATAGTCCTGTATCATTCACACCACCCCTTACAAAAAAGGAGCCGAAGGGCTCCCTTTACATTGTGATGCCATACTGCGATGGCTCCTCGGTTTCAGTTTCTTCCTCGCCGGATGCAGGGGAGGTCAAGGGTTCCATTCCGCTATTGGCTTCAAGGGCAGGGGATTCCAAAATCTCCCTCTGCCTCTCCTGCGGTTGTGCCGTCATTTCCATTTCCTCTGCCTGTGATTCCATATCGGTTTTCCGCAGCCACGCGCTGTTCCCGCTGAGGTTTTCCGTCAGCAGTTTCCTGGCGTACTTATACTCATCCCCAACGAACCCGATCCTCACCAGCCATGTGCGCAGCAGGAACTTCTCGTTCGGGGAATCGTTCTCCTTGTGCTGTATCCTCTTGCTTTTCGCTGCGAGGTCGGCAATGCACTGGGAAAGCTGGAGATAGCCCCGCACTGCGTTTTCATCTAAGCTGCAGGGGAACAGCGGCAGGGAAACAATGCCTTTCTCCCCCAGCAGGGAACAGTCCGCAAGCCTCTCGAAGTGCCTGCCGACAGCTTTTTGCAGGACTGCGCCGCGGCTTTTGCAGATATTTCCAAGGTTGCTTTCAAATTTCTCCATGCTCTCCAGCCCGGCCATGTTCAGCAGTACCGTCATGCCTGTGCTTTCATTCGTGGCTGCACCGGCGCATTCCAGCCGGTGCAGGATATCCCCGACAGTTTCAAAATCATTTTCATACAGGAACGGCATGCAGACCTTCATCTGGTAGAGATGGTTCGCGCCGGCCATCCTGCCGTTCTGCCATTTCTCCGTCCGCACGGAAGGACAGGGGAGGACAGCCCACTCCCTGCCCCGTGGATCTGTCACGTTGTACCAGCTGCCCTCAAATGAATATGCCGCCGTTGTTTCAAATTTCTCCGCAAGCAGCTCCGCCGCGCGTTTTCGGGTAATGCCAGTCAGTTCAATTTCCAGGCTGTATTTTTTCCATACCAATCATTCCACCTCCATTTGCCAAACGGTAATCAGATTTTTTGCCCCAGCGCCTCTTTCTTTTCCAGCAGCTTCCGCAGCAGCTTTTTATCCGTCAGCGGAACTTCCGATTTCTGCCGTTCAAAATCCTCCTTGATGATGCGGCTGATGTTTTTCAGCAGGCGGAGGAGTGCGGTCTGCGCCGCAATTCTCCTGTCTTGTGAGAGTTCCTGTTCCGAAAGCTCCAGCGCACATTTCAGCACCATATTTTTGATGTTCCGGAATTCCCGTTCGTCCGCAAGGCTTTTCCTTGCCCGCCCAGCGTCCTGGTAGGTGGAGAGGATTTCATCCTTCAGCCCCAGCCAGCTTTCGTATTGGGCGGATATCTTTTTGTCGCGGCTGAGTTCCCTGACGATCTCATCCACAAGGATTTTATTTTCTTTATCCAATCTTCCATAAACCTTTTTGTGCTTCGCCGTTTTCAGGTTCGCCGCCAGCTTTAACAGAAGGGCTTCCGCCCTTGGGTTTGTCCCATAGCTTTTTGCGGATGCCTTTTTCAACTCCTGCGAAAAGAAATCTTTTATTTCCTTTCGCGTTTCATCCTTTTGCTCGTAAATGTGGAGCAGGTCGTCATGGAAAATCTCTGATGCAAACGACCGCCGCAGGTTCCGGATGCCGCGGTTGGGCAGGTAGCCCTGCTTCGGTTTTTTGGAATAGCAGAAGATATGTATATGCGGATGGTGGCCTTCATTATGGAACGCCCCGTACCAGACGAAATCCTCCAGCGGGATTCCCATCTCCCGTGCCATCTCTGCGGATTTCTCCCGTACCAGCTCCCGCCATGCTTCGGCATTGTCATAGCCCAGCCGTTCGGCGTCCTCTCGCCGCAGGGAAACAACGTGCGTCCAGATCCTGCCTTTATGCCTCGCTGCCTCCTGTATTACCCTCCGCAGGTTGACCGGCTCATCCGAGCCATTCCAGAGGGCGTGGTTCTGCTCCCCGCGCTCTGCCCCTGGGCGTTTCGCCAGATAGCCGACATAGTTCTCAATCCCATCTGCCGTTCCTATCTGCTGCTCCGCGATTTTTTCAATCAGTCCGGAGGCATTTCCCTTTGTCGGGTCTTTCACATAATCCTCGTACTCAAAAAGGCTCTTTAGGCCAGGCTGCTTTTTTATCTCTTTCTCAATCCAGTCCTTCTGTTTTTTTGTCGCTTCGCCGGATTGAGGGTCGGGAAGCTTTTCAGCATTCGGGCGGGTCGCCATATAGTTCAGCAGGTTTTTCACCTGTCCCGCACCGGCATTGCGGAGGTAACGTGATGTAAATATGATCCCTGGCATTAAACCCACCCTTTATATCGTTGAAAAGAAATCTTTTTTCAAAGCTTCTTCCGGGAGTTCTTCCTCTTTGGTTTTTTCCTGTACGTTTTCCGGTTCTTCCCCCGAAATTCTAAACGCAGGGACGGTTACCCTCAAGCGGATGCCGCCGTAGTCATAGCCGATAGGCTCAAAAATCCGTTTTGTAATGATATTCAAAAGCGTTTCCGTGTCAAGCTTGGTTTCCAGAAACATACCCGGATAAAACTCCAGCGGCGCTTCCATGCCTGCACCGCTGTCACTGAACAGCAGGCGGTTCCTCCCAAAGACCTTTCCCCGGATTCCTTCCAGCCTGCTGTGCATCTGTTCCTCCCCGGCACAATGGCACAGGAGCTGCGCCGCCGCTTTCTTCCATGTGGGAACAGGTACCTCCGTGCCATCCGGATAAACGATTGCCACAGGTTTTTTGCCCTTAAAAAATGCCGCCATAACCGAAAGCGGCAGCTCTGTTTCCGGTGTAGAGGTCGTTTCCCTTTTCTCCGGCCGGTTCAAAAAAGCATCTATCTGCCGGTCAACGGTTTTATGCAGCTCCCTGCGGATCTGCTCTGCGTATTCCTGCATTTCTTTGTTCATTGCTGTCTGCCATCCTTTCTCTTTCAAAATTTCCATTTGCCTTTTTTAATTTTTACATCATTTTGCCAAAGGCATTTTCCTCGCCGGGCCGCATTTATATGCCCATCTGCATTCCTTCGTGCTGTTCCGGCTCCGGGTTCATGCGGGCATGGAATTCTTCCTCCGTTTCAATCATGAAGTTATCCGACCAGAAGCAGACGTAGAGCGCACCCCACCTTGTCTGTATGGCGTGCTGCTCGAACCCTTCGCCCCAGCCATCGCTATACTGCCCGGTAAAAAAATCTTTCAGCACTTCAATCTCATCTGCCGCCAGCTTTGCTGTGGTCCTGCATTCCGTCACAGCATATGCCTTATCATTTACCACTTCAATTTTAGGCAGGGCAGATTTCACTTTTTCATAGACAGAAACCTGCGCCTGCCTGCTGCCCCAAAGGAACGAATCCATAAAGCCGTATTCCTCCAGCTCCATTTCTGTCCAGTCCTTTTGGATAGCGGCGTTGATGTCCCGTGCGAACTGCGGGAGATCTTCACTAAACAGGTAATCGAAGTTTTCCTCTCCATTTTCATCACAGATTTCTTCCGGG
>CATJIF010000181.1 GCA_949740445.1 uncultured Peptostreptococcaceae bacterium | reverse complement strand
GTGCAGGCACATGCCTTGCAAGTGTACATACCCCATCCGATAGAGGGAAATATTATTTTATTATGAAAAATATGGTAATTACAATTCGATACTATCACACCTAAAAAACAAAATCAACTAAAAATGTTAAAAATATGAAAAAACATAAGCGAGTTCTTAACGCTTAAGAACGACTTTACGTGTTACGTTTACTATTCAAAGATGCTTTCATAGTAAATAAGCAGCATTTTACATATAAATTCTAAAAGATTAGAAATATCAAATATGATTCTAAAAAATTAGAAACAGTAGAATTGCAATTGATAGCACAGCTATATAGCAGTTGATTACAATTTGGTTTCTAATAATTTAGAAATTAAAGATAGATAAGCAATACAAAGATATTAGGGAATTATCGCGCAGAACATATATAAGATCGTTGAAATTTCAACGATTTTATTTTTTGAACGATAAATAGCTCGCATTGGCACAGAAGTTGCGATATATAAGTGATATCAAATACAGAACCATATCAGGCGCAAGGATATAAGGGATGCGGAGTAATGTCAAGCGCAAACTCGTATCAAATGTGAGGCGCCATCAGATGCAGCCCTGCCGAATGCAGAAAAGGCGGGCGAAAGCTGAGCAGACGCAAAAGCATGTAAGCGTAAGTAAATTCATGCAGGTGTACAGGCGCATCAAGCAAAAAAGAGATTGGGCAACCCACTAAATAATAACGTTCTGTATTTTGCAAAAGGGAGAAGCGGTTGAAATAGTTAGAATATAAAGGAGGCGAGGCAGTGAGAAGCATACGAATCGGCGGCGGCGCAGGTTATGGCGGCGACCGCATCGAACCGGCGCTGGATTTGATTCGGCACGGGGCGCTGGACTACATTATATTTGAGTGTCTGGCGGAGCGAACGATTGCGCTGGCGCAACAACAGAAGATGAGAGACCCGGAAAAAGGCTATAACGAATTTTTAAAATATCGGATGGAGCGGATTCTGCCGCTGCTGAAAGAGCAGCAGAAAGCGGGGCAGCCCATTGTTAAGATTGTTACAAATATGGGAGCCGCCAATCCCGTCAGTGCTCTGCGCATGGTTAAGAGCATGGCAGAAAAGGAGGGGCTTTCACAGCTGAAAATTTCTGCAGTTACCGGCGATAATGTGATGGGCGCCGTCGATACCTATGGAGATCACATCGTGCTGGAAACAGGGCAGCTGCTGCGTTCTCTCGAAGACCGCATCATTTCCGCCAATGCTTATATCGGCGCAGAAGGTATCGTTCGAGCGCTGAAGCAGGGAGCGGACATCATTATTACAGGGCGTGTTGCCGATCCTGCGCTGACATTAGGGCCGTTAATCTACGAGTTTGGCTGGAGCATGACGGATTATCACCAATTGGGAAGAGGAACGGTGGCTGGCCATTTGCTGGAATGCGGAGCGCAAGTCTGCGGTGGCTATTTTGCCGATCCGCCATATAAGGAAGTGCCAACGCTGTGGAACGTGGGATTTCCCATTGCAGAAATCAGAGAAGATGGAAAGGCCAAAATCAGCAAGCTGCCGCAGGCGGGTGGCATGGTAACGAAGGATACGGTAGCCGAACAGCTGATTTACGAGATTCACGATCCTTCCCGCTACTACACGCCGGATGTAACGGCGGATTTTTCGGGGATCTGGCTGGAGGAAGAAGACAAAGACTGCATTGCGGTTTGCGGAGCCTCCGGAATAAAGCATAACGGACAGTACAAGGTCAGCGTGGGCTATCGGGATGGATTTATCGGCGAAGGAGAAATCAGCTACGGCGGCAGCGGATGCTGCGAACGAGCGAAGCTTGCCGGAGAAATTATCCGGCACAGGCTGACGCCCTACGCAAAGGAAATTCAGGAATGCCGCATAGATATCATCGGTGTCAACTCGCTATACGGCGGTGGCGAGGGTCTTGCAGATGTAGAAAGTGTTGTGGACAATGCGAGCGACAACATGCTTGCGAGAGATGTCAAGGATGCTGAAACAGCGAAAGAGGCAGACTCCTTTACAATGTGCGGCGCAGAAGCGGTAGGAGAATGTCGATTGCGGGTGGCCATCCGCAGCAACCAGCGCTGCATCGCCAGGCTGGTCGGAGACGAGGTAGAAGCGTTGTATACCAATGGGCCAGCCGGCGGTGGCGGCGCCAGAAAATATATAAGGGAAATCGTATCCGTGGCGTCGATATTCATTCCAAAAGATGGAGTCAATATCCGAGTCGTCAGCGGCGACGATGTCAGAGAGGAGGAATGTCGATGAAGCTGCGGGAGATCGCCCATTCCCGCACAGGGGACAAGGGCAATATTTCCAATATTTCAGTCATCGCCTATCGTAAAGAGGACTACGAACGGCTTCGGCAGGCGGTTACGGCAGAGCGGGTAAAGCAGCGCTTTGAAGGGATTGTCAGGGGGGAGGTTACCATCTACGAGCTGCCGAAATTAGCAGCGCTAAATCTTGTTATGGAAAAGGCCTTGGGCGGTGGCGTTACCAAATCGCTGGCGATTGACCCTCACGGAAAGAGCCTCAGCTCATGGCTCTTGGATATGGAGATAGAAGGAGAATGAGAAATGACAGAGGAATATAAGGCCGCAGAACAGGCAGCAGCAGAGGCCTATGCTAAGGGAAATATGCAGGAATACCGGATTCACAAAAAAGAGATCCTGGAGGCGATTGCCCGCGGTGAAGATCATTGCTCCTGCGAAAGCCCCTGCGGGATTCACGGAAACTGCATCCAGTGCGTGGCCACACACCGGGCGCACAGGCAGCATCTGCCGGCGTGCTTCAGCCAGATGGTCAACGAAAGGCTGTACAGCCTTTCGGAGCTGACAGAACACACGCTGGCGGAAACGCTTCAGGAGACGCGCAAAATGTAACGGCAGACCAGTACGCCGGTAAAAAGAAAACATAAAGGGAGAAATCAGAGAAGGAAAGATTGCGAAAACCAAAACCGCAAGGAGAAAAACATGCAGCTGACAGATCAGGAAAAAAGAATTTTACAGGGAGAGGAAGGCGAAGCAAAGCGGCTGGCTCTGGAAATTCTGCAAAAGGTGGGCGAGCCCCTGGGAGCGGAACGCTTTATCGAGGTGGCTTCGGTGCAGGCCATGGCGCATTTCGGTTCGCTTCACATCGCCGGACGGGACTGGCTGGAAAAATTGGCGCAGCTCGGCGGATGCTGCTGCGTCCCCACGACACAAGACCCAGCTTCTATTCCCTTCGGCCAATGGGAGGAAATGGGCTACGACGCAGAGTACGCACAAAACCAGATGCGGCTTGCCGAAGCCATCTTAAAGTTAGGGGAAATGCCTAAATGGTCGTGCACGCCATATTATCAGGGGAGCATCCCGCGGGTCGGACAGAATGTAGCCTGGGCAGAATCGTCAGCAGTGAGCTTTGCCAATTCCGTGCTGGGAGCCAGAACCAACCGGACGCCTGCAGGGCTTGCCATATGCGCAGCGCTGACCGGAAAGATGCCATGCTACGGGTTGTATCTGAAAGAAAACCGGCGCGCGCAGATAAAAGTTTGTGTGGAATGTGAATTGACAGATCTCGATTACAACACGTTAGGCATTCTTTTAGGAAAGCGGGCAGGCGCAAAGATTCCGGCCATCTACGGAATTCCCGGCTCGGCGACCAACGATAATTTGAAGTATCTGGGAGCATCGGCAGCTTCCAGCGGTTCGGTGGCGTTGTATCACATCGACGGAGTAACGCCGGAGGCACTTTTGCAGGATCCGTTTGGAGGCCGGGCGCCGGAGGAAGAATTTTCGGTAACGCGGGAGCTTTTGGATGAAGAGGCGCAGCGGTTAACAACGGAAGGTGTGGGCGACATCCAGCTGGCAGTAGTGGGATGTCCGCACTATTCGTCGGAAGAAGCCATCCGTCTTTCCAAAATCATAGAAGGCCGAAAGGTAGCAGAAGACAAAGCATTTTGGATTTTTACGACGCTGGAGACGGACAGCCTGCTGGAACGCATGGGAATTAAGGCAAAGCTTACGCAGGCAGGCATCCGGATTATGGCGCAGACTTGCCTGGTAATCAGCCCGCTGGTGGGCGGATATCAGAATCTTATTACGGATTCCGGAAAGTTCGCCAGCTACCTGCCTTCGGAGCATGGAATAAAGATCAAATACGCTTCTACGGAAGCCTGTGCAGAGGCGGTGATGAAATGAATGGCAATATCGTTTTAAGGGGGCGTGGGCTTGTCAGCGGCATCGTTGAAGGCGAAGCGCTGGTAAGCAAAGAGTCGCTGGTGTGGTCGCACGGCGTCGATCCACAGACGGGCAACATTGACGATGTGCGCGTCAGCGTGTGCGGGGAATGCGTAAGGGATAAAATCCTCATCTACCCGCTGGGGAAGGGGTCGACAAGCGGCGCTACGTGGATGTTAGAGGCAGTGCGCTGCGGCAACGGGCC
>CATJIF010000180.1 GCA_949740445.1 uncultured Peptostreptococcaceae bacterium | reverse complement strand
GCTACCACGGCAGCGCCTTCATAGACTGCCCGCTCTGTGATCGCCTGGCTGTCCGCTTCGATCCTCTGCAGCGATTCCATGTATCCTTCCAGCCCTTCGAATGTGATCCTTGCCATTACCGCAGCACCTCCCAACGCCATTCGTAGTGATACAGCCCCGTTTCTTCTTCGTACTGTGTGCTGTTTTTTTCCCAGAAAATTGTAGGTTCCGCATCAAACGAGCCTTCCAGCGCTTCGATCCAGGGATCAAATTCCTGAATCGTGAACAGGTCCGTTGTTCCTGTAATTGCCTGCTCTATGTGCTGCCCGTCGGCGAACAGAGCATTTTCTCCGTCCTCCTGCCATACCAGATACCGATCTGCCTGCATTTGCTCGGCGTGCCGCACCGCATCGGTCACTTGCGTATGCGCCGCAATGATTCGCTCCTGCCAATTCATACAGTTCTCCCGCATTTTTGTTTGATGCTGCTTAATGTCATATCCATGGCTGGCGGGTAGCTGTTCGGTACGATCTGGATCATGGCGATTCCATAGACTTGCCCGTCTTCGGTGGTTGCCTGGTCCTGATTCGTGATTGGATACGGCGGTACCGGCGTGCGGATCACCCGTTTGATCTCGATCTGGTTCTGCTTGCCGCTGTAATACCGCTGGATTCCCAGACGCTGCTCCTCATAGGGCAGCTTTCCTTTCTCGATGGGCTGCGGTTGGGGCTGGTAGCCTGGCTCTGCCCGATCCTCGATCTGGTAGATGTGTACCATACCGCTGTTAAACCCCTGCGTGACCTGCGCTTTCTTCCGATGTGGTGCTGTCCACATACTGCCTCACCTGCCTTTCGTTTTGCATGGCTAAAATCAGTGCCCGGTAATTGGTTTCAAATACGTCTATCGCATCGTCTCGCAGATATCGCACACACTCCATCAGCAGCAGGCGCGGCAGCCCGTCGGTGTCATAGTCCAGCGCTGCCCCGCCTTTGCTGTCCAGATAGATAGAGGCGGATGCGATCAGGCCGCGAAGGCGATCCTCTGTGGCCTGATCTTCCCACGTGATCTGTACGTGTGTTTTTACGTCTGCGATCAGCTGCGCGGGAATTTCCTGCCGCAGCATCAGGCTTTTGTTACCGTTACGGTATACGTGGCCTTCGTGGTCCCGTCTTCTGCCGTAATCGTTACCGTTACCGTGTTGTCGCCTTCTTTCCAGGTGGCTGCTGTGCCGTTTTCTATGCTTTGCGCCGCATCATCGCCCGCCTTGATCGCAATTTCTATCGTGGCCCCGGCATCTGCAGGCACCACCGTGATCGTGTTGGTTGCATTCGTCGTCTGCGCCGTATAGGTTGTGGTCTCTGCGGAAACTGCCGGCGTCAGCTGCAGGCTGCCGATGCGCAAATCTGAGATCGCCGCATTAGCGGACGGTTTCTGTTCGGTCAGCTGTGTTACCAGATAGGTTTTCGGCTGCAGCTTGGAGATATCCAAAGACAAAAAGGCGTTGTTATCCATAGGGAACCCGTTGGCGTACAGCTTAATCAGATACACGCGGGCATCTTCCAAAAACTGATAGTGATCCGAATATTCGATGCGTCCGTTTGTGTCCATACCGGCGGCCAGGAAGTATTTATATCCCATGCCCAAAAGTGCCTTGCCCTTGTTTAGGGCTGCGCTCTGGATGACGGTCATCGGATAGGGCATCACATCGTTACGATATGTACCGTCCGGCGCCATGACCGTGGTTGCCGGCATCACCTTCTGCAGATAATCCTGCGGATTTACGATGAGGATGACATCCTTCGGC
>CATJIF010000179.1 GCA_949740445.1 uncultured Peptostreptococcaceae bacterium | reverse complement strand
TTGCCGGCATCCATCGCAGCCAAAGACCGCTGCACCGGCGGCGCGGAATCGGTGTTAGCGCAGAAGCATGCCGGTTTTCCGCTCGTTCCAGATAGGCTCGAAGATGTCGGCTTTGATCCAGTACTGATAAATTTCTCCCGGATGGTGGTAGTTGTAAGGGTCGGAGATAAAATATCCCCGCTGCGGGTCGTAGCCGCAGACCAATACCGCGTGATTGTTGCTTACATGACGCTGCGAAGTGCCTTCGATTTCGTACAGGCGGTAGTAGGGCGTTTCCCACCAGAGGGTTTCGTAGGCGACAACGCAGTTGCCAGCAAGAAGTTCCTGCTGCAAAAGCGAAAGAGAAGCGCCGCGGAAATCACTGCACACCAGATCGCCGCCGCAATAGCTGTTGCAGTAATCGGCAAGCGCCGCAGGATAGATGGTCGTGCGGGTCTTTTTGCTCTTATCGGGAACATAGGGAGAGCCGACAAAGCCTTTTTCCGGATCGGATTCGCTTCTGGGCAGCTGGTCTAAAAACGTGCGCAGCGGGATATCCTGCGCATAGCCTTTCGCCTGCAGGCCCATCAGGGCAGAAACCGCTTCGCAGCCCACCCAGGCGCCGATATCGTCGATCTGGCTGAGATAGGGCACATTCGGCATCCGATAAAAAGAAGACACCTGGAACACAGTGCCGTCTGCTTTGGCGATAAAAGCGCCCAGCGGTTGCTTGCAAAGCAGGTGGCCGTAGCGGTCCGCGTAGTACAAAGAGCCGTTTGCGGAATGAAATCCAGGGGCAAGAGGCTGCGGAAGAACAGCTTGCGCTGGCGGCACATCCTCATCGGATAATTCCCCTCCTTCTGGCATTGCGTCCTCAGAGGGCAATGCCGCTTCTTCTATCGCCTGCGCACAGTGCCACGGCGCAGCATATATGCCGAAGAAAGCCGATGTTTCGCCTGCTGAAAGGACGGCGCTGCCTGCGGTTTGGCCGGGCAGGAGGTTGCTTGCAGTCGCTGCTGCTGCCCATGTGGCTTTCGCTACGCCATCCTTTACCGCCCGTGTTTCTGTTGCGTGTTTCTCCGCCGCAGCCTGCGGGGCCGAAAGGGGCGCGGCTTGTGCGGATGGCGGTGGTTCTACCTGCGCAGATGGTGCCGGGAGCGGTTGCGCAGCCAGGGCCGGCGCTCCATAGGCAGTCAGACCGGAGAATACAATCACCAGCCAGCCAATTCGTTTCCAACGTGTTACATTCATCACTATTCCCTGCTTTCTCAGATACACACATCTACCCTTAAGAATACCACTGCCACCTGCGGTTTTCAATCCCTTCCGGACAGAGATTTTTGGAAGGACTGTTGCAAAAGATTTTTTCGGGCACAGAGGCAGTGTGCGGAGAAAAAACGAAAAACGGCGGTATATGGAAGAACAACCCTTCATATAGTTTAGAAGCAGAAAGAGAAGCTGATCGACGGCGCAGACCTGTTCATCAGCAGAAAAGGGAGGGGAACCGATGGACAGTTGCAATATATATAAAGACATTGAAAAGCGCACCAACGGCGAAATTTACATAGGCGTCGTGGGGCCGGTGCGCACGGGAAAATCCACGTTTATCAAGCGGTTTATGGATTTGATGGTGCTGCCCAACGTAGAAAATGGTTACGTAAAACAGCGCATTCAGGATGAACTGCCGCAAAGCGGCAGCGGAAAGACGATTATGACTACCGAACCGAAATTCGTTCCGGCGGAGGCCGTAGCGCTGACGCTTCCCGGAAACGCCAGCTTAAAGGTGCGCATGGTGGACTGCGTGGGCTACCTTGTGGCGCAGGCGCTGGGCCACAGCGAGGAGGGAAGCCCCCGCATGGTGAGCACGCCCTGGAGCAACGATCCCATGCCCTTCGACCAGGCGGCGGAGATGGGAACGCGCAAGGTAATCCGCGACCATTCGACCATCGGCATCGTCGTAACTACCGATGGCAGCATCTGCGGCATCGACCGGGACAGCTATGTCAGTGCAGAGGAACGGGTCGTGAGCGAATTCCGGCAGCTGAAAAAGCCCTTTGCCATCGTGTTAAATACGAAAGAGCCGGAAAGCGAAGCAGCGCTCGGCCTGAAAAGGCAGCTGGCAGAGAAGTACCAGGCGCCGGTAATTGCAGCGGACTGCAAAACCATGGAGCTTTCGGAGATCAACCATATTCTGAGCGAAACGCTTTCGGAATTTCCGGCCTCGGAAATCAACTTCTACCTGCCGGGCTTTATCGAAGGGCTGGAGACCGACCACCGCATCAAGGCAGCGCTGATTCAGGCCATTTTGGAGTGGAGCAAGCACGCGCAAACGCTGCGCGACGTACAGAATTCGCTGGCGGCTCTGACCGACGGGGAAATCGTCGCAGGCGCCTCCATGCGGCGGACAGATCTGGGCAGCGGGCGCGTGGATGTGGAAATCGAGGCGGTCAAAGGGTTATTTTACCAGGTGTTGGGCGAAATTATGGAATGTCCGGTGGAAAACGACGCACAATTTTTCCGCCTGATGAAGGAATTTACAAAGGCAAAGAAATCCTATGATAAAATCGCCGATGCCATGGAGCAGGTGGAAAGCACCGGCTACGGCATCGTGCAGCCGAAGCTGTCGGAGATGATTCTGGAAGAACCAGAAATATTTAAGCAGGGCAGCAAATTCGGCGTCCGCCTGAAAGCAAAAGCCTCCAGCCTTCACCTGATTAAAACCGGGATCTCCACCGAGGTATCGCCGGTGGTGGGCACAGAAAAGCAGAGCGAGGATTTAATCCGCTACCTGCTCAGCGAGTTCGAGACCGATCCGAAAAAGATATGGGATACCAATATCTTTGGAAAATCGTTACAGGATATGGTAACAGAGCAGATGGAGACAAAGCTGGGCAGCGTGCCCGACAACATCCGCGAAAAGATGCAGCACGCGCTGCAGAAAATCAGCGACGAGGGCAAAGAGTACATGATCTGCATTGTCTTTTAAACGTGGGGAAGGCAAAGGCATCCGGCTTGCGATTGATGAAAAACAGTTAAAATGACAGAAGCGCAGGGGCAGGAGAACATCAAAAAGAAATAAAATATCGAGAAAGCGGCGAAACCACAGCGAGGGGCGCCGCTTTTTTATATAACAGAAAAGGTGCTATAGGAAAGAGAAGATACAGAAAGGGCTGGCTTAAAATAGAAAAATATTACATTTTAAGAAAAAATTTATTGACTTTTACCGACGGTTGCGATATGCTGAAAATAGTAAAAAACTGGTAATTTTAATTTGGAGATATTGTGCGGCATGCTTTGGCGTGTGCATCCATAATGCATTTTAATCATAATTTCATATTTAACAAGCCATAGTATTTGCGCCTGCCGATTGGCAATGGTATACTGTAATTCAGGGGAGACAGGGAAAAGGGAAATGGAGACGATCAATAGAAAAGCAAAAATCCGTGAGGCAGCAAAGCGGCTAAACCCCATCGACGATCTGTTGTTCCGCAAAATGACGGAAAGCCTTCCCTTCTGTCAGGAAATTCTTCGGGTTTTCCTGAGGAATAAAGACCTGGTCGTAAAAGAAGCTGCTGCCCAGTATGCGATGAGCAATTTACAGGGCCGGTCGGTGGTGGCTGACGCCAGGTGCCTATTGAGCGACGGAACCTCCGTCCTCATCGAAGTGCAGAAGGCGAACGACGACGACCATCAGAGACGGGTTCGCTATAACAGCTCAGTACTGACAGCGAACATCACCGATCCGGGAACGAAATTTAAAAGCGTTCCCGACATATGCAGCGTATTTCTTTCGCAGTTCAATCTGTTTGGAACCGTGCAGGCTTTAAATCATGTGCAGCGGACGTTGAGCAAACAGGGGCAGGCTGTATGCAATGGATGGCAGGAGGTTTACGTGAGCGCCGGTGTGGACGATGGGTCGGAGACAGCGCAGCTGATGAAGATATTTACAGAGGACGACGCTTACGACGACGATGTCTTTCCAGAGACGTCGGGACTGAAGCGCCAGTTCAAAGAGACGGAGGAGGGACAGCAGATCATGTGTGAGGCTATGCGTGAAATTATGGAGGAAGTCGCAAGGGAAGAGCGTGCAGAAGGAGTGAAAGCTGGCCGCATCGAAGGGAAAATGGAAGCTTTGGCTTCGCTGGTACGGCAGGGAATTATTACCGCATCCGAAGGTGCGAGACAGGCTGGCATGGGAGAGGACATTTTTGCCGTACATCTGAGTCAAAATAATTAAGTGTTGCGCGCAGGATAACATCAGGAAACTTGTTGCAATTGTAGAACGGAGAAATAGAGGGCTGCTGCTTTTGGTAAATGGTAAAGCAATTACGAAAGCGGCAGCTTTTTAATTGCGTGCGTTTTTTGA
>CATJIF010000178.1 GCA_949740445.1 uncultured Peptostreptococcaceae bacterium | reverse complement strand
GACAGCAGCGTCTCCTATGAGAATAGTTTCTCAGAGTGGCTTGCAAAGCAAGTCTCTCCCGCTCAACTTTCTGCCATCTATTCGGTTTTCACAGACATCGACAGTTTCTGCTTGAACCGAAAGATTCTAAAAAAACCATTATTTGAGACAGATGATTTGGTCACGCTCGCTAGTGTTCGTGAAGCTGTTGAACGCAGCAAAATTTTTGCGTTTAGTCATAGAAAACAAAAAGGCATTATGATCGCGGCAATTCAACATTATTGTCGCTTCATTAAGGAAGTAAAAGATAACAGTAACTTGATTGAACCCAGGCGCGTGTCGAACAATCAATTCCTAAGTTCAGAGCAAGAGATACCCGCAAGAAATTCGCTTCTTGATTTTCTGATTGCAAACAATATCTCCTTTATAGACAATCGCCCCCAAAATGGCTGTCTTTGGATGATTGGCGGCGAAGAATTAAAACCCTTTGCCGACAAGTGCTCCGCTCGTGGTGTGACATTCCACTTTAAAGCGGATGGTTCCAGAGCAACAGAATATTCATCTGCATGGTGGACAACCGATGACTTCAACAGCTCTGCGAAAAATGAACCCATTGTATCGGTTGCAGATTGCGTATCGGAGGACAAGTCGTCTTCGGAAGTCTCATTTGAAAAGAACAATCGGCTGAAGTTTATTGAGTGGCTCGATAAGCGTGGTGTTTCGTCCGGTGGCATATTTGTTGTTTTGTCCTCTTTGAAACGCTGCACTGAACGAGTGAAGGCAGAAAAAATTCTTGACGATGACATTTACCATGTCATATCAGTAGAAACGATGAATATTGTTCGCTCTTTCTTACTTGCAGACAAGGATTTTATCCACGCTGATCACCGCAAAGGGAACCAGCTTACCAGCGCGTTGAATCTTTATTCAGAGTTTTTGAATGAGCAGCTAACTACTACGATTGCTGAAGTTATCGTTAACCCGGAGCTGGGAACAGAGCTTTCCGTTGAAGCGCCCACGCCGATTGTGTCTGAAATAGAGGCATTACTGAGCGAAGAAATTTTCTCACCGTTAAAGTTGGTTTTAGCAAAAGAGAATATCCGCACGATCGAAGAACTTAAAGCATTGAAGCTTTGGGCGTTTATGAACCAGAATAATCTCTATTCTATTTCAATGCGTCAGGCTGTCCTTACTAAAGTGCGTCAGCTTTTAGAACCGGAAACCACAGAAAGTCCGGGTCTTCTTTATGAACTTCATTGCGGATCGACTGTTTATTCTGGGGATACGCTCGCAAAAACATTTCTGCGTTTTTGTGAAGATACCGCCCAAAAATATCCCTTGTTTTTCAGATCGCTTTTGGATAAGACAATCGGCGGCACTTCCGATATTAGGATATATCGTTTTCCTAAAAGCGGAAACTTCATCAGAATGGAGAATCCCACTTGCTATGTCAGTGCAGATTTGGCAAAGGATTCAGTTATCGCTGCTGTTGAATGGATTATGCAGCGATGTATGAGTGTGACGATGTCTGTCTCAATCAAAGAGCCGGATACTTTTTTGGCACAATCTTTTCATGTAGAAATACTGAAAAAAGAATTACATAATGCTGTGCTTGATGAGCAGCATGAAATAGAGAACTCCGTTTCCGCTTCAACCCCGGACGAGTCTGACCCAAGTGATCTGGCTGCAAATGACACCAACGAACAACGGCTGAATCTTTCCGAACACTGTTCTTTGGCATATACGAAGCCAACCGGCTTTTCCTACAAGGGAAAGGCTATTTCGTGTACTTCCTGGAACGAGCTGTATGTTAGTCTGGTTTGTGAGCTATACAGCGATTATGAGTCTCTGTTCCAGCGTGATATGCGCTTTGCGGGAAGCAGCAGAATTGATCTTGGCAGCAAGGAAAGAATGACATATCCGAAAGAGATCAGAAGTAAAATTTATCTCGAATGTAATATCAGCGCCACAGGAATTGTCAACAAAATTCGCTGGCTGCTTGACTACTGTTCAGTAAGCACCGATGATGTAATAATAACCTACTGTCAGAGGGATAATATTATCTCCCGACAAACGAGCCGAGTGGAACATAGCAACATTCAAACGTCCTCTGTACGTTCCGTTTCTTCGCAGGAGAGCGAAAGCGTTGATCCTGAGCAGATTGCAAAGGTTGAAAAAATCGTACTTGATGCCGATATGAATGGTGTCACTTACGACAGCCTATATAATGTTCTGAGGCTGACTATGGTAGCGACAAAGGCCCTTGTCCAAAAATGCAAGCGCATTGTGGAAATCAAGGGTAAGCTTTACCATGAGGACGCCTTTATTGATTGGGACGACGGTGCCAAGCAGATGTTCCTCATCACGGAAAAGCTTATGCAGAAGAATAACGGCTATATTTCTGCCGTGCAGTTGTACGACTACGCACGAGTAGAAATGAATATGTTTCTCAACGATAACGATTTGAATGATGAACGCTCGGTTTATGAGATTGCCCAACACTTGTTCGAAAAGAATAGCTTTGAAGGAACTCACTACTCATTTATCGGCAAGGCTCATATTTCAAAGTCTGAGGATGTGATAGGCAGCAATTTCGATGTTATCTATAAGTTTGCAGAGGATCAGGGCGGCATATTCCGAGAAGATGACCTGACGGAACATTTAACGGGTATCGGCATAAAAGCTGGAAACCTCAGAAATCAAATGCGCCTGGGCAAAGAGCCGGAGTTCTTCTTCTACGAGCCGGGTACGATCATCTCCGCTAAAAGCATGAGAATTGACGGCTTATGGAAAGAAAGCGTTGGGCGGGCACTACGCAATTTACTGAGTGATGCGGATGACCATATTGTCCTTCGGCAGATTCAGCCAGTTTGGTATGAATCGCTTCCTGATCTGCCTGAACATAGAGTTTGGACGCCACTATTGCTCCAATATATTCTGCACTTTTATGGCAAAGAGTTCGGTGCAAAGACAATCGCAGCAATGAAATCGCAGAGTATGGATACCCTTCATGCCATGTTGGTGACAGATGATAGCCCGATACAAAACTTTGGAGATGCTGTGATCGCTTGTCTGGTAGAAAACGAGACAGAGCAGCGTTCTTTTGAGGCTGAAGAACTACGGCAGCTTCTTGTTAAAACAGGCATGATTCAAGGCAATGAGCTAATCTGGAATATGCCGAAAGCCTTGGCAAAGGACGAGCGTTTTGCATGGGATGCAAAAGGCGAAAATGTTACAGTGAGGGTGGAATGAGATGGCAAGTGCAAGCTTTACACGGGATGAAGTAATATTGGCTTTGGATGTGCTCTATTCCTCCGAAAATGGCAAAGTTTCAGCGGACTCCGCTGAGATCAAAGAACTCAGTTTGCTTCTTAAGCGTTTGCCAATTCATCCGGCAGAAAATAGACGGGCCGATTTTAGAAGCCCAACCGGCATTACTGCTCAACTAATGAGATTTCGTTCAAGCTGTTTATCGGGCATAAATGGTCAAAATGTTGGCGGCCTGTTTTTTCGTGTTGCTTTTGAATATGAAAATCGAGTAAATGAACTTCACTCTATCGCAAAAGCAATACGCAATAATAAAGAAGTATTTGTTTGTCTATTTGGTTCTCCGCTCGAGGAAAATGGTTTCCCGGAAGGAATTCTTTTGGGACACCTTCACAACATTATCGAACAGCGTGATGGTGCGAAGTTGGCAATAAAAGATCACTGCGAGGTATGTAACAGCAGACCAGCTCTCTGCTATCGTAATGCCGGTCAATTACTCCAAAATCATTTGATTGTCGCTCCCACGCTCATGAATTATTCAAAAAAATATAGAGCTGATAGTTTTTTGACTGTGTGCCCAACCTGCCATGCAGCGTTGCATCGCTACAGACCTTGGCTAATTAAAGAAAACTGTGAAGATGTACTTCGCTGATAGGAGATTAGATAAATGTACGGATATGAATGGACAGACGAATATGGCATATTTCGTCTGACGATAGATGCAAAAATACAAAAGGAGATCCGTCCGGTTTTCCATGAAGAGCTTGACTTCTTTGGAATGGATAAGTATTGGGATTACCCAAAGGATACAGATGTACCGCTTTTGTGGGCAGAAGGAATCCGCAGATATGTAATCAATGGAGTATGTGTAGCCGAAGCGGAGGGGGGCAGTTTTTTCACTGTTCCCAAAATCAAACTGAATACCACAGAACGATTAAAGCTGGAAGAAATCAATATCGCACGCTTAATCGAAGTTAACCACACCCTTCTGGTCAACATGAAGCAGAAATCGATTGGGCTTATCCAAGAACAATATGAGAAATATTCTAAACAAAGTTATTCCTTTATTTGCGCATTTTCTGGTGGAAAAGATTCACTGGTTTTATTGGATTTGGTTTCTAAAGCTCTGGCGCCAAGTGAGTTCTGGGTGGTATTTAGTAATACAGGAATGGAATTGTCAGACACTTTGAAAGCTGTAGAGCGAGCAAAGTTGCATTGGCCTCATCTGCATTTCATTGAAGCAAAGTGCCACATGGAACCTACCGAGAGTTGGGATGAGTTCGGCCCGCCTGGTAGAAGAATGCGATGGT
>CATJIF010000177.1 GCA_949740445.1 uncultured Peptostreptococcaceae bacterium | reverse complement strand
GGTACGGTTTTACGGCGCTCGGTAACGATATAGCGAAGTTGGCGGTAGAAATATCGTTACCACGCTGCAGCGTTACGCTCCGGAGGTACGGTTTTACGGCGCTCGGTAACGATATAGCAAAGTTAGCGGCAGAAATATCGTTACCGCGTTGCAGCGTTACGCTCCAAAGATACGGTTTTACGGCGCTCGGTAACGATGTAGCGGTATTTGCGGTAGAAATATCGTTACCGCGCTGTATCGTTACGCTCCGGAGGTTACGGTTTTACGGCGCCCGGTAACGATATAGCGAAGTTGGCGGCAGAAATATCGTTACCGCGCTGCAGCACGTGTTATACGCAACACCTTCAAAAAATAAAAATACGTACTTGGCTATATATTTAAAATGAAGTGCATTTGCGAATCGGGCCGGGTGTGCTATACTAAAGGGAATACGAAGAGATAGAACGCCAGCGACATGCTGCTACGGGCGAAATTTATCAATGCGGAGAAACATCCTTATATTAAAGAGGCCTACGAAACGCTGCAGGAGGTCAGCCAGGACAGGGCGACGCAACAGATCTGTCCGTGGAAGAAATTGAAGCTTTGCGCAGAGAGTGTTTGCAGTCTGAACACAGGTAAGCCGAAGCTGATGTAGAAATGTAGGGAAATGGATGTAAAAAGGCAAGCGTGCTTATATCAATGGAGAGCAACGCCGATAGCCAGCAGGGACATACGCGATTTAAGGAGGTCGTTGGTTATGAAACGTCTTGGCAAGACGAAACAGATTTCCAATATTATTTTCCTGGTAAAACGCGCCTGGAGCATCAGAAAATCCATGTTCCCCATATATATTGTGAAGCTGGTCCTGGAAGCCATACGGCCCTACATCACCATCTACTGTTCGGCGAAAATATTAGATGCTGTCAGCAGCGGACAGCCTTTTGTGCTGGCGCTTCGGTATATCTTGTACATGGTGTGTGGGAATCTGCTGTTAGAAATCTTCCTGAGTATTATACAAGTTCTGCAAATCGACGTTCAGAACAAGACCAACAACCGCGCCGGATGCCAGCTGATGAGAGAATATATGTCCATGGACTATCAGTACAACGAAAGCGGGGACATGTTGAACATTACGCAAAGCTTCTTCCTGTACGTTCAGCCTGCCGAATTTCTACCACTGTTAGGGAAACTGCTGACCGGTGTTATTCAGGTAGCCTTAAGCGCTTACATCGCCATTTCCATCCATCCCATCATTCTGCTGGCGCTCATTGCCTTTATCGCGCTGAAATCCTATCTTACCGCATCCAACCACCGCAGGGAGTATCAGTGGTCCATAGACCAGGCTCCCTTTCAGCGTAAGCTGGGATATCTGAAAAACGCCATGACCCAGATGCCCTTTGCCAAGGAAGTGCGGATGAACAGAGGCAAGGGCTGGCTGACCAGAAAATTTGAAGATGTTTTATATTCGTATAGTTTATCTGTTGCAAACTACTGTAACAGTAAAATTAAGGCGAGCATTGGCATTGTTATTGTCGATGCATTGCAGCAGGCATTGATTTACCTGTATTTTTCCTATCAGGTGATTAGAGGAAGCCTCTCTATTGGAAATCTGAGCATGATGCTTCAGGTTACATCGCTGTTTTATTCTTCCGTCAATCAAATCTATGAACAACTCTCCCTGCTGTCCAATACGGCCAGTCACGTAGAAGATTATAAAGACTATCTCAAACTCATGGAATCGGGCTGCACGGCAGGCGGATGGCGCCCTGTGGAAGACACGACGCCGGATGTGGAGATTGAGTTTCGAAATGTCAGCATGGTCTATCCCAACACTTCCACTGCTGTGCTGAACCGCGTGAGCTTTCACATTCGACCGGGAGAACACGTCGCCATCGTAGGGCAAAACGGCGCGGGAAAGAGCACGATTATCAAGCTGCTGTGCCGTCTGTACGAACCCACCGAAGGGGAAATCCTGCTCAACGGCATCAACATCAACGAGTACCAGTACGAGGACTATGTGGAGCATATTTCCGTCATCTTACAGGATTTTAAGCTGCTGGCATTTCCTATACGGGAAAATATCGTACTGAACCGCGAATTTAATCAGGAGCTGTTTGATTACGCTATCGCTGTCAGCAACCTGGAAGAAAAGATAGAGTCGCTGTCGGAGGGTGCCGACACGGTTCTGTTCCGACAGTACGACGAGAACGGGACGGAATTTTCCGGCGGCGAATCCCAGCGGGTGGCACTGGCCCGGGAAATCTATAAAAACGGAGCAATGATCCTGTTAGACGAACCCACCTCGGCCCTGGACGCACTGTCGGAATACAAGATATTCGAGGCGCTAAACACAATTACGCGAAAGAAAACCTCCATCTATATATCTCATCGCCTATCAAGCGTTATCTTTTGCGACCGGATCATCGTAATCAACAGCGGAAACGTGGTAGAGCAGGGAGATCATGCGGCGCTGATGGAACAAAAGGGAGAATATTACACCCTGTTTACCAGGCAGGCGGAGCATTACATGACACCGCAGAAGGAGGGGCAGTGATGAAACGGGAGAAGAAAGTTCGCAACTGGAAGGAACCTCTTCGTTCCTTTCGCCTCATTACAAGCCTGCATAGAAGATACCTTCTGTATCTGACAGCTGGCGTATTGTTTGGTACTATGCAGCCGTTCATCGCTGTGGTATTTCCCCGCTACATTATAAATGCGATTACGGAATCCCAGGATATGGCGCAGGTAATTTACTATACAGCGGCTATGGGTTGCTCTCTGCTGGCAATAAACGGCCTGCAAGCAGCCATCCGCCAAAAGCAAGAGCAAAACGCCGACATTCTCGTAAATAAGCTGAGCTTATATGTGGGCAGTGTTTCCATGCAGATGGAGCTGTGGGAGCTGGAGCAGTCGGAAAACAGCGATAAAATCGAAATGGCAAAGCAGAGCCAGAAGTCCATCGAAGCCATTCAGTCTGTGGTCAATATCCTTTCTCAGCTGCTTACCGTTGCCGGACTGGTTATCCTGATCTGTTCGTATAATATGTTTTTGTTTTTGGCTACCCTTCTCGTGCTTGCGGTAAAACTATTCTCCCAGTACAGGGTAAATCAGAGCTGGGCAATGTGCAGAGCCGAGGCGATGCCCTATGAGCGCAAAGGCGCATACTTAAACAGCTATGTGATCGACCACAGCGGGGCAAAGGAAATCCGGATGCACAACCTGAAGGACTGGCTGTATCAGAAGATGGTGGATATGGTGGACAAAGCCAACAGCACCTTCATAAAAAACTTCAAAATGACAGCGGTTTATAATATCATTGCCCACTTTATATTCCAATGTCAGGTGCTGTTTTACTATGTGGTTTTGACTGCCTCCGCGCTCAGGCAGGAAATCAGCATCGGCGATTTCGTCATGTACATTGCGGCCATTACCACGTTGTCTTCTTCTCTCGACAGCGTGGCAGACTCCATAAGCACCATACAGCGTAGCTTGGTATATCTTCGCGATTTTCAGGTATTACAGCAGTTTGTGAAAAAAGAGGAAGGCGGGAACTCTGCGGAGAGCGCATCTATGCCAAAACACTTCGACATTGAATTCCGCAATGTATCTTTCCGCTATCCCGGCTCGGACAGCGATGTTTTAAAAAATGTAAGCCTGTTCATTCCAGAAGGACAGTGCCTGGCCATCGTGGGCCCCAACGGCGCCGGCAAAAGCACGTTTATTAAACTGCTCTGCGGATTTTACCGGCCTACCTCAGGCAGCATTTTTATCGGCGGCACGGACATTGGGGAAATGTCCCAGGATATGCTAATGAACTGCATCGGCGCGGTGTTTCAGGATTTTCAGACATTTTCCTTTCGGGTGATCGACAACATCGCCATGTCTCAGGCGGCCGATCCGGATCGGATTCAGGAGGTTTTACGTCTGACAGGCCTGACGGATAAGATAAACGGGCTGCCCCATGGGCTGGAAACTTACCTGTATCGGGAGTTCGACGAAAGCGGCGTAGAGTTTTCCGGCGGACAGATGCAGAAGCTGGCTATCGCCCGAGCGCTGTATCAATCGCCCTCTGTTTTAATTCTCGACGAGCCTGCGGCCAATTTAGATGCGTTGATCGAATATGAGATTTACCAGAATATGAAAGATATTTCGAAGGATAAGACCAGCATCCTCATTTCCCATCGCCTGGCAAACACGCGGTTCAGCGATGTGATTGCCGTTTTTTCGGCAGGCGGAATCATCGAATACGGAACCCACGAGGAACTGATAAAGCAGCAGGGACTGTATGCGGAGATGTTTGAAAAGCAGGCGAGATATTATATTGTCGGATAAATGACAGAACTGTCCGCAGATTTCAAAAACCAAAGGCCTGGGGCGTATGCTCCCAGGCCAATATAATTCTGTGGCAATATAATCTGTTTAATCGTAAATGGATTCCTTTTCATAGTTCAGTACCGCACCGTTGTAGGCATCAATTTCGCATTCATATTCCCAGATTCCGGATATAAACTTGATTTCATACTCCCATCGGTCGTCGTCGTAGTCCAATTCTGCCTTGACAAATGTGACCTGACTGGCGTTCAGTCCAGCGTGGCTTACGGCGATT
>CATJIF010000176.1 GCA_949740445.1 uncultured Peptostreptococcaceae bacterium | reverse complement strand
TGCGTTCGACTATGTATATATTTTACAAATTATATTTATTTTACTATTTACATCTCCTGATGTCAACAAATATATCCAAAAAATACCATATTTATATTTGTTTTATGTTTAGAGCGGTGCTAATGCTTTTTAAAACGCGGCAGGGTGCAGAATCGGGGATATTTATATGAATTTTACAAACGAAAGGCAGCTATACCGTTATAAACCGGCCTCCTTCCAAAAGCCCTTGATTTTTGCCGGCGAAAAAAGAAAAAATCAGCGGAATTTCCTCTATGAAAATCGAAAAAAATTCGATATACTATATAGCGTACGACAGTAAACCTGCCGCGGGAAATGTGCTTTCTGCAAAGGGCTTGCCCGATTGCAGGGCGATTGTTGCAGGGAGATTTCCGGAAAAAATTACCGCTTGCGGGGATTTCCACGGGCGGGGTTCAGCACGGAAATGTCTGTCAGCGAACAGGCAGCCTTCGGCGGGGCACTGATGAAAAGGAAAAGGGACAGGGAAATGAGTGAGGAACAAAAGAGGCGTTCTGCGCGCAGACGGCGTAGAAAAAGGTACAGAATTAAAGGAAGATTTTATGTTTTTTTACTGATTTGTGCACTGTGCCTGTTCGGTATGGTCCGATGCACGATGTACATATGGGAGGAGAAGGGAAACCTGATGGATAAGGACAAAGAAAAGGATACGACGACCGGAAGCGCGTTTTCCATCGTCGATAAGAGCAGCTGGGAGCTGACGCTGGTCAATTCGGAGCACGAGCTGCCGGAGGATTTTACTGTAGAGACTGCGAAAATCGAAGGCGGCAGCGGCAAGGAGTTCGATAAGCGCGCGGTGGAGAAGCTGAATCAGATGCTGGCAGAGGCTGCCTCCAAAGGGCTGAACGTGGTGGTCTGCTCTGCATACCGCACCGTGGAATACCAGGAAGGGCTGTTTGAAGACCAGGTGAAAAAATATATGGCTGCCGGTATGTCGGAAGCAGATGCCAGAGCGAAAACCGCAACGGAGATCGCTGTTCCCGGAACCAGCGAGCACAATTTAGGCCTGGCGGTAGACCTGGTAGCGAACTCCTACCAGAAGCTGGATGAAGCGCAGGCGGATACCGCAGAAAACAAATGGCTGCTGGCAAACTGCGCGCGGTACGGCTTTGTGGTCCGCTATCCGAAGGACAAGCAGGAGATTACGAAAATCATCTCCGAGCCGTGGCACTTCCGCTACGTAGGAGAGCTGGCGGCGCAGCAGATGACGGAAAAAGGGCTGTGCTTGGAGGAATATCTGGCCCAGTAGCCGGAAAAGCAAAGCAGGGAAAGTCAGGGCAATCGGGGCAGAATGTGATGGAACAACAGCGCGATACTATTTTAATTGTAGAGGACGACGATGCCATTATCATGGGGCTGGAATTTGCCCTGCAACAGGAAGGCTACAACACGATAGCCTGCCGCAGCCTGAAGGAAGGGCTCTCTTTGTTGCATTCGGAGGCTGCCGCGCAAGCGCAGCTATGCCTTTTGGACCTCGGATTGCCCGACGGCAGCGGTTATGAGCTGTGCAAAGCCATTAAGCAAGAGAGAAAGCTTCCAGTGATCTTCCTGACTGCCTGCGATGCGGAAGTTAACGTGGTAATGGGGCTTGATCTCGGCGGCGACGATTATGTTACCAAGCCCTTTCGCCTGCGGGAGCTCCTGTCCCGCATCCGCAGCGTGCTGCGCCGGTACAAAGCAATGGCAGAAGAAAGCGGCGGCAGGGCAGAGTGGCAGCAGGAGGATTTTGCCATATGCTGGCAGCATCTGCGGCTGTATCCGGAAGAAATGAAAGTATTTTGCATCTGTGAAGCAAAGAAGCGCGAGATTTTGCTGACAGCGCTGGAATACCGGCTGCTTCTGATGTTTGTGCGCCATCGAGGGCAGGTACTTACCAGAAACCAGCTGCTGGAAAGCATCTGGGATGTGGCCGGGGATTTTGTCAGTGATAATACAGTCAGCGTCTATATTAAGCGGCTGAGAGAAAAGCTGGAAAAAGACCCGCAGCATCCACAGCTGATCGAAACGGTCCGCGGTGTCGGCTACCGGGCGAAAGAAGACCAGCGGGCGCGAGCAGGCAAAGAGGAGCAAGGAGGTGCAGCGGGGAAAGAGAATATAGAGAAAGGCGGGCAGAACCATGTGGAGTGATAAAAATAACAGGCGATGCCTGCTTCTTACCGCGCTGTTGCTTGTTTGCAGCGCGGTGTGTTTTTGTGCGTGGGGCTTTTTGCTGCAAAGAGGGCTTTTCGATGCAAAGGGCGAAAGCCTGATGCGCAATCTGCCTGCCGCCTGCGGCATTCTCTTTCTGATGGCAGCCTTTTGCGCGGAAGTCTGGTTTCTGCACAACCGGGAACAGAAGGTAAAGCAGCTGGCAGAAACGATCCGCTCTGCCCGTCTTGGGCAGGAGCAGCAAGAGCTCCGGAGCAACGACGAAGGTCCGTGGTCGGTGCTGTGCAGCGAGCTGTATAAGGCGATGCACAGGCTTTGGCAGCAGGGATTGTTCTATCAGGAAAATCAGGCGCACCTGGCAGATGCCATCGCCGATATTTCGCACCAGCTGAAAACGCCGTTGACTTCCATGCTGCTGATGACAGAGCTTTTGCAAAACGAAGCGCTTTCACAGCAGCAGCGGGCCGTCTTTTTGCAGCAGCTGAAGCGCCAGATCGACCGGCTGGAATGGCTGGTGTCGTCGCTTTTAAAGCTGTCGCGCATCGATGCGGGGACGGCGGTTTTCGAGCGACATCAAATTGGGATAACGCAGCTGCTTTGCAAGGCCGCAGAGCCGCTGGCAGCAGCCATGGATATTAAAAATATCCGCCTGGAAATCCGGGCAGAGGAACGACAAGATAAAGGAAAACAAGATGAGGAAACACAGGCGGATGGGCAGCTGCAGGAAATGTCCCTGTACTGCGACCCGGCCTGGACGGCGGAGGCGCTGCTGAATGTAATAAAAAACTGCGTGGAGTATACGCCGGAGGGCGGCGCTATTACAGCAAGCTTCAGCGAGAATCCGCTTTACGTAGAAATCTGTATTACGGATACGGGCCCTGGCATCGACAAAGAAGACCTGCCACATATCTTTCAGCGCTTTTACCGCGGGAAAAATGCTGGAAAGGACAGCGTGGGCATCGGGCTTTCGCTGGCGGAAAGCATCGTCCGTCGCCAGCAGGGGCAGCTTCTTGCGGAAAGCCAAAGCGGACAGGGAAGCCGCTTTCTATTCCGGTTTTATAAGACGGTGGTATAGTCTTGTTCATCGGGTCTGTAGTGGGCGCATAGCCACCTGGCGACGCCGTCATGGATATTGCTTTCAATGATGCCGGTTGCAACTGTCTTCAGCTCCGGCACGGCATTGGCGACAGCGTAGGCCTCGTCGGCGGCTTCAAACAAATCAATATCGTTTTTACCATCTCCAAACGCAACGAGTCGGTCGCATCCATACAATTCTTTTAACTGCTTTGCTGCATTGGACTTTGAGGCATTTAACGGCATAATCTCAAGCCATTGGTCGCCCGTATAGAGATCTGCCTGAAATACACAGTGATACCATTTTTTGTATTTATCAAAAAACGGAGCAAGAATATCTTCTTCACCGATACAGGTAATATAAAAGATATCGCCGTTAAACAGTTCTCTTTCAGAAGCAACGCAGTTGCGGCGCATATCATACTGCCTGGTTTTAATAAATCGCTGCATGCCCTGGGTACATTTACCAGGGATATACGAAAATTTTTCCTCTTTATTTATAAGTGAATATACGATGGGGTATATGTGATGGACAAGCAAGTCCTTCAACAGCGCTCGGATATCCGCACCGAAGAAATTCTGAAGAAGGAAGGAACCATCAGCGTTATCCACCACCATGGTGCCGTTGTATATAATCAACGGAATTTTTGCATTTAGCCCTGCTGTTACTTTGTGTGCAGTCTGAAATGATCTCGCTGTAGCATAGGAAAACAGCATACCCTTATCCACCAGCCCATTAATCACAGCATTGGTATAGGCGGAGGTTTTTACGCCGTCATTTAAAAGCGTTCCGTCCAGGTCGGATACAAATAGTGTTTTCATATCGTATAAAATTCCTTTAATGTCAATTCTGGTTCAGATATGTGGCAAAGATTTTCTCTCCTATGCCCACCCGCCTCGTATCTTCTGACAGAGTCAAGATTCTCTGTCTTACCAATAATGATGCCAGCGTTCTTTTCTGCCCATCCCCTGCCTCTTTGAATCAACGCTTCAATCCCAATGTCTGCGGAAAAGCATTGTCGTCGTAAGCGTTATCTTCTGCAAATAGCTTTGTTTTCCCTGCTCCCCTACGATTGCAGTATACCACTGCTTATCACCGGGTGCAAATGCAATAGTTCTCTGAATGTGCAATAATGTAAAAGTTGCAAGAGACGTCAGAGCACGCAGTTTTCAAAAAGTTTGCGCAGGCCGCTGGGTTCACGTACTTTTTACCAGAGAATCTGGAGCTCCGATGGTTGCACACAAATTTTAGCAAATCAAAATGACAAAATTGTAAGAAACCCTGTCACTGATCTGTAAGCTGGCTCGTTTATAGTAATAAGGGAGGAAAGAAAGGAGTATTGGGAATGGAG
>CATJIF010000175.1 GCA_949740445.1 uncultured Peptostreptococcaceae bacterium | reverse complement strand
GCGGCCTTTCTGTATTCCTTCCTCCCAGATTCCCTGACTCAGATTGCACATTCTCTCCACCTTCCTTTCTATCCGCCTGGTCATCGGAATGTGGAATTCCTCTGACAGTACCTATTTTTTGGTCTTCTGGTCGATTTGCGTGGAAAGCGCTGTCCCCAGCATCCGCAAAACGCTGCACTTTTCTGCTTTGTTCGGATTGCCCAGTCCCAGCACGAGAACCGACAGCAGATCGTAGTGCGTTGCGGTTTCGGCCGCCCGATTCGCTTCACCTGCTAAAAACCTCTCGTTCAATTCGTAACAGGCAACAGTATTCTGTCGCCGTCTGGGAACGTGATAGCAGATCCAGATTGAGTATACTTTTTTGATATCTTCATAGTGATCGCCCGTAAATTCCACGCTTTTTTGTGCGCCGATCATCCGGGCAGCGTAATATACGCCCCGCCTAACGACAGGATAACCTGGATGATATTTCCGCTGCGCTTCTACGTTTATAATCAGACGGATCGGTTCCTTCGCACCCGGCGCTGCCGCCAGGAAACGGATATCGTAGCGGATGCTTCCCTCGCTTTTGCTGGTATCTTCGTTTGCCACTGCCGTAATCTTATCGCCTGCGGAAATCCGAACGGGCGGAAGATCAACTGCCGGATGGGCGGTATCTTTATCTACGCCGATTTCGTGAACCTGCGGCATTCCTTCGATGCAGGCGTCTGCAATTTCCGTGAGGCTGCAGTTCTGAAACTCCTTCACACAACTTTTTAAAATCACCGCCAGCACGCGCTTTTCCGCCAGAAATTCCCGAACCTCCACATCGTAAGCGTCTCTCATTGTTTCGATTGCAGTTCCAGCGCTGGTTATGACGCGCTCTGCCTGCAGCTCTTCCATTGAACTACCTTCCTTTCTTCTGCACGTCGTTTCTAAAGTAACCTGCACTTGCTTCGGCAATCGAATGCTTTGATCGATCTTACCGACAGTGTATCACAGACGCTTCGCTCTGTCACTTGCCGATTTTTCGCTGCACTGACAGAGCTCTCTTGTATATTAGATACACAGAGGGCGTTCAGCGCATTGCCTCAGGTTTTCTACAGTAGTGTACGAACAATAAGTTGAAGTGCATGTTATATTTTTACAAATTATAATTTATTTTACTATTTTATCGAGTGAAAGTCAATATATTCTTCTTAAAAATATGATATAATAAATTCAACTATCACACACAAGGAGTTTTCTCATGGCATCAGTAAACGATACGGAATTTCAGAGGATGACGCAGGCCCCCATCCGGCCTCTGGTAGCGCGGCTGGCTTTCCCCACGGTGGTAAGCATGTTAATTACCTCGCTGTACAATATGGCCGACACCTGGTTTGTCTCGCAGATCGGAACCAGCGCTTCCGGAGCTGTGGGCATCGTTTTTTCAATTATGGCGATCATTCAGGCGATAGGCTTTATGCTGGGCATGGGCGCGGGAAGCCTGATTTCCCGCACGCTGGGCGAGCAAGACCCTCAGCGCGCCAGCCGCATCGCCTCCAGCGCCTTTGCCGCTTCCCTGCTCTTCGGCCTGCTGCTGACCGTGGGCGGGCTTCTGCTGCTGGACGATCTGATGGTCTGGCTGGGCGCCACGAAAACCATCCTGCCCTATGCCCGGGATTACGCCCGCTACATCCTCTTGGGTGCACCGGTTATGTCAGCCTCTTTTGTGCTGAACAACCTGCTGCGCGCCGAGGGCAAGGCCCGCTTTTCTATGGTTGGCCTTACGCTGGGCGGCGTGCTCAACATTTTGCTCGACCCTTATTTTATTTTCGTACTCGACCTGGAAACCGCCGGTGCCGCCATGGCTACGCTGCTCAGCCAGACAGTGTCGTTTCTCATTATGCTGTCATTCTTCCTCACAGGAAAGAGCACCCTCCGCCTGCGCCCCCAGCTGATCTCCCGGCAACTGCGCACTTACGGGGAAATCGCCAAGACCGGTGCGCCGTCGCTGTGCCGCCAGGGGCTTGCCAGCGTGTCTTCTATCCTTTTGAATACCAACGCCGCTGCCTTTGGCGACTGCGCCGTATCCGCCATGAGCATCGTTTCCAAACTGTTTATGCTGATGTTCTGCGTGGGGCTTGGCATCGGCCAGGGCTACCAGCCCATCGCCGGCTATAATTATGGTGCGCAGAAATGGGGCCGCGTGCGCGAAGCCTGCCTGTTCGTTTTTTGCGTAAATACGGCAGTGCTGGGTGTTCTGGGACTGTCCGCTGCCGCCCTTGCGCCGCAGATTATGACCGCCTTTATCGACGACCCGCAGGTGGTTGCCATCGGCACGCAGGCTCTGCGCTTTCAGGGCATAGCCATGCCCTTTCTGGCCTTAAACATGATCTGCAACATGACCTTTCAGGCCACCGGGCAGCGGGGCAGAGCCACGCTGCTTTCCTGCTGCCGTCAGGGGCTTTTCTTCGTTCCCACCGCCCTTGCGCTTCCCGCGCTTTGGAAGGTAACCGGCGTAACGCTGATTCAACCAGTCAGCGATCTTTGTACCTTTACCTTTTCTCTTCCCTTCTTTTTCGCCTTCCTAAAGGACATCCGCCGCCGCATCACAGAGCAG
>CATJIF010000174.1 GCA_949740445.1 uncultured Peptostreptococcaceae bacterium | reverse complement strand
TGCTGAAAACCCTGCTGGATTTTGTACAGTGCGGCGGCGATTTGCACGTCCTTGCCCGGCAGACGGGCCAGCACGAAAACACGATCCGCTATCGCCTGGATAAAGTGTGCGCGCTGACTGGGCTGAATTTCAGAAAGCTGGCGGATTATGAAGCGCTGGCGCTGGCCGCACGGGTATATCTGCTGGCGCAGATCCTATGACCGGCGGATCATCGTATCATTGGCAGAAACAACGCGGAAGGCGCGGGTATTCCCGGCGGCGAAAGCGATTAGCGGCGCATGGATTGCAGCAGCGCTTTGGTTTCTTCTGGGACGCGGTAGGATTCCCGTGCTTTTTGTATGGATTTATTGTAGGTAAAGTCATCCAGGCAATTATCGGGCGAACGGAAATAGCGGATGGTCCGCTCCGGAAAATGGATAAAAGCATAGGAAAGCGTCCAGGCTACGGCCATTTTTACATAGTATGCCGGATGGCAAATTCCGTTGCAGAGGGTGAGCACGCGGTCGATATATGCTTCGCGGGAAACAAAATGCGTCAGGAGCATCACGATGCCGTAACGCAGCGAATATTCAGCAGTGGTTTTCGCCTGCGGCGGCAGGTAATTTTCGGAGACGAAGCGAAAGACGGCGGGAAGCTGTGCTTCCGCGGGTTTCCAGGTGCCGCAAAAGGTATCGCAGACCGCCCAGTTGTCGATCATGGGAACGAATCGCTTAATCCAGAGCAGGCGCGCATCCAGCGAAAGCTTTGCGTAGGAAAGCGCAAGGCCTGCGAGCAGGGTTTCTTCGTAGTACAGCGGGGCAGTTTCAGTTGCAGTTTGATGGAAGGCGGTTTCGATTTCGCTAAAAAAGTCCTGCCAGTGCAGAGGGGTTGCACTGGAATCGAGAAGTTTGTCATGGGCCAGGTGTTTAGCAAGCTTGCGCAGCTGCGGCATCCGGATGCCGATGATGGATTCGGAAGGGATATTGGGAATGAGCCCGCTGTGAAATGACTGGTATTTTTTATCTTGCAGAGGAAAGAGCTGCTGCCTTATAACAGCCCGGCAGGAATTAGAAACAGAAGGGAAGGAATTGGTTGACATCATGGCGGTATCCTTTCTTTTTTCTTTTTGCTTTGATTGCTTTCAGACGGTGGGGCGCTTCTAACAGTGCAATCGCTGGCTGGCAAATTGCAGTGCTGTTATGGATAGTATAATCTGACAGGGCAGCGATGTCTATGGATATGTGTTCTTGCCAGGCGGGAAAACGTGGGGAAGGAAAAGCAGAAAATAATTTAAAATTACAGGTTGACATTTGCAAAGAGATGGGCTACGATTACAACATAACACAAATGAAAACTCGCAGGGGCGCTGGACGCATGTCCGGCTGAGATGTTGGCGAATTGCAGCCACGGTCACCTTGAACCTGATCCGGATAATGCCGGCGGAGGAAGCAATGAGATGCCATATGTATCGTCGTATCGCCGCCTGTATTTTTACAGGCGGTTTTTTATTGCAAAACTGTGAGCTTTCATACTGCGTAAGGAGCGATACACCAGACGTGTATCCATAAAAAAGGAGGAACTGCAAATGCAGGCAAGCGTAGCAATCCAGGTAGAACCCAGAATGTCCACAGACGACGAAACCATCCGCGTAGTAGATGCTGTCATTGATTACATCAAAAGCACGGGATTGAATTATTATGTGGGCCCTTGCGAAACGGCAATCGAAGGCGACAGCTATGACCAGCTGATGGAGATTGTGGCAAACTGCCAGAAAGTAGCAGTACAGGCAGGCTCTAAGCACGTACAGGCATATGTAAAAATTAACTATAAGCCGGAAGGAGAAGTGCTGACCATTGAAAAGAAGGTCACAAAGCATCACCTGTAAAGAAGCGCAGACCGCACAGGCAAACGCGGCGGCAAATACCGGCTCAACCGCAGCTGAATCGGCGGCATCCGTTATGATGACGGTTGCCCCGGTGATTTTTCTTGCGGCAATTCTTGCTGTATGGCAGGGAGTATCGGCTGCGGGGTGGATGCCCGGGTACATGCTGCCATCGCCTGCAGCGGTAGTGCGGGCGTTAGCAGAGGACTTTCCTCTGCTGCTGGAACATTCAAAGACCACGCTGCTGGAAGCGTTTTTCGGATTGGCAAGCAGCATCGGTCTGGCATTTGTCACGGCGTTTTTTATGGACCGGTATCTGTTTTTACAGAAAGCGGTGTATCCTCTGCTAATCGTCAGCCAGACGATTCCTACGGTAGCCATTGCGCCCCTGTTGGTGCTGTGGCTGGGGTATGGCATTGCGCCGAAGGTAACGCTGGTGATTATCACCTGCTATTTTCCGCTGACGATCAGTCTGCTTACAGGATTTTCCAGCGCCGACCGGGATGCGATTCACCTGATGCAGGCCATGGGAGCCAGCCGCTGGCAGATTTTTTACCACATCAAGCTGAAATCTTCGCTGAAGCAATTTTTCTCCGGGCTGCGGGTGGCTGTTTCTTATGCAGTGGTGGGAGCGGTCATTTCCGAATGGCTGGGCGGCATGAGCGGCCTGGGCGTGTACATGACACGGGTAAAAAAGTCCTATGCCTTCGATAAAATGTTCGCCGTGATTTTCCTGATTTCTGCCATTAGCCTGCTTTTGATGAAAGCGGTAGCCATAGTAGAAAAGCGGACAATGCCCTGGGAGTTTTTAGAGCAATCGGCAGAGAAAAACAAATGAAATAAAAGGAGCCTTTATCTATGAAAAAACGAATGGCAGCCGGATTGCTGGCCCTGATGATGCTGGGGGCGACAGCCTGCGGCAGCGGGGATGCCGGCGGTGCGAGCGGAGGTCTGACACCTGTTACTTTTGTGCTGGACTGGACGCCAAACACCAATCACACGGGACTTTATGCGGCGCTTGAAAACGGTTATTTCGAGGAAGAGGGGCTTGCAGTCAGCCTGATTCAGCCCACAGAGGACAGCGCATCGCTGATGGTGGCTTCCGGTGCAGCGCAGCTGGGAATCACCTGCCAGGATACCATGGCCCCATCCATCATCGGTGAAAACGCGCTGCCGATTCAGGCGGTGGCTGCGATTTTACAGCACAATACCTCTGGCATCCTCTCTCTAAAAGAAACCGGAATCGACCGGCCGGCCAACCTGGCAGGACACAACTATGCTACTTGGAATATGGAAGTGGAACAGGCGATGCTCCGTTCCATAGTGGAAGCGGACGGCGGGCGGTTCGAGGAGATCGAGCTGATTCCCAGCACGGTTTACGATACCATCACGGCGCTAAACAGCGGCATAGACTCTGTTTGGATTTTTTACGCATGGGATGGCATTGCCACAGAAGTAAAAGGATTTGCCACTAACTATCTGGATTTTGGACAGCTGAACCCTGCTTTCGATTACTATACGCCAGTGATTATCGCCAACAATGAGTTTTTAGAAGAGCAGGGCGACATTGCCAGAAAGTTTTTAGCAGCGACGAAACGAGGGTATGAATTTGCCATCGAGCATCCGGAAGAAGCGGCGGAAATCCTTCTTGCGGCAGCACCAGAGCTGGATGCAGATATCGTCAAAGCCAGCCAGGAGTGGATTGCCAGCCAGTATAAGGCGGAGGTTTCGCGCTGGGGGTACATTGATCCGGCTCGCTGGGATCTATTTTACCAATGGCTGACAGACAACGGTCTGAGCAAAGAACCCATTGCGCCGGGAACGGGATTTACCAATGAGTACCTGCCAGAATAACGCCAGGGATGTGGAATGCCTGCAACCTGCGGTAAACGACTGCAACGCTGCCAACGTACCAAGTGCGGGCACCGGGACGAATCCGGCAGATGCGTTACATCAAACGCGCCACAGGGGTGTGCGGCTGTCGGCAGCGGGCATTTACAAAAGCTTCGGCAATACGATGGTCCTTGAAAATGTATCGTTACAGCTGCACGAGAGGGAGATCGTCTGCCTGCTGGGGGTCAGCGGTGCCGGAAAAACCACACTGTTCAATATTTTGTCCGGACTGATGAAGCCGGATGATGGCGCGGTGCTGCTCGATGGTGAGGATATCACCGGGCAGGCGGGCCAGATCAGCTATATGCTGCAAAAAGACCTGTTGCTGCCGTATTACACAGTGGTGGATAACGTGGCGCTGCCCCTGCTGATTCGCGGTGTGGCAAAGCCCACAGCCCGCAAACGCGCTTCAGAGCAGTTTGCAGCCTTTGGGCTGGAGGGGACGCAGGAGAACTATCCCAGCCAGCTGTCGGGCGGGATGCGGCAGAGAGCTGCGCTGCTTCGTACCTATCTTTTTTCTGACCGGGTAGCGCTGTTAGATGAACCATTCAGCGCACTGGATACCATTACCAAAGGCGAGATGCACCGCTGGTATCTGAACGTTATGGAGCGCATCCATCTTTCTACAATCTTCATCACCCACGATATCGACGAAGCCATCCTCCTGTCGGACCGCGTGTATATTCTGGCCAGCAAGCCCGGCCGCATTGCGGCGGAAGTTTCCATCGACAGGGTGCACCCGCGCAGCAGCGAGTTTTTGCTGAGCAAAGAATTCCTGCACTACAAGCGCCGGATTTTAGAGGCCATGGGCCTTCGGGAACAGCGCTGAACCTGCGCAGGATAGAAATGGTGAAGCTGTTTGCCGCTAAAAAATGCAACAAGCTGCCGGAAAAGGCAGCTTGTTGTTTTGCCAGAAAAAATAAACAGACCGCTATGACAGCGGTCTGTTTAAGTAGTGTGGAGCTCCCGGCCGGATTCGAACCGGCGACCCACGCATTACGAATGCGTTGCTCTACCAGCTGAGCCACGGAAGCGCGTGAATATATAATAGCATAGTTTGTATAAGGCGTCAAGAAATTAAATCATTTCTTACAAAAATTTCGTCAAAAATTTA
>CATJIF010000173.1 GCA_949740445.1 uncultured Peptostreptococcaceae bacterium | reverse complement strand
GCATTTGCCTGCTGCCATTCTTCCACTGTGTCCACCTCCACGATCTGCTCCTTTTGCACAGAATGGACGCGAAGCTTCAGCTGGCTGAGATTCTGGTTTACCACCTCATCCCAAAACAGCGCTGTCTGGCCGTCCTCTTCGTACGCCCTTCGAATCAGCTCTGCCAGCCGCTGCATCTCCGCCCTCTTAAAATAGGAAATGCCAGCCATGGCAAAACAGCGGCAGCCTCCCCGGCCGATTCGGGCAATGTATCCGTCAGCGTCCAGATCTAGAACCCAGTCGTCGGTAGCCGCTTCCAGCCACGTTCCAAAATAGCACGATTCCTGCAGCTTTGCTGCAAAGATACGGCCATCAGCCACATATAAGTCCGCCTCGCAGATAAACCCTTCCGCCTGGTTCATCACGTCGCAGGCATAATACAGCGAAGAAATATTATTCGCGCAAGAAAAATCAGGATTGTGCAGCAGTGTGACCGCCTTGTATTTCCGCGGCAGGTATGCAAACTGTTCCTTCAAATAGCCGGTGACAATATAGATGGTCTCCACGCCCCGATACAGCAGCCCGCGGATGATCGTCTCGATCATAGGACTGCCCGCTACCTGCAGCAGGGGCTTGGGCGTTGCCTCGGTGACCGGCCGCAGCCGCGTCCCCATCCCTGCTGCCATTACAATTGCAATTTCCATCGGTTCCCCCTATAGCGCATCAATGAGCGTAAGAATCTCTTTGATGGGCATCAGCCGTTCGTCCACCTCCTGCGCCCGGTGGTATTTCAAAATATCCTTTGCCGTCTGCTCCATGGCGGGAAAGGCGCTGCGCGTCAGTTGATTGGCATAGATCACCAGATTGGCCCCCTGGGCTGCCAGTTCTTCCTCGGTAATGGAGGGAAAGGACGAGGGCACGACGACAATCGGCGTCGCGGAATCCTCCTGGCGGAACCGCCTGCAAAATTCCACAATTTCTGCCGGGCTCTCTTTTCTGCTGTGAATCATAATCCCATCCGCTCCGGCTTGCCTGTATGCCCTTGCCCGGAACAGCGCATCTTCCATCCCCTGCTCCAAAATCAGGCTCTCGATCCTGGCAATGATCATAAAGTCCTCGGTCAGCTGTACCCGCTTTCCCATCCGGATCTTTTCGCAGAAATGTTCTACCGTATCCTGCGTTTGCTCCACCGCAGTGCCAAACAGCGAGTTTTTCTTCAGTCCCACTTTATCTTCGATGATGATGGCCGATACGCCCATCCGTTCCAGGGAGCGCACGGTATATACAAAGTGCTCGATCAGGCCGCCGGTATCCCCGTCGAATATAATCGGCTTTGTCGTCACCTCCATGACATCGTTGATCGTGCGGAAGCGCGAAGTCATATCCACCAGCTCGATGTCCGGTTTTCCCTTGGCCGTGGAATCGCACAGGGAACTGATCCACATGGCATCGAACTGGTCGAAAGCGCCGTTGTGCTCTACAATCGTCTTTTCTGCGATCAGGCCCGTCAGGCCGCTGTGAACCTCCAGCGCCTTGACAATCGGGCGCAGCCGAATCAGCTGCCGCAGCCTCCTGCGACGGAATTCCGGCATGGCGGCCCGCTCCTTCATCCGGCGGTCGATCCGCCGGACTTCTTCGTTGTATGTATACGGAACATCGACGACCTGCCCCCCGTATTCCGCTAAAAGAGCGGCCACATTGTCGCGGATTGCCCGGGTCGGACCGGAAATCCAGTTGTCGCCGTGAATCACGTACTCCGGATGCAGCTCCCGGATGATCTCATCATACAGCGGGCTGTTCTGCACCACAATGCGGCTGACGCCCTCCAGATTCCGGAGTAACGCCATTCGCTCTTCAAAGGAAATCGTGGGAAACCGGTTAAACCGGATCATGGCCTCATCGGTCAGAACGCCTGCGATCACTTCCCCGTACTTCTGTGCCTCCTGGATAATATTCAAATGCCCTGCATGAATCACATCTGTGCAAAAACAGGTATATATGGTCTTTTTCATCGTTGTTTCCACCTGCATCGTCATGCTCCCTTCCGCCTGCCCATTCGGCGGCGGATGCCGCATTGCCTTTTGCCGCTACCTCTCTTCTCTTTGCCCGCCCGCAGTCTGGCCTTCCGCCAGGCTACAGGCTGCGGGAATCGCAACCTGACACTCCCGCAGCGCGGCTTCCAATACGCGGAAAAATTCTCTGATATCGCTCTCGTCGATGGCCCCCAGGGCGCACAGCCGAAAGGTCTGCGCTCCCGCAATTTTGCCCGGATATATGGTAAATCCCCTCTGGTAGCAGAAATCGTGAATCCGCTCAAACTCCCAGTGACTGTCGTCCGGATACCGCACCGATACCACCAGCCCGGACTGCAGCTCCCGAGCAATGGCTTCCCGCAATCCCAGAGCTTCCAATCCCGCATGAATGGCCTCCGCTACCCTGAGGTGCCGCGCCCACTTTGCCTGCTCTCCCTCGGCGATATATTCCTTCATCGCCTGCACTGCCGCATATATGGTCTGCACCGGCGGAGTAAAGTGCATCTGCCCGGTGGTTTCAAACTGCTCATACTGCAGATATAGGTTGCAATAATAGGACCGCCTGGGATAGTCTTTGGACTGCTCGATTCTGCTTCTTCTGCCAAGGATAAAAGACAGTCCTGCCATGGCCATCAGCCCCTTCTGCGCAGAGGCCATGCAGAAGTCCATCTGCTCCTCCTCCATGTGGATGGGACGCATGGCAAATGTGGATGTCGTATCCACGACTGAAATCGCCCCATACCGGTGCGCTATGGCGCCGATTTCCCTCACCGGATTTAAAATCCCTGTCCCGGTCTCGTGATGCGTCGTATAAACGAGGGCAATCTCCGGATGCTCCTGCAGCGTGCGCTCGACTGCGGTCAAATCCGGAAGCTGATCCACAGGAAACTGGAGATCCAGGCAAGGCAGTCCATAATACCGGCAGATGTCCACCGCCCGGCAACTGTAGGCGCCGTTGTTGACGACTAAAATCGTTTTCCCCTGCGGCAACAGCGAATTCAGGCAGACGTCCATGTTCAGCGTGCCCGAGCCGCAAAACAACACCGCAGCATACTCCTGCGGGTCGGCATGCACCACCTTTAACAAGTCCTGGCGCAAGCCCTCCATCACCGCTGTAAATTCCTTCTCCCGCGGGCAGATATCCGGCACCACCTGCGCCATCTTTACGGTATCTGTGGTGGTCGCTGGGCCTGGATTCAGCAGGATCTTTCGTTTGATTGCGTTCATCGCGCCCTCCTTTTTCTTTCTCTCAGGTGTTTACACCCAAAATTTTTCTGTGGGGTCCTTCATATCAATATCAGGCAGCGAACAGAGAACGCCTCGTTCTTCCATCCAGCGATAGATGTGAGCCGCAAAGCTGATGTCGTGAATGGACACGCCGATGTTATAGGCAAGAATCCGCTCCTGATCGTTCTCCCGCCCCGGCGTTTCGCCATTGACCACATCGCAGACCTCTGCGAACTGCCGGAACCGCGCAAAGTTCTTGAAGTGGCAAACATGGCCCCTGTCGTCTGCAAAAACCTTATCAAAAAACAGGTCGCAATTGGTAAATCCCAGGGTATGCACCGGCTGCACTAAAACGCCTTCATCAAAACAGGCATCCGGACAGACGTCGTAAGGAAGATACGTTGCACCGGAAAGAACTACCTCCGAGCCTTTTACCATTTCCTCCGCAGTATCTACCACGGTGAAATGAAGGTTGCGGAACGCGCGGAATCTCTCAGAAAACGCCTCCTCCTGCCCCTGATATCTGAGCAGCTTGATGTGGAGCTCCCGGTCTGGCAGTTGGTCGGATACCATGATGAGAGTGGCGCGCATTACGTTGCCGAGGCCCATCATCCCAATCGTGTGAAAGTTCTTCTTTGCGAAAAGCAGGGTCGAGTGCGCAGCCACTGCCCCTGTTCTCATCGTCGTAATCCACGTGCCATCCATGAGGGCGAGAAACTCCCCTGTGTCCGCATCCATCAGCAATATGCGGCTTTCCAGGCTGGGCAGGCGGTTCGGATACCTCGTAACGACTTTAACTCCGCCCCAGTGGTTTTTATCCGCTTCCAAAAGCATGCCTGGCATCACATTGCAGAACACCCCTTCGAAAGGCTTTATACTTATTTTGGCAGGCAGGAGTGCTCCCTTCTTATTTTTGATCGTAGCTTCTGCCCAATCCATGCACTGCCCTGGGGAAATCCCTAAG
>CATJIF010000172.1 GCA_949740445.1 uncultured Peptostreptococcaceae bacterium | reverse complement strand
ATTTGGGCGGTACAAAAAAGATGTGCCGCCCTTTTTTGATTCGGAGAGGAAGAAGGAGGAATGCGAAATGAAAAAAGAAAATGAAATCAGGGTTTTAATGGTAGAACCTCATGAGCACCCGAAGGAATTTTTATTGAAAAACACCCTTCAGGCCATGCAGGAGGCGGTCGGCGGGCTGATAGACATTGTGGATATAGACGACGATGGCACCTGCCTCCTGCTGAATGACGAGGGCAAGCTGATCGGGCTGGAGGGAAACCGGAGGATTGGCGACGATGTGATCGTTGGGAACTTCTACGTCTGCAAAAGTACGAAGGATTGGGCTCTGACTTCCCTGAGTAATGATGTTTAGGAAAAGAATTAAAATAATTATGGGCACCAAAGGAGATTGAAGCGATAACAAGGATTGGATTTTATAAAAAAGCAATAGAAAACATCTATAAAGCATCGTTCATTTTTCAATTTTACAACCGATTAGCTAGCTGATAAACTAAAGGCGATACATGCATGTATTGGCTTTCATACACAATGTGCTTGATTTGAAAGGAGGGCTTACAGAATGGGAATTTTATGGACGCCATTATTTGGCTTTGTGGTTTTTACTCTGGCATTCGGCTTGATTGGAAACTTTTTTGTGGTAAAAACGAAAGGGATCATTTCTGCCTGCCTTGTTGGCTGTGCCATATACCTGTTTGGTAATTTGACGGGAATCATCCCAGGAGATTCTATTGCAAATACAGGGATTCCAGCTATGATGGGAAGTTTTGGCTTGGCCTTGATGATTACGAATTTAGGGACGATGCTTGATACCAAGACATTCTTGCGTGAATGGAAAACAGTCATAATTTCAATCGCGGGTCTGGTAGGCATTGCTGCAATAGCCTTTAGTGTAGGCAGTTGGATATTTAGCAGGGAATATGCGCTTTGTGCTGCATCGCCTATTTCGGGAGGTATTATTGCTGCAATTTTGACAGCAGACGCGGCAAATGCCGCCGGACGGAGTGATTTAGCAACGTATGCGGTACTGATTAACAGCCTCCAGCTTTTTGTAGGGATCCCGATAACCTCCCAATGCCTGAAAAAGGAAACGGCCCGCTTGCTCCAAGGAGGGTTGAACAACAGCCAAACAGCTTCTGTGGATACAGCAGAGGGGCGCACAAAAAGAAAGCTGATCCGCCTGCCGGCTTGGATGGATTCCGCAGACCTTATCTTGTTTAGGGTTGCGCTTGTAGCACTGATTGCACAAGTCGCTTCCAAGCTGACCATACTGCCGGGACGGACAGACGCGCTCTTGAACGTGAATATTGCATACCTGATTTTCGGCGTACTGTTTACTGAAATTGGTTTTTTGCGCAAAGAATCGCTGCAAAACGCAGGCAGCATGGGTTTTTTGACGATATGCTTGGTCGCGCTGCTCCCTGGGAATTTTGCAAATGCAACATGGGAGGGTGTGAGGGCATGTTTATTGCCAATGGTAGGGATGCTGCTTTTAGGCGGGATTGGCATAGCCATTTTTTCGATCATTGCGGGCAAGTTCCTTGGTTATTCTGTTCCAATGTCGATTGCGATTGGCTGCACGGCATTGATCGGATACCCGTTGACACAGATATTAACGGAAGAAGTGCTTTCGGTATTAGATATAGATGAGGAAACCAAGCAGAAACTGAATAATGCCCTGCTGCCGAAAATGTTGGTGGGCGGTTTTACCACGGTTACGATTGCCTCTGTGGTTTTTGCAGGCATTGTTGTGCCGATGATATTCTGATTATAGGGAAGGAAGATGCTCAGTAATGAAAAAATGTATCAAATGCGGCTGTCTTTTTACAGCAGAAAATGAAGATGTCCGGCAGGATATGGAAATACTGACGGAGGATGAAAGGATTTTAGGAATTGGGGAACAAGGGGCATTTCATAACGAGGATGCGGAACTGATTGACTTGAGTGATAAGTTTGTCATGCCGGGTTTAATTGACGCGCATACGCATGTCAGCATGAAAGGCTCCTTGGATACAACGCCGCTTTTCCAAGCCATTCCGGGAGATATCATGATTGACGCGATGGAAAATGCCAGAGCTGATTTTATGGCCGGGTTTACGACGCTGCGTGATGTTGGGGGGATATTCTATGCTGATGTCGCGCTGCGGAACGCAATCAACCAGAAGCGTGTAACAGGCCCTCGCATGCTTGTTTCCGGCTCTATGCTTTCGGGAACCGGCGGCCATGTAGATGGACATTTTTCTCCACATATAGAAGGAGCCATGCTGGGATGCGTTGTAGATAGCCCGGATGAGGCACGGCGCGCGGCACGGAAAAATTTCAAATACGGCGCTGATATTTTGAAAATGGCTGCGACAGGAGGCGTGATGTCCCTTGGGGATACACCGGGGGCGGCAGATCTTACATATGAAGAAATGCGTGCGGCTGTCGAGATTGCGGAAGCGCATGGGCATACTTCGTCCGTTCATGCACATGGCGCGGAAGGGATCAAAAATGCTGTCCGTGCGGGCGTAACCTCCATCGAACACGGGATGCTGATTGATGAAGAAGGGATGGAATTGCTGGCAGAGCGTGGGATTTATCTCATCCCTACGATCATTGCCGCTGAACGTATTTGCGAAGGAGGAAAAAAAGGCATCATTGCGCCTTGGATGTTGGCAAAAGCACAGCAGTGTCTGGAAAAACATCAAATGAATCTACAGCGTATGCGCCAGCTTGGGGTAAAAATTGGGTTTGGGACAGATGTTGGGACAGCACTGAATTACCATGGGGAACAGGCAGAGGAGTTTGGCCTGATGGTTGGATGTGGCTTCCGCCCAGCGGAAACATTGCTGGCGGCAACAAAAGTAAATGCGGCATTGCTGCAGATGGAAGATAAGATCGGCTCCATAGAGGCAGGGAAATATGCGGATATTATCGCCTTTGGGAAAAACCCGTTGGAGGATATTTCGGCAATGTTGGAATGCTGTTTTGTTATGAAAGATGGCGTTGTTTATAAAAAAGGAAGCAAACCTGTTTTTGGATTTTAAGAGGATGGCGGAAAAGGCTCTCAAATTTTGGGGGCCTTTTCCGATTCGGCGCTTTTTCCGAAAAAGAAATGGAGGCCATAGGCAGGATTGCATAGGAAGATTGCGTTTAGGGATGATATTCATTATAATGGTGATAGGATTTTTTTAGGCTTGGAAGAAGGCATTGGTTTTTTGGAGTTCTTATTATGGAAGGAATGAGAATATGACGATTCTTGAACTGCGGTATTTTATTGAAGTAGTACGGCAGAGAAACTTTACAAAAGCTGCTGAAAACCTGTTTGTAACGGAGCCGACGATTTCCTACCATATTAAAAAACTGGAAAAAAAGGTTGGGACAGCATTGCTCAAGCGGACAACAAAATATGTCGTGCTTACGCCCGAAGGAGAGCTTTTCTATAAACAGGCACGCATCGCTGTTGATGCGTATGACACATTAGTGCAGCTGGCGGAAGGTTTTTCCAAGCAGGATAACCGGCAGATCCGTTTGGGCATGACGCCAATATTGTATGAGTATTACTTGAAAAAAGAATTGGAGCAGTGCAAAGCGATTTTAGGGGAAACGTTGGATCTTTTCCTGAAGGATGAGGATTATCTATTGAAAGGGCTGCAATCTCAACAGATTGATTTTGCCATAATAAAGATTTATGAATTTACGAAGGATTATTTCGATCCTTCCGTGTATGGTACAATCCCCCTTTTTGATGAACCGGTGTATTTGATTCTCAGCCCTAAATTGGTCAAGAAAGGCCAAATATCGATCTCTCCGAAAGAAATTGGGAGAATCCCATTTTTCACTGCAAAGGAAGGCGGCTATACAAAATATATCCTTGAAAAATTGTGTATGGTTTACAAATGCCAGATACAAAATTATAATATCAGGGCAGATGATTTTTCAGTCCTTTTAAGTGCGGTTTCTGATGGAAAAGCGGCGACCATGGCAGGAAAGTCTATAGCAACGCGTTTGAGGGAGATGTATAAAGGCATTTATTCTGTGGATTTTTTGCCGATTAAACCTAGCTTTTCCCAGTGTCTTCAGATGATCTATCTGAAGGACAAGAAGTTATCGGAACGGGAATGGAAACTTATTGAATTGTTGAGGAAAGCCAACGGATAGGATTGAAATGCATCGATGGGCATTGCTATATGGCAATTCTAATTTTATAGGTGTATCTGGATAATCTTTTTGAATATTAGAGTGAATGAGAAGCAATGAAATTGCAAAATGTATTTTGCAATTGATATTCAGATTCTCGGCTTGTATTGATAAGAATACATTGTTTATAAAATAGGCTATGCTAAGGGAGGAATCTATTTTATTCATGGCAGTTTTTGATAATAAGCGCACGTTGAGTCTATAGTTCTGCTGCAGAAAACAGAGAAAGCACAAGATATAGAAGAACAATGAAAAATAATCACTATATCATGTGGTTTTGGGGCGAAAAGTGTAGCTAAAAATGACACTTTTTTGAGCCGTTTTTTGAGGGTTTCACCTGCTGCAGAACGAAAAAAAGCGGTTTTCGGGCGAACACTTTAGCGTGGCAGAGGGTGGCAAATGGCGACAGAAATGAGGCAAGGCAAAAAAGTATTTTGCGAATAAATTTTGACAACCCTTTTTGCGAAAAAATTTGTAACAAAATTTTCAAACAAATTTTATAAAATATTTCCTATAAAATAACGAAAGGCAGATATATGACAGGGAAAATCAAATGAAACCCTGTTTTATAGCTGCTTTTCTTTTTATATAGATTGCAAGAAAATGGGCTGAAAAGCAAGGAATTTTCTGAATGGAATTTGGGCGGTACAAAAAAGATGTGCCGCCCTTTTTTGATTCGGAGAGGAAGAAGGAGGAATGCGAAATGAAAAAAGAAAATGAAATCAGGGTTTTAAT
>CATJIF010000171.1 GCA_949740445.1 uncultured Peptostreptococcaceae bacterium | reverse complement strand
TTTCTCTTTGGCTGTGTCGTTGTTTCTTCTTCTGTTTTCATGTGCTTCCTCATATCTTCTTTCCTCTCCGCCAGATTTTGTTACACACACAACGACAAGTTTCTTTGGCTGATTGGTTATCGTTTCAATAAATAACTCATTTTCTTGCAGCACACTGCGTGGCTTTGCCGCGCAGTGCAATAAAAATCGCAGATCTCTCGCTTCATTTATTTGCATCCCTGCTATCTGCATAGGACTTGCCCTCTTGGAATAATATCTCCTGGCTTCTCTCACTCTGCAAAATATCTCGATTTCAATTATTTTTTCGTGTTTTCCAATTTTATATTTAATGATAGCGCTCGATCAAAGCGCAAAGTCAAATTGCATATTTAATCACTTTTGCATTTTTATAAAACATTTGCTGACGTTTTACGCTGCTGCGTTCTGTGCTGCCATCTGGCAAGCATAAGAATGTTTTTCTTTCACAGTATGCAAAAGCACAATTACTGTGCAGCATCCAGAACCACGCCGGCACTTTTCAAAAGTTCGGCGTATTGGGCGCTCAGTTTACCGGCCCTGTAGTATTTTACCTGGTTATGAAGCCAGCGCCCGATGGGCCTGCCGCTTTGCGAACACTGTTTCTGCGGCATGTCAGCGGTGCCGTGGGCTTCGATGTGCTGTTTCAGTTCTTCAAAGTAGGAATACCAGAGCTGTTCCTTCTGATCTCTCCACGAAAACCCGATTTGCTCCAGGCGCCGGATCTGCTGCTCGGTCAGGGTTTTGCCCTGACGCCGGCCGCGGTAGGTCTGCCGCTGCTCAGAAAGCCACCGGGAAAGCCAGATGCCTTCGGTAACGTAATCCGCCGGCATATCCAGATTGCCGTGGGTTTCGTAATAGGCCCTTGCCAGCGCATAGCGATGTTCCCAGCTGTCGGTCTTTTTCCAAACCATGCCGATGCTGTCCAGTCGCTCTTTTCGCTCTGCGGGCATGTGCCTGGCATTCCGCTGGTTGATAATCCATGTGCCAAGCGCAAAGCCATCGCTGCAGGTATAGGCTGTCGGAACGTTGAGATTGCCGCTTTGCGCAAAATATTCCTTCGCATGGGCAAAGCCGTTCTCCCACGCGCGGGAATAACTGTCCTTCCAGAGCATGTGGATGTCGTCCAGCCGCCGGATTTGCTCGCCGCTCAGCGTTCCCTTGCTTCGCGCCTTGCGCAGCGTGCGCATCCAGATGCCTAACTTTACACCGTTTGCGGTGTATTTTACCGGCACATCCAGATGGCCGTACCGGCGGAAATATATCATGGCTTCGGTGTAGTTGCGCTCCCACAGATAGTCAGGAACTTCCCACACCATACCGATATCGTCTAATTGCTGTATGCGATCTGCGGTCAGGTAGCTCTGGCGGATGCCGCTTCGCCGGCAAGTCCGCAGCTGCGAAAGCCACGCCCCCAGACGAATGCCCGAAGGGGTTTCATACCGGGCGTTCACGTTGAGATCGCCGTACTCGCGATAGTAATTTACCGCTTCGCCGAAGTATTTTTCCCACGCCAGATCACTTCGGCTCTCCCAGCGCATGCCGATGGCATCCAATTTTTCGATCCGCTCCGCGCCTAAGATGCCGTAGCGGTCGCCCCGCCGTATGCGCCTCTGGGTGTTGATCCAGTTTCCCAGCGCAATTCCTTCGGCATTCCGGTACTGCTTGGGCACGTTCAGATGCCCGAACTGCCGGTAATACTGGCAGGCGTGCTGGTACATGGCATCCCACGAGGCAGTCAGCGCTTCGTTCAGCTGATCGAAGAGCCGCAAGCAGTCCTGTACCTGCCCGATAATCTTAAAGTGGTCGGTAACGATGCGCCGGCCCTCACCGATGTAATTATAGTAAGTAATCGCCGCAGCCATCTCCTGTTCCAATGCGCCGAGGCTATACAGGTTTTCAAAGTTATTGATGATGTCGAAAATCACCGGCGTGCCCGCCGTTCCTACGGAAAGCGCCCGGCCGATTTGCTGCTTATAGACGATAGGCGAAACCGTCGGCCGGAACAGAATCACTCCGGAAATATCGTCCAGATGTATGCCCTCGTTGAGCATGTCGATGCAGAACAGCAGCTTTAAGTGCTGGCTTTTATCGCTGCAAAAGGCGTGAAACACCGCCGCTGCCGCGGAATCTTCCGAGTAAACGCGGTAAATGTGCGGCGTCCGGTCGATGGCAGAAAACCATTCGGGAACGTGAGCGATCATTTCGTCCATATGCTCCGCGTTGGAACAAAACGCAATGTATTTTCCCGTGCGGTCGGTCATGTGAGTCGCGAAAATTTCTTCCAGCCCTTCCGAACGCTCCAGCAACCGGCGAAGCTCCTCCACGTATTGCTGCGCCTGTTCGGCAACCGCACCGTATCTGGCGCTTTGCAGCCGCCGTTCGCAGGCTTTCAGCTCCTTCTGATAGGAATACACCGTGGAAATGTACAACGGTGCAGCTAAAATTCCCAGTGCGATGGCCTCTCCCAGCGTCATTTCGGAAGCGATGTTTCCATCGAACAACTCCTGCGCCATGTCGCGCTGATGGTCCAGATAGCGGATATTCGTGGCGGAAAGCCCCAGCACCTGCGCTTCTTTATGAAGGCTCAGCAGGGTTTCTACCCGCGCGCCCCAGACCTCTGCCCCACAGCGGTGAAATTCGTCCAGCACGATAATATCAGGTGCAATGTCCTTTAACTCCTGATCAGTCATGTAGGTTAGCCTGGCATAGGTATAAAACCGGATGTTCTGCGGCATATCGCCGCCGGTTTCTTTTTTCAGGTTGTTCCGCTGGGCGTCGAAGATGTATTCGCTAGGCGACAGCCAGCAAACGGTCGCCTCGGGATGGTCTTCGCAAAGCTTAAATCCGATGAAGGATTTACCCGTTCCCGTGGGGTGAATCACAGCCGCCCGTCCGGTTTGCGACAGCATCGCTGCGGCTGCGTCATAGGCTTTTTCGTTGTGTAAAAAAAGAGATATGCTCATGGCCGCCGCCTTCTTTTTCTGATATCTATTGCACCGCGGCGTTGCCTTTTTGCCCAAAGAGACAAGCACAATGTGCGCAGTCGATTTGTCGGCAAAACGGACAGCGTTGTGAGCGTAAGCGAACGCAGGAGCAAGCGGTGAAA
>CATJIF010000170.1 GCA_949740445.1 uncultured Peptostreptococcaceae bacterium | reverse complement strand
ATATCCCTCCGGTATATATCCCGGAATCATCAATCCATCCCAAAACTTCTTATATGTCTCTATCTGCGACTCGTCCTGAATGGTAACGGCCATGCTGTTTTCATCACTCACCCGCTCTGGATCGGTCGCCGATACCAGCCCCGTCACTTCAAAGTATCGTTTCTCTAACGCAAACTTTACGCCGTAGGCAGCGGAAGAATCCAACCAGAGCGCCATACCACTTCCAAAGATAACTACGCAGGCAAAACAAGCCGCCATATTCATGCGGCGCCGTCTGCTGCGAAGCTTTTTTTGATATCGCTTCAGATATCGTATATCCTCTGAAGGAGAAGGAGTTTCTTTCCAAAAATCCGGATACTCCTTCTGAATCTTTTCTATCATCGTCTGTATCGACCGTTCGGTATCCGACCATTCTTCTCTGTTATTCATCTTGTGAAAAACCGCCTTCTTCCTCCAGCCACTTCTTTAACTTGCGGCATCCGCGATAATACCAGCTGGCAATGGTATTGACGCTGACATTTGTCTGCTCGGCAATTTCACTGAATTTCATACCAGCGATGTGATGCATGCGAATAACGCTCTGCTGATGCGCTGGCAGTCGGTTCAGGCATTGGATTAAAATGCGGACATCGCTATTTTTGCAGACGGCATTGAAGGTCATATCCCCTACTGGTATGTCCTTCTCGTGGGCATTGCCGTCCTCATCCTCTTTCACCCACAACCTTCGCTGCTGTTCTTTTCTGAAGTAATCGTTTGTCACATTGTTGGCAATTGTAAACAACCAGTATTTTGCCTTTTCAAATTGCTTCAGCTGGCTGCGTTTTTCCAACGCCTTGATTAACGTTTCTTGCAATATGTCTCTTGCACATTCCGGATCATTGACCTTGCCCAGTATAATCCGATATACATCTTCATAGTAATTATGAAAATACTCATAATAAAATCGTTTCAGCCCGTTCTGATCTTCCTGCACCGCCACCTGATCATCGTAAGGAATATTCTCAGACACCTTCCACTCTTGCTGCATCATTTGCTGTGTTCACTACTCCTATCGTGCCTTGCACATTGCGTTTATTATTTAAAGAAGCTATTTTACCCTCGATTGGCAAGGACGACACATGGGGTTGAGCATCGCACCAGAGCCACATACTGCGTTGCAGCAAAACCAGCGTATCGCCAAATGCGCAGGTCTGCCTGTGCCTTGTCTCATCGCCGATGCGGTTCTCAAAATCTTTCGGCCTTTCAGCGGGATCACAGTTGCGAGTTTCGGGTGGCTGAGATGCACACAGGACGCATGTAAGTCGAAACCAACACAGAATTTGCAATCATTCGCCGCTAAAAAGCGTCTGTACTCTTATCAATCGAGGGTAAGCTTATCTTGCACCGCGCGGTCCACACATATCCGCGCCGGCGTTTACGCACAAATTAAAAGCTGTTTTTGCTTAAAATGCCTCACTCATTACCTCCAGAAATTCCAACAGCTTTTTCTTTTGCTTCCAGGACAGCTTCTGCACCTCCTGCACGATGTGGCGTTCCTCTGCAGATGAAAGGGTCTGATACTCGCCCTCTACCATTTTTAAAAACTCCCACACGTCCAAATTCAGCGCTTCGCATATTTTATTTAAGGTAGGAAGAGAGGGCAGATATTCCTGATTCGCGCCAAAGAGCGATTGTATTGTACTTTGAGACATATTCGCTTCTACAGCTAGGCGGTTGACCGACCAGCCGCGTTCTTCTAATATACAATGTAACGTTTCGATAACCCCTTGATTCGTAACCATGTCGCACCTCATCTTTTCGTTAATTATATATCAAAAAAGTGTAAGACCGATACGTCGAGTATTCGGTATTCTTTTAGCGAATATCCGCTATATCAATTCTTTTTCCTTCAATATGCGGATCAATTCGACTTCTTCTTCTGGCGGAATTTGAGACAGGTAGGGACAGCGCTTTACGACCTCTGCTGCGATTTCAATCAGCAACCGCAGATGTCTTCGCTTTTCCGGTGAAGTCTTGTGTTCAATTTCCTGTATCACTTTCGCCATATCGTGTTCCATCCGTCCCATTGCATCCTCCTTGTACCTTTATCAGGTGAATTGTAATTTTTTATCTCATTTCTATAATTTTACATTTACTATTTTACTATTGCAAGGGACTTTTTTCGAGCTTTTTCGACAGCCGCACAAAGGTGGCTTTCCGATTTTATCATTGCCCTTTTCCGCAATCCGCGGTATACTGATAACAGAGATTTGATCCGAGCTTCCCTCGGTTGACAAGGGTAAATCTTCTTTTGCTTACTATCTCAACTTCAATCAGGAGGAAAATTTCTTATGCTTTTAAACCATGAAAAGGTGAACTTCCTTCATCTGCCAACGCCGTTAGACTATCTGAGCACCCTGTCCGAAGAACTTAAGATCCATCTATATATCAAGCGCGAAGATATGACTGGCCTCGGTGTGGGAGGCAACAAGCTGCGCAAGCTGCAATACTTTCTTTACGATGCGCAAAAGCAAGGCGCTACCATGCTTCTGACCGTAGGCGGCGCACAGACCAATCACGGCCGCTTAACCGCTGCTGTCGCTGCAAAGTACGGCTTAAAATGCGCCATTTGCTGCGTTGACCGCTATCCCGGAGAGCTCTCCGCCAACATGCTGTTAGACCGCATCATGGGCGCCGACGTCATCTTAGAGGCTCCCAAGCCCGGCATTCCCGAAGCACAGCAGCTGTCTGCCCTGGTGGCAAGGATGACCGAAACCTACGAAAAGCAGGGCGAAAAGGTATATTTTATCCCCGTAGGCGGCTCCAACGAGCTGGGACTTTTGGGCTACTATGAATGCGCCATGGAGCTGACGCAGCAGGCGAAGGAAATGGATTTGGGCCCCGCCCGCATCGTTACTACTGTGGGAAGCATGGGTACGTATCTGGGCCTGTTCTGCGGCCTCAAAAACGAAGGCTCCCCGCTTTCCCTCACCGGCGTTTGCATTACACCCTGGAATGACGATCCTCAGGAGCACATGATGGAATATTACCGCAGGGCAGAAAAATTCTACGATTTCCACATGGATGTCAAGCTCGGCGACTTCGACATTACCCAGGAATACACGTGGGGTGCCTATAACAATCCCGTCAAAGAAGTCCGCGAAACCGTATGCCACGTGGCCCGCAAAGAAGCGATCATCCTCGACCCCTGCTATACGGGCAAAACTTTCTATGGCATGACGCAGATGATCAAATCCGGCGTGATCCAGCAGGGCGAAACCGTAATCTTTTTGCACACCGGCGGACTTCCTGGCAACTATACGCCGTTTCACCGCTCTGCCTTCGAAGAGGAACTCATCGACGGCGTTACCATCCTGTAAGGCTGCAAGCCCTTCTCGCGCTGTTTTGCAGCGCATTGCAGCAAGCGGCATCGTCCGTCATTTTCCGTTTCTTACAACACAGGCCCTGGCAGCAAATTTGCACCGCTAGGGCTTTTCTTCATCCGCTTTTCTTCGCGCCCTGGGTTTTCTCCGCTCATGTTTTGCATTCGTCGCGCAGCAATCTCCATCGCTTTACCAGCATGTTACCATCGCGGCGCTTCTTCGCCACTGACCGGTTCTATGGAACATACCGTCAGTACGCTTCCGCTGACCGCAAAGCGGACGTTCCAGTCGGCGAATACAAACCCGTATACCCTCTGGGAATCGCTGTGATACGCCGGGCGCGGGTCCTGCTCCAAAATCTGTACAAGTGCTTCGCACAGTGCCGGCGGCAGCAGGTTGCGCCAGCGCTGCGGAAACTCCACCTGCAGGCAATGTCCCTGCAATGGCTGCGAAAATCCGCAGGATGCATCGGGATAGCTGTCCGCATACGGCAAATAGGGCTTGATATCGTAAATGGGCGTCTGATCCATCAGGTCGGCTCCAGCCACATGCAGCACCGGCCCCAGATTCTGCTGAAATTCGATTTTTTCCAGCCGGACCGCCGACAATCCGATGGCATTGGGCCGAAAGGGCGAGCGCGTGGCAAAGACGCCCATGCGTCGATTTCCTCCCAGGCGCGGCGGCCGTACTGTCGGCATCCATTCGTCTCTTACCGCCTGCGAAAACTGCCAGATTAGCCAGAGATGGGAAAAACCTTCCAGGCCCCGAACCGCCTCTGCGGCCCGATACGCCGGCTCGAACACCACCGTCGACTTTACCGCCTCTGCTAGGCCGCTCTGCCGCGGAATTCCAAATTTCGCAGGAAACAGGCTGTGCATGCGGGCGATAACTTGCAGCGACTGCGTTTCCTCCTGCGCCACTGTCATCTGCATGTCCGCTTGTTCGGCTTTTCTCTGCCGCTTTTCCACCACATCCGCAATCCGTCCATCCTCCTGCTGCTTAAGCGTTCGTCTTTCGCCTTCCATCGTCCTTGCCCTGTCACCTCCGCTTTGCCTGTATGGTATCTATTCTATCATGTTCTCGTGCATAAGAAAACCGTTCTTTCATCAAAACGGAAACCGCAGCGTTTGCAGAGCAGGCGCCATGCGCTCGTCAGCGCAGCGTTTCCTCCATCAGCATCGTTAAAATCTCCACATCCGCCGGGCAGAAATCGTATTCGGGAATTTCTACCGCACGAATCCACCGCATATCATTGTGCTCCAAAAGCTGCGGCGTCCCTTCGACGATTGAAGCACAAAACAGTGTTAAATGCACCTCTAAATCCGGATACCTGTGCTCCAGCTGCGCAAACACAGGTCCGACGCTGACAGTAATGCCCAGCTCTTCGCGACATTCCCGGATCAGCGCCTGCTCCTTCGTCTCGTCCTGCTCCACCTTGCCGCCGACAAACTCCCACAGCAGGCCCCGCTGTTTATTCGCCGGCCGCTGACAGATGAGAAACGCATCGCCCTTTCGAATCAGAGCTGCGACTACCTCTGCTTTCTTTTGCTCCATCTGCATATCTCCTTTATTCGAAACATCCGTCGGCAGAGGATGTGTCTAACCGCCGAACGTATATTCCAGCCTGTTTTTATCTTTTAATTATACGGGGAGAAATGGAGTAAAATCAAGGGGCAATCTGTGCGCTTCGCCTGCCGGTATACACATGTAACGGCAGCATTCCACTGCTGGTAGATTGCCGTTTTTCAATTTTTTAGGTACAATAAAGCGTACTCTCAATACACGAGAAACACGACGCCGAAATCTGTAAAGAAAGGAAAGAGAGCCGCCGCACGGGCAAAAAAACCGTCGGGACGGCATCTGCACATGTGACTTTATATGTTTGAAATCAATAAGCAACAATTTGGAACATTTCTCGCTGAGCAGAGAAAAAAGCAAGGCTTTACGCAAAAGGAGCTGGCAGCAAAGCTCTTTGTCTCAGATAAGGCCGTCAGCAAGTGGGAGCGAGGCGGCAGTCTGCCGGATATCACGCTTTTAGTGCCGCTGTCAGAGCAGCTTCAGGTCAGTGTTGCAGAATTGCTGGAAAGCCGCAACATGCCCGCAACCGAGCAGCTAAACCCTCAGCAGGCAGAAACACTGCTAAAAAAAGCGCTGACGCTTTCAGATGAGGTTCCCAGGGTACAAAGAAATACGCGGATGCGGCGCGGCCTCATCTTTTTTCTCTGCGTGCTGACCGCTGCGCTGGAATTGCTTTTTGCCCGACATCTGCATTACGACCTCAGCAGCCTGTTCGTATACGAACTTCTGAGCATTTTTATCGGCGCCTGGTTCTATCTCCTTGCCAGAGAGGCTCTTCCCTCCTGGTACGACGAACACGCTGTCAGTTTTTATTCCGACGGCATTCTGAATCTCAGCATCCCCGGCGTAACCTTCAACAACCGCAACTGGCAGCACATCCTGCGCGCCGGCCGGCTGTGGAACGCTATTATCCTGATCGCCTTTCCCGCTATCGGCATGCTGGAAACCGCGCTCTTCGACCGCTGCCTTTCTCTTCCGAACCTGCTTGTCTATTTTGCCATGCTGTTTCTTCCGCTGATGATCGCTGGAAAAAAGCACCCATAGCTGAAAAGCCGCGCGTCAACACGCGGCTTTCCGGCGCATAAAAAAACGCTGAAACCATTATAATTTCAGCGTTTTTGCCCTCTTTGGGCGATTGTTGGTATCCCCTAGGGGAGTCGAACCCCTGATTCAACCGTGAGAGGGTTGCGTCTTGACCACTTGACCAAGGAGACATATCACTTTTCTTATTATAGCAGCAGATTTCCGGTTTGTCCAGAATAATTTTTCGTTTTTTAGAAGTCTTTTTTGCAGGCGGAATCGGCACATCGGAAATGATGCCATTGGATGGAGCTGTTAAATAGAGCATCCGAAGCAGACAGAAAAAGAAAGGCGATGGTAAAAAAGACAGCCTTAAACTTCTCTATGCAAGAAGAAAAAGCAAAAAAGGAATTGACAACCAAAATATCCGAGAGTATAATGGCTCCAATAACGAAAAAGGCTTTGACAGGGTAAAGTAGCCGTATCGCTTCGTTTCACAGAGAGCCGGATCTGCTGAAAACCGGCAGCGAACGAAACAGCGAAGTTCCCCCTTGAGCTGGCGCTCTGAACCTATTTACCAAGGCCGCTGCCCCTTTGTACGCGTCGATGTGCCCACAGGTACATTTCGTGCAGATGGGTTTCGCAGGCGGATCGTGGAAAAAAGTAGGAGCGCACGGATTCCCCCGTTATCGGGATACGGATGATTGTCCTGAGTGGTCGGAATTTTATTTTGACAAAAAGAGTGGTAACGCGGGTTCTCCGTCTCTTTACAAAAGAGATGGAGAACCCTTTTTTGTTTCTCTTTTCAACCTTTGGGCCAATGCGGCCCCGCAGCCGCCCGGCCGGGGCAAAACCGCCCCGCCGGCACGGCAGAATACGCGTATGGCCTGTTGCTAACAGCAGCAGCTGTCGTTGGAAGAGTTGCCGCAGTCTCCACACAATCCGGGCATACAGAGAATCACCAGCAATAACAGAAAGAAGAACAGCAGGCTGTCATCGACGCCGCATCCATTGCTGCAAAATCCCATATGTTTACCTCCTAATTTCTTTATTTCCCCCGCCGAAGGCCTGCGCCTGCGGCTTTTTTCGGGAATCGGGTTAACGTATGCTACAGCATATGAAGGAGGGGTGCATTTGGTGACGCCGCCGTCTTGCAAAGGAGGAAATGAAAATGATCTGGAACGAACCCATCGAAACCATGAGCCGCGATGAAATGCACGCCCTGCAGAGCGAACGCCTGAAAGATACTGTGGCCCGCGTCTATCAAAACGTGGAATTTTACCGCACCAAAATGCAGGCTCTGGGCATCGAGCCCGGCGACATCAAGTCCATCGACGATATCGTAAAGCTGCCCTTTACCACGAAGAAGGACTTGCGCGACAATTATCCTTTCGGCATCTGCTCTGCGCCCCAAAGCGAATTCGTGCGCATCCACGCTTCTTCTGGAACCACGGGAAAACCCACAGCCGTACCGCACACCAGAAAGGATCTGGATATGTTTTCCGAATGCTCCGCCCGTTCTATCTGCTGCGCCGGCGGTACGAAGGACGATACCATCCAGGTATCTTACGGCTATGGCCTGTTCACCGGCGGTCTGGGCCTGCACGATGGCGCTACCCGTTTGGGCGCTGGCGTAATTCCTGCCTCCAGCGGCAATACCCGCAATCAGCTGACGCTGATGAAGGATTTCAACCCCACGATTTTAGCCTGCACGCCGTCCTACGCCATGTTTTTGGCGGAAGCTCTCGCCGACGATGGAACAAAGCCTGAGGACATTGCCCTTCGCATCGGCATCTTCGGTGCCGAGCCCTGGAGCAAGGAGATGAAGGCGAAAATCGAAGCCGGCCTGGGGATTACCGCCCACGACATCTACGGCCTGTCCGAAATTATGGGCCCAGGCGTTTCGTGCAGCTGTCAGATGCAAAATGGACTTCACGTCTGCGAAGATCACTTCTATCCGGAAATCCTCGATCCCGATACGCTGCTTCCCGTTGCAGACGGCATCGCAGGCGAGCTGACCTTTACACACCTGACAAAAGAGGCGATGCCCCTCCTGCGCTACCGCACCCGCGATCTTTCCAGCCTGGATCACAGCCCCTGCGACTGCGGAAGAACCAGCGTGCGCATGGCCCGCATCATCGGCCGTACCGACGACATGCTGATTATCCGCGGCGTCAACGTATTCCCGTCGCAGATTGAAAGCGTTCTCCTGGAGGTCCCTGAAGTCAGCCCCAACTATGTTATTATCGTAGACCGCCAGGGCGTGCTCGATACCATCGAAATCCAGGTAGAGCTGAATCCGGAATACATGAGCGATTCCGTTACCGAAATGGAAGAAATCCGCAGAAAAATTAAGCAAAAACTGGACAGCGTACTGCGGATTAGTGTTATACTTACATTGGCAGAGCACAAGACCATTGCCAGAAGCCAGGGCAAGGCAAAGCGCGTAATCGACAAGAGAACCCTGTAGCTTGCAGAAAGGAAGGACGCCTTATGACTATCAAACAAATTTCTGTCTTTGTACAAAATGAACCCGGCAGACTGTTATCGTTTACCGAGGCCCTCACCCGGGCTGGCGTTAATATGACCGCATTAAATCTGGCCGATGTCACGGATTACGGCATCGTCCGCGTCATCGTTGACGACACCGAAAAGGCCGTCGCCGTATTAAAGGAAAATAACTATACAGTCCGCGTCAACGACATCCTCTGTGTAGACGTAACCGACGAGCCGGGCGCTCTTCACACGATTCTGCAGAAGCTGGCAGAGGCCCAGTTAAATATTTCCTATATGTACGGATTTTCCAACAGTGGCAAAGCCTCGCTGGTCTTTAAGGTCAACGACCTCGAAAAGGCTTCCCAGGCTTTGCTCTGATCTGAAAGCCCGGCCATCGGATACGCCCGCCGAAATACTGGTGCATGTGCTCCAAGGCCCTGCACCGGTGTTTCGGTGGTTTGAGCCATTGCCGCGGTGCAGCGACCGGCTTTCGCATGCCGGTTCTGCGCCTGGCTTTTCTTTTTCTTGTGCGGATGCAGAAACGATTTTGAAAGGTAATGAAATGCCATGGATATCATTAAACCCATGATCGAAGGGGTTCTCTATCCCCTGATGGAAATAAAAAACGGAAACCGTATCCGCAAATACCGCAGTGAGCTGCTCCGCTCGCAGAATTACACCAAAAGTCAGCTGATCGACTTGCAGAAGGAAAAGCTCGCTTCCCTTTTGTGCGCCTGCGCCGACGGCGTGCCTGCCTATGCGGATCTGCAGCTTACCGCAAAGGAGATTCGCCGCGACCCTTACGCTGCCCTGCAGCGCGTGCCCATCCTGACAAAGCGGCAGTTTCAGGCGGATTCGGAGCGCTATATCAACGGCAAGGCCGACCGCTCCGGCTTTATCCTCAATAAATCCGGCGGTTCTACCGGCGAACCTGTCGTATTTTTTATGGACCGCTATACCGTAGAACACTACGAGGCCGCCCGCTGGCGCGGCATGTCCTGGTGGGGCATTACTCCGGGCAGCCGCAGCGTTATGATCTGGGGCAATCCCATAGAACTTTCTGCCAATCAGGCCGAAAGCTATCGCAAAAAAGACAAATATCTCAAAAACCGCATTACTATCTCCGCCTATCAGCTCAATCCGGAGTGCATCGGCAGCTATGCCGCTTCTATCGACCGTTACCATCCCGAATATTTGTACGGTTATGCTACGGCTCTGTACGCCTTCGCCTCGCTGATGGAACAGGCATCCGTGCGCCTTCACATTTCTTTAAAAGCTGTCGTCTCTACCTCTGAAACGCTGCACGAAGAGCAGCGCCAGGTAATCGAACGCGTCTTTTCCTGCCCCTGCGTCAACGAATACGGCGCCAGGGATGCTGGTATTTTAGGGTTTGAAGCACCGGACCGTCAGATACACGCTACCTTTGAAAATGCCGTCATCGAACTTTTGAGCCCCCGCGATTTTACGCCGGTTGCCGACGGTGAAAGCGGACTGGTCTGCGTTACCGATCTAAACAATTTTGCACAGCCGCGGCTGCGCTATATTTTAGGGGACATGGCCACGTATGCCTCCGATTCCGCACCAACAACCGCTCTGCCCTCCGGTGCGTACAGCAATGCCCTGCCCGTGCTGCGCAGTCTGGATGGCCGCCAGGATGCGTTGCTGATCGCCGCAGACGGAACACTGGTGCACGGAAATTTCGTCAGCCAGCTGACGCGCAAGTACGGCGATATTCTGAAATTCCAGGTAATCCAGCACGACCAGAGCAGCGCTACGGCCAGGGTGGTTCTGCGCCCCTCCAACAATGCTGTCGAAGTTCTAAACAGCTACCGAGCTGATCTGGAAGCCTTGCTTCCCGGCGTTTCGTTTACCATGGAGCAGGTTTCGGACATCGCGCCCAGCGGCTCCGGCAAGTACCGTTACACGATCCGTCAGTTCGATTAGACTTTTTTCTCTTCTGCAAAGGAGGTTCTCTCTGTGAACATTCTCGTAATCGACGGCCAGGGCGGTCGCCTGGGCCAGCTTCTGATTGAACGGCTGAAAGCCGCTCATTTATCCGAAACCATTACTGCTGTAGGCACTAACAGCGCCGCTACCGCTTCCATGCTGAAGGCCGGCGCCCCGCAGGGGGCTACCGGCGAAAATGCTGTTATCGTCAACTGCCGGCGGGCGGATGTTATCGTCGGTCCTCTGGGCATTGTCTGCGCCGACGCTCTTTTAGGCGAAGTGACGCCTGCCATGGCAAAGGCTGTGGGGCAAAGCGACGCCTGCAAGCTCCTCATACCCACCAACCGCTGCAACCATCAAGTCGTCGGCGTCGATCCGTCGCTGTCCATGAGTGAGCTTGCACAGCAAGCCGCCGAGCACATCTGCCGATTGGCGGCAAAGTCAGCCGGTTGCTGAACCACAGCGTCTGCACCGATGTGTGCAATCGCTGCTGATATACTCTGCCGATGGGCACTTCTGCCAATCTGCGCCGTTGCCGATGTACGTTGCTACTGATGCGTAGCGCTGCCTTTTAAAACGGCACCTGTTCTGTAAATCCTTCGCTGAGAGCCTGCTTCTCCGCAGCGGTTATGGTTGCTGTTTCTTTCTTTTTTCTGCGGCATGCGGTTTCGGGTACCGGCGTTTTGCTTAAATCCATATCCTTGAGGATATTCCTCAGCTCTCGCAGTTCTCCTTTTGTCAGCGTCAGCCCTTTGCGCATGTGCTCGTGATCCTCATCCCAGTCGCGAATATCGAATTTCGGCTGCATGCTGTTCCACGAAACTACATTTAATTCCCGTTGCCAGCCCTTATTTTCGCTGATGACGCCGATGTGCTCGATCAGTTGAAAAGTTACCTCCCGTTCCCCTCTGTCGCGCTCCTGAAATTCCATCGTTTCTGTTTTTTCTGCATATCCCATGGCCTCTCCTTTCTCCGGCACACTGTGCCTGTTGTCTTTCCACCATTCTGCGCTTTTCTCCGCCTTATTTTCTTAAAATGGCCGATGTTTATAGCAGATAATTCTCATGGAAAAACAAATATTTATTAGTAATTTTTGGTATATCCATATATTAACATTGATTTGCATGCCTGTCAATTGAATTTTCAATATTTTTACATAAAAAATTTTTTCTTCCTGCTATTTAATGATATGCGGACAGCATCTACGATGAGACAAGGCACAAACGTCCTGCGTATCGGCTGGTACACTGTCAACTTTGATGCAACTCTCAAGACCGCATGCAGCTTCCCATAAAAAATGCAGTTACATCACTGCGTAACTGCATTTTTAAAACCGTTATCTGCCTTACTTTCTATTGAACAGAACAGGCGAAAATCTTTTATCCCTTAGCTCTATTGAATTTTGTATTCCCGATACAAGCGGAGCCGCGCATTTTTATCTTCTGTCGCCAATTCCACATCAGCCATTCTCTGGTCTGCAAGCAGGCAGCGGATCAACTGTGCAAACAAGGATTCGCCAGCCTCTCGCCCGGCCTTTTCGCCAGCTTCCCAGCTTTCCTCCCAGATCCCCTGACTCAGGTTACACATCCTTTCCACCTTCCTTTCTATCAGCTGTGTCATCGGAATGTTAAATTCCTCTGACAGCACCTGTTTCTTTGTTTCCGAATCAAGCGTTGCGGAAAGCGCTGTTCCCAACATCCGCAAGGTGCTGCCCTTTTCTGCCTGCTCCGGATCTCCCAGCCCCAACACCAGAACCGACATCAGATCGTAATGCTCTGTATCCTCTGCCGCAGTTTCCGCTTTGCCCGCTAAAAATCGCTCTCTCAGCTCGTAGCAGGCAATGGTATTCTTTCGCTTCTGCGGAACGCGATAGCAAATCCAGATCGAATATACTTTTTTGATATTTTCGTAATGATCGTCTGTAAACTCCACACTTTTCTGTGCGCTGATCATCCGGGCGGCGTAATACACGCCTCGCGTAACGATAGGATAGCCGGGATAGTAATCTCTCTGCGCTTCTACATTTAAAATCATTCGGATGGATTCTCCCGACTTCGGCGCTGTAGCCAAAAACCGGATATCGTAGCGGACACCGCCTTCGCTTTTGCTGATATCGTCGTTGGCCGCAGCCGTAATCTTATCGCCCGCAGACATAGAAACCGCAAAACCATCCGCTGTCGGATTGGTCGCATCTTTATCGACACCTACCGCATTTACCTGCGGCATTCCCTCAATGCAGGTGTCTGCAATCTCTGCGAGGCTGCAATCCCGAAACTCTTTGACGCATCCCTTCAAAATCACTGCCAGCACGCGCTTTTCCGCCAAAAACCCTCTCACCTCTGCATCGTAAGCGCTTCCCATGTTCTCTACAGCCTTTCCTGCGCTGGTTATGGTGCGCTCCACCGGCCATTCAGCCATCGGCCATCACCTCCTTTTAT
>CATJIF010000169.1 GCA_949740445.1 uncultured Peptostreptococcaceae bacterium | reverse complement strand
CGGAATGTTGGATCGCTTGTCTCTCCAGTCTCGCTGAACAACTCCAAATCAGCAGGTCGCCGGCTCAGTCCATCGAGGGCCGCATGAGCTTTCTTCCAAATCGGATACTGCCGGCAGAAGTGTTTCAGCTCGTAGTATCGCTCACGCTCTATGTAGTAGGGATTTTTCTTGGATACTTCGGGTCGTACATTTGTAGGCATATTATCGCTTTTCTCCTTTCCATAAAAATCCGGTTTCCTCAGATAAACTTTGTCAAGGGTATTTTAGAAAAATATAGACGGGCAGGCCGAAAACCGTTTGCCCGCCGTTTAATCATTAGTTATAGTATTTGAAAGATGCTGTAAGAAATTGCAGAATTCTTTCCAAATGTTTTCCCTCGCCTTTATTCGCTTGTTACTGAGAAAATACTAAACAGGTTCTTATCAAATCTTGAAATCTTAATTTTCAATAGTGATTATTTGTGGGCAAAAATAGCGGCTCCCCTTCAAAACCTTTATCAAGAAGCGCTGGATATGTTCCAGCAGTGGGAGGAAAAAAGCCGGGTTCGTGTACGATGTTTCTTGCAATCAGCGCCAATCGTTTGGCAAAACATTGCGTTGATTATTTGGGAAGTTTGGATAGTATAAATGCTTTATGTGCCAGACTAAAGACAAATTCCGATTTTTGGGTTGATAGCGATGGGGATTTGTGATATTATAGAAAATATCTAAATTTTTGTTTCTATGAAAAAAGGACGGTGAACTTCCTAATATTATGATAGCGACTTCGTTTGAACTGCCTGTTGTCATTATGGCCGGCGGAAAAGGAACTCGGATGCAGCCATATTCCGGCATACTTCCAAAGCCTTTGCTCTTATTCGAAAATCAACCTATTATAGAAAAATGCATTAGAAATCTTATCAACTATGGGTTCTCACGCTTTTATTTGCTGCTCCATGAACATAGTGAGCTCATTCGTACATACTTGTCTGCGATACCGCTCCCCTGCGAGATTTATTATATTGTAGAGCCTCAACCTCTGGGGACGGTCGGCGGTATTGGCCTTCTGGCAGGCCAGCTTAAGGGTGACTTTGTTCTGTGCAACTGTGATAATTTGGGACTTTTTTCTTACGCTGAAGCAATTGAGGCGCACAAGAAATGGGGCGCGGATATTACGATTCTTGTAAAAAAGCAAAGTATTCAAGTCCCTTTTGGGGTTATCTTGAACGACGGTGCTTACACTGTGCAAAAAATCGCTGAAAAGCCAATTCATACTGTCCAAGTCAGCACAGGGATTCACATCGTCAACTCTCGTATTTTTTCTTTGCTTCAGCCTATTTCGTACAGGAATATGCCCGATCTCATTAATCAAACTGCATCTTCTGGGAGTGTTGCTTTCTGGGATGTGGGTGATGGGACGTGGATAGATATGTCTCTCATAGACGGAGAATAGAGCAATGGAACTTTGGGATCTTTACGATGAGAATGGCAAACTCGTCCAGCGCGGACACCCATCCGACCAGCCTATACCCAGCGGCTTGTATCACCTCTCAATTGAGGTGTGGCCCTTTGATGGGCAGCGATTCTTTTTGACCCGTCGCGCAGCGGAGAAAAGCCGATATCCTGGTTATTGGGAGTGCATCGGTGGAAGTGCGTTGTCCGGAGAGGACCATATCGCTGCGGCAATACGGGAGGTTAAGGAGGAACTAGGTGTTTGTTTCCCAGCGAAGTCGTTTTCCGTCTTGGCTGTTGAGACGCTGGATACGCATATTGTGGCGGTCTTTCTCCTAATGCTGGGCAAGGAGGAACACTTCTCCCTCTCGGAACGGGAGATTGCAGAGGGGCGATGGTACTCCTTGCAGGAAATGGAGAGCCTGCATTTGGACACTGATTTCGTGCCACATCAGTTTTCGCGCTATCTTAAGTATGTTCGAAAGGCTACCTTTTCCAGCATTCTGGAGAGAAAGCCTTCCTCTGTAAAGAGACTGCTTTCCACCCATGAAGAACTTCGCGTCCCAAAGCGCGGGCTTCCCAATTCGGGCAGGCGGCCAGACGGAAAGCCCTTCCACGGGATGCTGAAGACCATTAACGATGCCTTTGGAGTGTACGGCGATGCTCTGTACGCCAAGAGGACTGTGTTACCGGAGAGTATAAACAATAGCCTTGGCGGTGGCAGCCCACTTCTGTTTCCACCCTTTCCGCCTGCCGTAAACGCTATAGAGCAGATTTTGCAGACAACGGAGTTGTCGCAATATCCGTTTCCAGCAGGAGACCTGAACTGCCGCCGAACGATTTGTGCCTACCTGCACCAGACAGGCTTCAGCAAAAAGACGACTCCTGAAAATATCATTCTTACTGAGTCTACCACCCACGCATTCCATCTGATCCTAAAAATGATAATTCAGCCCGGGGATGTTATCCTGTTTACCGCGCCGTCATATGGTTTGTTCGCCTTTGAACCTGAGCGTCTGGGGGGGAATACACGGTTTCTCCCTCTCAGCGCAGACGACAACTGGCTGGTTGACCCGCAGAAGCTGAGTAAAACCATCAAGAATATCAACAAGGAGCTTATGCAACAATGTCGCAGTGACCATCCCCCGCGTGTCGCGGCGTTCTTCCAGGAGAATCCCCACAATCCCACGGGAAAGGTGATGGGGCCCTGCCATGAGGCACTGGTAAAGGAGATTGCCTCCGTATGCCGGGAGCACGGGGCACTCCTGATCGATGACCTTCTCTACAGAGACCTCTGCTTTGATCGAGATAACCTCGCAATACCCGCTGCACACTTTGACGAGGAGTTTCAGAACGTGATCTCTGTTCTCGGCCTATCTAAGGCATACGGCATGGCGGGAATCAGAGCAGGCTTTATTGTCGCCGACGAGGTGCTAATCCGCGGATTACGGGACTCCATCTTTCAGACAATCGACTCTGCTTCTCATCTGAGTGCAGTTGCCCTCGCTGCCACGTTCAACGATTTACCTTCACGCAGTGCCGCATATCAGACCTATTTCAGTGAGTTGATGGATCGGTACGCATTCAACCTCAATCTGGTCATTGCGGCGGTGGAAGGTATTTCGGCGGTGACCAGCCCTTATCGGCAGCAGGTAAAAGATTTTGTACAAAGCTGCTGTCCCTCTCAAGAGGCTGCCGGCCTCTTGCTGGAAGGGATACCCGGCGTTTACTTTGTACCGGGGTCCATGCCAGAGTCAGGATTTTTCTGTCTCTTAGATTTTACTGCATATAGAGGTATGCGCTACGAGGATACGGTAATCGAAGATGACAAATCACTACTAATCTATCTGTTCAGCCGATACAGGGTCAATTTCATTACAGGGAGCGCGATAGGCTGGCCGGACCCGGACAGAATCATCGCCCGTATTTCCTATTCCTATGAGCCGGAAAAGATTGTGCGTGTGTTCCTATATATGAAGCAGGAGCTGGCGTTGCTGACCAGGCCATTCACGGAAAGGGGAGAACCATGAATATTTTGGCAATGGGCGCCCATTTTGATGATGTGGAGCTGGGCTGCGGTGCTTCCCTAAAAAAGCTCCGGGACGAAGGGCATACGCTATATATTTTTGTCGGCACGAGCTCCGGTTTTGTATCTGCGTCCTCTTTTCAGCCACTGCGCAGCGGCGAGCAGGCCCGTGCGGAAGGACAGCTGGCCGCAGACGCGCTGGGTGCGGAGTTGATTTGCGGAGACTTTTCCACCTTTGATTTGGATTACGCCCACAAACTCAACACTCAGGTGACCCAAATCATAGAGCAACATCACATTGATTGGGTGTTCACCCATTGGACGGGCGACCCGCACCACGACCACTGGGGCCTGAGCCATGCCACTCTCCACGGGGCCAAACACGTAAAGAGGGTGCTGGCGTATGCGAGCAGTTGGTACGAGGGGGAGAGCGGATTCACGCCGGATTTTTTTATTGACGTAACGGATCAATGGGAGTTCAAAATGAAACTACTGAGAAGCTATAAGAGTGAATTTGAGCGCGTAGGGGAAAAATGGGTGTGCTTCTGTGCCAGTTCTTCAGCACTGTATGGCTTAAAAAATGATTGCCGTTACGCCGAGGGGTTCCGATGCATACGGTGGCTGTATTAGTGTGAGGATGTCATATGAATAAACTGATTGAAGGAACAGCGCAAGTGATGTCGATAAAGCGGCTGACGTTATCACGGCCTGAAATAGCCCGGGCGAAACGCGGGCTTCCGCACGCGGGTGAGCGCCCCGATGGTCATCCCTTTTATCCGGAGTTGAAAACGATCGATGACGCATACAAAGCTGGGAACGAAGTGTACAGCTTGGGATATGCGCCCCCGCTCTGCATGAGCCCGTTCAATCTAGGAAACGGCAGTCCGCTCCGCATGAGTCCGTTCACTCCGGCAGTGCAGGCTGCCGCAAGCGCTCTTTCTGGGGACGGGATATCACAATACGCGTTTGCAGCGGGGGATGCATCGTGTCGGCGGCAAGTGGCGGCGTACTGGAGTGAGGAAGGGCTTCGAACGGATTCCGGCGAGACGATAAATGAACGCCAGGTCATATTTTTCAATTCTGTCACAGAGGCATTCAGCATCCTGATGCAGGTAATATGCCGGCCGGGAGATGTAGTTATATTTACCGCACCAACATACGGCCTTTTTGCCTATGCACCCGAGCGTGCTGCGGCCGTCATGAAGACAATCCCGCTTCGGGAAGAAAACGGTTGGCTGCCAGACCCGGAGGAATTGGAAAGGGTAATTATTCAGACGAATGCCTCATTGAAAGCCCGGTTCTCTGAGTATCCGTACACTCCGTGTGTAACGGCGTTTGTGAACCTAAATCCCTGCAACCCCACCGGGCTGGTCATGGGGCCAGGGGAGAGCAGACGCCTCCGGCACATCTCGGATGTCTGCCTGAAACATAGCGTATTTGTGATAGACGACCTGATATACCGAGACCTGTGTTTTGATCCGAAGGAGCAGGCACTTCCTGTGGCCACATTCCTCGGCGCATTTTCCAACACGATCACGCTCTTTGGAACCTCAAAATGCTATGGATTGGCGGGTGCACGGGCCGGCGGCGTTGTGGCGGACGAGGTGATAATCCGTGGATTACGCAACGAGATATTTCAGTTGATGGATTCCACCCCCTTGCAGGTCTCCTTTTTAATGGCTGGGACTTTTTGTCCCAGTATACGCTCAAGCGAGGCCTACCAGTCTTTTTTTTGCGATGCGCTCCATCGCTATCGCGAGAACTGGGCAATAGTGGAAAACCTGATTCTCGGGATGCGGCAGTCCGAACAGGAGCTGGATGAGGAGTCGCTGGGGCTGATTAGAGAGCAATTTGGTGAAAACGCTGAAACCGTCCTAGCTGAGGGGATTGATGGCCTTACCCTAGCGGGAGGTATCCGGCCTGAATCGGGCTTCTTTGTACTAGTTGACCTCAGCAGCCTCCGGGGACGGATAGACCCGGAGACAGGCAATTACCTTGAGAACGAAATGGACGTTCTCTATTACTTTTATCGCACCGCAAATATCAAGCTGCTGACAGGCAGTTCCTTTGCCTGGCCTATTGAGGATCAGATTGTCGCGCGGGTTTCTTTTGCGTATTCCAAACAGGAGTTGATCCTTGCTTTTTACCAAATTTGGCTTGCTATTGGGAGATTGGAGTGAGAAGATGAAGCGCGTTGCGCTGGTCAGCTCCAGAACGTGGTTCAGAAAAAGCCGCGAGGATCAAGGACTGGAAGCGGCGCTATGCAGCGCGGGTATCCAGGCGGAGATCCTTTGCTGGGAGGACTCTGTTCCCTGGCAGCAGTATGATTTGGTCATACTGCGGTCCCCCTGGGATTATTATTTGCAGTATGAAGCGTTCCGCCTTTGGCTCGTGTCGTTGCAGGAGCAGGGCGTTAATTTGGCTAACGGGGTGGATCGTGTCCTGAATAACATCAGTAAAACCACCCAGTTGGAACAGCTGAAGCGCTGCGAAATACAGCCGATTCCCTCTTACGTGTGCAGAAGCGAGGAAACCGTGTATACATGGCTGACCCGGACCGATTGTCGCCGATTCGTGGTCAAACCGGACGTATCCACAAGCGGCCACAATACCTTTTTGATTGACATGGACGGATCGTCCGGTAAATGCTCAGCGGCGATCACCAAAATCCTCTCCGAAGGCCGTGTTGCGATCGTACAGCCATTTATTCCGGAAGTCAACGATGGCGAACTGTCCCTGATTTATTTTCTTGGCTCCTTTAGCCACGCTGTCCTACGGCATCCTGGCGTGTTGGCGGATAAGAAGCATCCTGAGCCTGTGCGTCCTGAGATTCGGTACAGGGAAGCGGGAGATCGAATCTGTTCGTTTCTCGGAGGGCAGGAACTCCTGTATGCACGGGTGGACCTGGTAGGGTACCACGGCCGCATCCACATAATGGAAGTAGAACTTGCAGAACCGGATCTGTATCTGACACTGGACTATCCATCTGTGGAAATCAGGCCGATTGATACATTTGTAAGGTGCATTTTAAAGCTCTTAGACTGTCAGAACGGAGGAAACAGATGACTTTGAATGGCAAAGAAATGCGGGAATTTGACGGGACGCGAGTGAAGATCATGGTTACATCGGCCTGCAATACAGCATGCAAGCACTGTTGCCTGGGGTTTTCGGGCACGATGGCCCCGGATGTGCTTGAGGAAATGATCTCATCACTCTCTCCACGCTATGAGCTGCGGCTGGACGGATCGGAACTGCTGCTGGATGACCGTTATGTTCGTCTGATGAAGCGGATCGGTCAGGACAATGTGCTAACAAACGGGCGTATCCTACTTCAAAAGCCTGAACATATCATAGAACTCTTGCGGGAAAACGGCATCCGTATGGTATTTCTCTCCTACCATTACGGTATCCAGGGCGAGTTGAACGACATCCCCTTGCCCGATGTGGAACAGGCAGCCGCAACTGTTCGGAATGCGGGCTTCCGACTTGGCCTCATGACCACCGTCACAAAGAAAAACAGACATTTAGTGCGGGAAGTATGTCGGAAGGCAGGGGACCTTGGCGCAAGCTTTATTCAGATCAATCCGGTGGTTTTGCAGGGACGGGCGCGAGAGTATCTTCAGGAGGACACCCTGAATGAGACGGAGAGAGAGTAGCTTCGCAGAGATTTGGCGCAGTTAATCGGGGAATACCGTAATGTTCTAGAGATCGATGTGGGGAAAGCCCTTGAGATGAGTGGCAAAGACCCATTTTACTGCAGGGCAGTGAATAAAAAAGTCTGGATTGGGGTGGACAACTTGGTGTACCCGTGCATTTATCTGATTGAGCCGGGAATGGCGATTGGGGAATACCGAGATGGAAAGGTCTGGGTCGAGCGTTCGGTTTGCTGGGGGAGCAGGCGCTGCGCGGCGGAGGTATACTGCAACGAAAGGCGTAATCTGTGGGGTAGAGGTCGTTTTTGATGGATGAGCAGAACAGGAAAACATTCTTACTTGCAACGGAGTCTGAAAACGCATTACTGAAAGCCCTCCTCAAGCGAGGGGACATTCGGCCCGTTCTAATCGGATTCTCCGGCGGGTTCCCCCTTTCAAAGCTTCACGCGGTTCAAGCAGCGGGTGTGCCTGTTTTTGTTGTGGACAAGAATGCAAAATATAGAGAAGAATGCCAAAGGCTTACCTCCTTTTTGCATGAGCTGCACTATTCGGTAGATGTGTTTTTTAACGACTCTGAATTTAACCAAGTCTACATTCAGCGGATGGCCAGATACCTAGGTTTCCCCGGCGCATTGACGGAAGAACAGGCTTCGCTTGTGCGCGACAAACTGAAAATGAAACAATTTGTGCGTTCACTCGGTCTGGACTGCCCGGATTTCTATCCGCTTGCCACCCTCAGGGACGCGGAGAAATGCGCCGAGCTGTGGGGGTATCCTTTTATCATCAAGTGGCGGAATGGGGTATCCTCCATAGAGGTCTACAAGATCTCATTCCCACAGCAGCTACAGGAGCTGCATCTGGATTTTTCTTCAAACCGTTATATGGCGGAGCGGTTTCAGGCGGAAAAGATCTGGTGCGTCGATGCTGTGGTGCGAAATGGCATCGTGCTAAAAAACCTGTTCACGTGGTTGCCTTATACAAATCTGGATTTTGCGGAAAGCAAGCGTATGTTCGCACAAGTCGCCACTGCGAAAAGTGGCGAGGGATGGCAATTCGATTCCGCAGTGCTGACTCAAACAGTCGTTTCCGGGCTGGGCCTCCCCAGCGGATATTTGCATATGGAAGTATTTGTGACCGCAAACGGTCTCCCCTCAATATGCGAGTTTGGATGGCGGACACCGGGAGAGCATATGTTTGAGAATTTTTCGCGGCTCTATGGTGTTGATATGGCGGATTTCCTGATTGATGTCCTGCTGGGCGGCACGCTGTTTCCGCTGGAGCCGCTTACAGGCTGTGTGGCAGACGTCTTTCTCCCTATGCGGGAAGGCAGAATCAGCAGAATCTCGTCCATGGAAGATCTACGCCGTTCCTGCTCCGTGCTGGACGGCCATGTGGACTACCGGATTGGGGACGTCTTGAAAAGCAAACGGAAATATACGGACAGCGCCGGATGGGTCCAAGTGGCGGGCAGGGATCTAGAGGAACTATCATCCCGCATCCGGCAGGTCTATGATACCTTTATTCTGGAGATTGGAGAAATAGAAACATGAATCGCGTTGTGCTTGTTATCAACAATTCTTCCTGGTTTGGAAAGCGGGCATTCCGAACCTGGCTGCCTGCCGTTCCGATCATAACGGCTCTGATCAAAGACTTGTGTGATTTCTCCGTTCTGGATGCCAATGTAAACGGCTGGGATTTTGGTCAGACGTTGGGTGCGCTCCGACAGACAGATGCTGATGTGGTTCTCATTTCCGCTCTCTCTGTGGATTATCAGATACAATACCACAAGCTGGCAGAGATTGCTAAAGCGGCGCTTCCAGGATGCACAACCCTTATGGGCGGCGTATATCCCTCCTCCCTCCCTCACTGGGTCCTGGAGGATCGGAACGTTGACTACGTCATGCAAGGCCACGCAGAGGACCGTCTTCCCGACATTCTAAGAGCTATCCTTTCTGGGGACGATGCATTTCTTGCCGTTCGGCCTGGGTTAGGGATGACCTGGCAGGGAAAGCGTATTTTCACGCCCCTTAAGACATTTCAATATCAGGCAAAAACGATAGTTAAACCGGATTATTCACTTCTGGACATTGAAAAATACTTTGAACTCCAATCTCAATACAGCGCAAAAAACTATTCTACTGAGTGCGCGGAGAAAAGAAGCGTCAACATCATTGCGTCCTACGGCTGCCCTTACAACTGCTTTTTCTGTGCAAATCGCAGCCTTAGCGGTAGCCATGTGGTATACAGGCCTGTGGATGACGTGCTGGATGAGATTGACTACTTTGTAAGGGAGCACCAGGTCAAGCAGGTCTCCTTCATGGATGACAACATTGTATCGGACAAGGTGAGAGCGACAGACCTGTTTTCCAAAATTCTGGAGCGGAAGTATGACTTGGAAATCCAGATTGGGAACCTGGCCGCGTGGGACCTTGACGACAATCTACTGAGGCTTTTGCGCGATGCAGGTTGTTCTCGCATTGGCATTTCGGTGGAATCCGGGTCACAGCGTGTCCTCAGGGAAATCATGCACAAACCCTTGGACTTGTCAATCATCCCGCCTATAATTCAGAAGTGCAAAATGCTTGGAATCATGGTGGTGGCGGATTTTATCATAGGCCTCCCAGGGGAAACTTGGGATGAAATCCGCTCCAGCTTCTCCTTTGCGGACGCAATGGGAGCGGACCTATGTAATATCAATATTGCGGTACCATATCCGGGAACGGATCTATATGCCTATATGGTGGAACACGCCATGCTCCCTGACGATTTTGCATTTGACGAGAGATTTTTTATCACAGGCTTGGTAAAAACAGATGAATTCACTCCTGCGGAACTGAAAATCCTGGCAGCATTCGAATGGGAACGGATTAACGCCTCCACGCCAGAAAAAAGGGCGCGAGCGCAAAAAGTCCTTCGGCTCACCGATGATGAATTTGCGGAATACTGCTACCAGATGCGTCAGGGTGCGGTTCGCTTTGTAAAAAACTACGGATAAGGAAGGATGGAGCATATGGGACCACTGCGGTATCCACCCAGTATCGATTGGGAACTCACATCGGCATGCAACCATAACTGCATCCATTGCTATAATTACTGGCGTGGTCGCGGCACCCAGACGCCGCACAGCTATGGGGCCGATGAATACCTCCTGCTGGCACGAAGGATCGCCGACTCAAAGCCTGTCTCCGTTCAGATCACGGGCGGTGAGCCTCTGTTAGTATGGGGCCAGGCAGAGGACGCTATTCGGCTTTTGATACAGGAGGGAATCTGCGTTTCTATCAACACTAACGCGACCCTGGTCACGGATGATATTGCGCGGTTCCTGGCGCAGAACGGGATTGACGCCTTTGTGTCCTTCCCTTGCTCCAGGCATGAGGTGTTTGACCGTATCGTGAATAAGCGGGGCGCTGCCGAACGGGCTGAGGCGGGGATACATACGCTGCTGCGGCATAACGTGCGGGTCAGCCTGAATATGGTAGTTACACGGCTCAATCTTCCCTATGTCTATGAGACGGCACATTATGTGTGGAAAACGTTTCATTTGCCCTATTTCAGTGCTACAAAAGCGTCTTTTCCGCAGAATGCATCGGCTTCCTTCCAGAATCAAATGCTTGACCGGCAGGAGTTCAACGAAATGCTGAAGATCCTGCTCAGGGTGAAAGAGGAAACCGGCATGAGAGTCGATTCTGCCTGGGTGTACTCTCTCTGCGGTTTTCGTAGCGGTGTCGTCAGGAAAGAGTTCGGCTTCAACAGAAAATGCGGCTGTGGACGGTATAACTTTGTAGTAGATGCTTCCGGAAACATGAAGGCCTGCGGCTGCGACGGCGTGGCATACGGAAATTTGCGGGAAACAGACTTCTCCAATGCGATTATGCGGATGACGGAGTGGCAGGACGGTTCCCTGCTTCCGGAGGAATGTAAGGGTTGCCCCGAACTGAAGTATTGTGGAGGCGGCTGTCGGTCCGATGGCTTCAGCGCCTACGGTGACCGCTGCGCCCTGGACTCTACGGCTGATCCTGCAAACCGCGGTCAGACGCCCTCCGATACTGGGAAACCGCCTCTGTACGATGACGGATACACAGTTGCACTGCCGCCGGGGGCGCGTCTGACGCAGGAGGCGGACGGCGTTCGTTTGAGCCATAAAACCAATTATGCGTTCCTTACGGACGGCTTTGCCAGGTTCCTCCAGCAGTTCCCGACATTCTCTGTGGCTCAGCTCATGGTCACTTCCGGCAAATCCAGAGAGGCCGTCAGCCAGTGCGTAGACAGTCTGCTCATAAGAAAACTCCTTGTTCCCACCGTGTCAGCCGTGGGAAGGAATTTGCCTGACTGCTCGCGGGACGGATTTTCACTGCTATATTCTCCCTACATTGACGATTCCACCGGGCAGTCTGCATCCGATTACTCGGATGCTCAGTATAACAGCGTCCGTCACTCATCCTGATATGGGGGCGAAAGATGCGTGAAAACGTTGAAACACGCCTCGGCTTTGAGGTTGGGATTACAGAGCACTGCAATTTGAACTGCCGGGGCTGCTCCCATTTTTCCCCTATTGCGGAGCCGTATTACATGGATATTGCCGTGTTTGAGCGGGATATGTCCCGTATGGCAGTGCTTCTTCGCGGTAAAGTCGCCTGGATTCATATCATGGGAGGGGAACCCCTGCTTCATCCTGACTGTCCCAGATTTTTGTCCGCCGCAAGAAATGCGTTTCCGGACGCAAGAATTGATCTTATCACTAATGGCATCCTGTTGGAAAGACAGCCGGAATCGTTTTGGATGTGTTGTCATGAGCAGAGCATTGTATTGAAACCGACGCGCTATCCGATCTCTGTGGACTTCGACCAGGTTCGGTCTCTCGCTGATAAATACGGCGTGATGTTTCGCTTTTATAATTACGAAGATGAGAACGGCGAAAAAAGTTTGTCAAAATACGTTTTGGATCCTTCCGGTGGGCAGGATGAAAAATGGGAGTTTTCGCACTGTTCACAGGCGAACAAGTGCCTCACTCTACGTGAGGGAAAGTTGTACACGTGCCCCACCATCCCCTGCTCACGCCACTTTTCTAGCTTTTTCGGGAAAGAGCTTCCAGTAACCCCAGAGGACTATGCCGATATCTATCAAGTATCCGGGGAGGAGGAGCTGCTTTGCCGCATGGTAACCGCTCCTTCTTTTTGCCGCTTTTGCGCACATCAGGAAGATATTTCCGGCATGAAGTGGGGCGTCAGTCAAAAGCAGATGGATGAGTGGGCGTAAGTCGGGTGTCGGAATGGTGGTCTGAAGCGCGAAGAAAGGAAAGCAATGGTTTCGTTGAGTCTCATTCTACCGATACACAACGCAGTTTCTACAATCTGCCGGTGCTTGGATTCTATTATCACGCAATATCGGTCGGACTTTGAAGTCATCCTGGTCGATGATGGTTCCACGGATGGAAGCACGAAAATCTGTGCAGAATACTGCAATGTTGATCCTCGATTTATGTTGCTTTATCAGGACAACCATGGAGTATCTTCTGCCCGGAACCATGGCCTCCTCGAAGCGCGGGGCGAGGTGATCTCGTTTGTCGACGCTGACGATTATTTGTCTCCGACGTATACAAATAGACTACTGGCAGAGTTTGAGCAAAGGGACGCCGATGTTGTGTTTTTCGGGTACTACCGTGTGATGAACAACGGATGTTATGTAGAACGGCATATTCCCACCCTTGATAAAGCAGGATTCCTGCCGTCTATGCTGAAGCTCTCTGCAGACAATATGTTTGGCTATACTTGGATAAAAGCCTACCGGCGCTCTGCAATCGGTCATGTGCGATACCAGGAAGATATTTCCTTGTTTGAAGATGAAGTTTTTACCTGCCAAGTACTGAAAGATTCCAGACGCATCTCAGCTATACCAGAACCATTGTATTATTATGTGGTCAGCGAAACAGGGTCGCTGTCTTCCGAGCCGCGTTCGGATTATTGCTTTTTTCGGGACAAGATATTCCATGCATGGCAAGATATGCTATCCGACGAGCAAAATAAGGAAAAAGTTCTTACCGCAGTTGCAGAGGGCTGTCTTCAAGCGAGTACCTTTTACTGGAAAAAGCACGACCTGAATGAACAGGTATTTTTTCGTTGCCTTCAAAATAGTAGTTTTGTGCGCTACCTGATATTGAACCATTCGCGTCTGGAGAAAGACTTTCCAAGAGAAGTACGGTCAATGTTTGAAAGAGAGTGATCCATATGCTTCCGACATCTTTTTTCAAAAAGAACAGAGACAGATTTAGCACGCTGTTGCCGGAAAATTCTATCGCAATTTTCTTTTCTGGCAGAGAGATTTGAAAATCAGCGGATGTGATGTATCCTTTTTTTGCCAACAGGAACTACTACTATCTGACAGGGCTTGAGGAGCCGAACGCAGTTCTGGCTGCGGTTCGGCAACATGATACTGTAGAATGGATCCTGTTTGTGGAAAAAGTTGACGCGACGTATGCCCGCTGGTACGGAGAGCGTCTAGCAGAAGAAGAGATATTAGTGCGCTCCATGCTAACAGTGTCAGATTCCAGTAAGCAATTCTGGCCCTGGTTTTTGAATCACATTGAGCCTTGGCAGACAACTATATACCTTGATCTGCACCGCTATTCCGATACAGACCCGGACAGCTGTGCAGAGACCTTAGAGAAGCATCTATACGCAATGTTTAATCACGTCCAAGTTCAAAGCAGTCACCCACTGATGGAGCGTCTTCGTATGGTAAAGGAAGATGCTGAGATAGCGTGTATGCAGCAGGGAATTGGCGTTGCACGGGAATGCTTTCTTCGCATGATGGCGGTCTCATCGCCGGGCATTACGGAATACCGGCTCAAAGCGGAGGCAGAGTATGTTGCTGCCTATGCAAATGTTCGTAATATGGCATTTCAGCCAATTATTACAACGGGGAACGATTTGAGCGCACCAGAGGTCTGTCCCCTGGGCCATGCCAGACAGCCAGTCCGTCACGCCCCGTTCTGCCAGCGCGGAAATTTGCGCCGCCAGGACTTCCTTCAACAGTATGCAGCCGGGGGCGCTTTCGTCATAACCCCAAGGAAAACTTTTCGGTCGGTGGCCGGTAAATGCGCAAGCTGTTTCTATCATTTAAAACAGCCCACCTCATTAGATAGATGCTCCGCATTATACCAAAAAATCTTGCGTATGTCTATTATAGTAGACTTTTATTTTCCCGTTTTCTCATACACTAACTGTTAAGAAAGCGGGGTGAGGCGGTGCAATTCGACAATAGTGCGGTTGGGAGGACAATTCGTAACCTTCGCAATAAAAAGGGCATATCTCAAGATGTCTTGAGCGGTTTTGCGGGAATTGCCCGCACTCATTTGACGAT
>CATJIF010000168.1 GCA_949740445.1 uncultured Peptostreptococcaceae bacterium | reverse complement strand
GAACCGCCTTGCAAGTGTAGAATACTACAACGGCAGCGGAAGATCGTGGAAAAAAAGCTGCGAACTTAAAAAGCAATAAAAAAAGCTTACCGCCGCAACGATCATTTTCGTTGCGGCGATAGCCCCGTTTCGCCATTGCTGCCTTCTTGGCCTCTGCACTGCATTGCTCCTGTTACATTGGTCCTGCTGCATTAGTTTTGCTGCCTCACCCCTGCTGCATCGCTGGCACGGCCTGTACAGCCAGCCACTCCATGGCGCAGTTAGCGTAAATAGCCGCACCGGTGGCAAATACCGATTCGTCCACCACCATGCTCGGATTGTGCATGGGGGCGCAGGTGGCATCGCCTGCGCCCAGCGTTAAAAACATGCCCGGAACCAGCTCGGTAATGTAGCCGAAATCCTCTGTTCCTGCCATGCAGGGTGCCTCTGCTACGTTTTGCTTTCCTGCGATTTCTTCGATCATGGGGAGCAGGCTTTTGCAGAAATCCCCATCGGTAAATGTGGACGGCGTGCTGAAGGTCCGCAGGGTAAAGTCCCCCCGCCACATGGCCACCGTATGCTCGATGATTTCGGGAATCCGCCGCAGCAGGTGCGCACGCGCCTGCCTGTCGAAGGTGCGCACGCCTACCATCAGCTCCGCCGTATCGGGAATTACGTTGGCTGCCAGACCTCCACCGCACCGTCCGGCGGTCAGCGCCACGGTTTTTCTGGGGTCGATTTCCCGGCTGCTGAGCAGGTTCAGCGTGGTATAGAGCTGGTTGGCGATCATCAGCGGGTCTACGGTTTCCTGAGGCATGGAGCTGTGACCGCCCCTCCCCTGAATTTTAATCATAAAAGTGTCCATGGCCGCCGAGGCAATTCCCGGCGTGTAGCGTACGGTTCCCACGGGCTGCTGGGACATGATGTGAATCGCCAGCGCCGCATCCACTTTCGGCGCCTCCATAACGCCGTGGTCGACCATGAATTTCGAGCCGCATCCGCATTCCTCCCCGGTCTGAAACATCAGCTTTACCGTTCCCCGCAGCTGATGTTCCCTCTCTTTTAAAAGCTTTGCCGCTCCCAGCAGCATGGCCGCATGGGTGTCGTGGCCGCACATGTGAGCCGCCTGGGGCGTTTCCGAGGTAAATGCCACAAGTCCCGGCGTTTCACTCATGGGCAGCGCATCCATATCCGCCCGCAGCAGTATGCAGGGCCTTCCTTTCCCGATGGTCGCCGTTATGCCGGTGGAGCGCTCCATGGCAGGAAAGCCGGCAAATGTGAATTTTTCCTGCACCTCTTTGGGCAGCGGTCCCCCGCAGGGCTTTGCCTCTATGCCCATATCTGCCAGGCGCTTCTGCACATAGGTTGCGGTAACTGGCAGGTCAAAGCCCACCTCCGGCCAGCGATGAAGGGTTCTGCGGTCCTCTTCGATTTGTTTTTGCAGCGCCTGCGCCGCGTTCAGCAAGTCTTTCATGGTATTTCCTCCTGCATTGTCCGTGCCTTTTTCTGATATTTCCCGTATGCTTTTCTGGTATTGCTCCAAACCTTGCCTTGCTTTTACCTAAAACGGTCCCAGCCCTGTGGCGTTTGCAAAGACGATCATTCCAAATCCGGCGGCAATTAACAGCGCGTACAGCTTGCCGGCGAAGCGAATCCACTGGCCGTATTCGATGCCGCAAAAGGACAGGGCCACCAGGCTTCCTGCCGGCCACAGGTAGTTGGTAAACCCATCGCCGTACTGATAGGCCAGCACCATTACCTGCTGGTTGATGCCCAGCATTTTACCAAGAGGCGACAGGATGGGCATCATCAGCACTGCCTTTCCCGAGCCGGAAACCACAAAGAAATTGAAGGCTGTAACCGAAAGATACACCAAAAGCAGCGTGAGAACCGTTCCCTTGCCCTCGAGAAACCCGGCCATTTTATATACGACGGTATCTAAAATCTGCGCCTGATTCATTAGAATCATAATTGCCCGGGCAAAGCCGATGGCAAGCGCCGCGCCTAACACCCGGTTGGCGCCCGTTACTATGCGGCTGCACACGTCGTTGGGGTCCATGCGAAAGATTGCGGCCAGTACCACGGCAAACATCAGGTACACTGCAGCGATCTGCGGCATTCCCCATCCCAGTTTTAATGCGCCGTAACCCTGGACAGCGATCAGAACCGCCATACCTAAAAGTGCTATTTTGCGCTTTGCGGTAAACTCCACCCGCTCTCCGGCAGCGGCTTTGCTGTCCTGCGTCAGATATTCTTCCTTTACAATAGAGACCTGCGGATCTTTTTTGATGTTTTGGCAATAGCGCAAGAGGTACGCCAGCCCGATGGAGTAAAAGACGACTACCGCTCCCACGCGAAAGCCTAAGCCCGAAAACAGCGGCAGGCCGCAGATGGACTGGGCGATGCCGGTGGTAAACATGTTAATCAGCCCCGAGGTAAAACCGATGCCCATGCTGACCACCGCCGTAGCCGCGCCGGCGATGCGGTCGTAGCCCAGCGCCATGACAACGGAAATCGCCAAAGGAAAAAACGGCATCCCTCCTTCGCCGAAGCCCAGCGCTCCCATAACCGCAAACACCGTGTACAGCGCCACGATAACCAGTGTTTCCTTTCCTTCAGAGATTTCCAGTATTTTGTGAATCCCTCCGGCGATGGCTCCCGTGGTTTCGATGAGATAAATGACGCCCGAAATCAGCAGCAGCGATATGACGATGTCGCCGCTCTGTACGATGCCGTCGTGAATGGACTGAAAAAAGCCCAGAAGCGTCGGCGGCGTCTTTTCTTCGATATAGGAGAACACCTGAGGATTGACTACGGCCGCTCCTGTGGCCGGGTCTGTGGTCCGTTCAAACGAACCGCTGGGCACGATCATGCCCAAAGCGACCACGATCAGCATAATGATCAGGAAAATCAGATATACGTGCGGTAAGCGAAATCCCTTTTTCTTTCCAGTTGTTTCGGTCATTGTCTCTGTTGCAAAGCCTCCATCAAGCTCTGCGCTCCTTTCTGTCCCTTCTTTTCTGTTTGCACTTTCTTATTTTCTTACATGTTTCTCTCATCAGCGCCTTTTCTGCGTCGATGCAAACTCTGCCCCGACTCCCCGAACGCGCCTCTTCTGCTTTATATAAAGCAAATTCGGTACCAACCTGATTGCAGAAGTATTTTTCTATGCCGCTGCCCGTTTTCCTTTCGCTGCTCCTCTCGCATCTCCTCAGCCGCACAATACAGCTTTGAAGGCCCAAATTCAGTGCACTCTCTACGCTGACTCGCTAGTTTTAATGCTGGATGCACTGCAATGCGCATCGCAAAGAATGCCAGAAAATAAACCGGAAAACATCCATTGGAAACAGCCTCTGCAATGATGTTCTGCACAAAAAAAGAAACTGTCGTCGCAGCAGCCCTTTTCCGCTGGCTGTGACAGTTCCTTTTTTGTTAAACTATTTTTATTTTTTGTCTATTATTTTTTACGTTCTGGCCGCAGCCGCTTTCCTTATGGGGTTCCTGCGCGGTCAGGTTTCGTGCAGCCCGTATTTTGTCAGCTTCTGATTCAACGTCTGCCGCGTAATGCCCAAACGCTCCGCCAGCCGGCTGAAATTCCGGGCGCGCTTCATTTCCTGTACAATCACCCGGCGCTCGTATGCATCCACTGCTTCTTTCAGCGAACCGAAGCGCTCTCCATCCATGCAAAGTGCTGTGGCTTCGTGGAAAGCAGACGCCTGATCTATCCCGTCAAAAAACGGCGTTTGCCGCATTCCCAAAGAGGTTGGCGACAAAAGTGATTCCATCAGCCGCCTGTCCTTTTGCACTTGCAGAATGTACTGCGGTAAATCTTCCGCTTCGATGATATCGCCGTCGCAGAAGTTAAATGCACCCTCGACGGCATTGCGAAGCTCCCTCACGTTGCCCGGCCAGAGATAGCCCTGGAGAATTTGTTCTGCTTCAGCACTGACGCCCGTTATGTTGCGGTGCATTTCGCGGTTATAATAGGCGATGTAATATCCAAGCAGCAGCGAAAGATCCTGCAACCGCTCCCGCAGCGGCGGAATGTCGATGGTAACGCTTCCCAAGCGGTAAAACAGGTCAGGACGCAGCTGGCCGTTTTTCATGCAGGAAAGGGGCGGCTCGTTGGTGGCTGCGATAATCCTTACATCTACCTGCCTCTCCTGCGTTCCGCCGATGCGCGTTATCCGTTTGCTTTCCAGCGCACGCAAAAGCTTCGCCTGCATGCCGATATCCATGGAATTGATTTCATCTAAAAATACCGTACCGCCATCGGCTGCCTCAAAAATGCCTGGACGGTTTTCCGCTCCTGTATAACTACCCTTGGCTGTACCGAAAAAAATGCTCTCCAGCAGATTGGCAGGAATGGCCGCGCAGTTCTGCGAGATAAAGAGCTTATTCTTTCGGCTGCTCTCTGTGTGAATGGATTGGGCCACCAGCTCTTTTCCCGTACCGGTTTCTCCGTAAATCAAAACGGAAGAGGCTGTTTTGGCCACCCGGCCGATCCTCTGGCGCAGCTCCTGCACCTTCGGCGCCCTGCCTATGATATCCTCCAGGCGATACAGCGTTTTGTAGGTGCGCCCTCCTACAGGCGTTACATTGATCTCCTTGCGTTCTTTTTGCGAGTAGTTGACGATGTTCACTGCGCCGATAATGGTTTCGTTCTCTTTTATAGGAAAGGTTGTGGTTCGCAGGTAAATGGTCTCTCCTTTATAGGAAACCATGGTCCCTTCCACGTTGACTGTGGATTCGCCATAGCGCAGCGCCCGCAGCACCGGACTGTCCGCAAGGCGGAGATCAGGATACAGCTCCTTCAGGTTTTTGCCCACAGCCTCCTGTTCGGTAAACGGCGAATACTCCCGGTAGTTTTTCAGGTGAACCACAACACCGTTATGGTCTACGATCAACATACCATCCACAAAATTTTCCATATTGATGATATTGCTCAGATAATTTTCAATCATATCAGCTCCGCCCCTGCCCGGCGGTATGCCAGCAGCAGATCTACCATGCGGCCGTAGCTCTTTACG
>CATJIF010000167.1 GCA_949740445.1 uncultured Peptostreptococcaceae bacterium | reverse complement strand
GTGTTTTTGGTGTTGTTGATGTGGCAAAATAAAGAAGGTGAAGCGATGTGAAACACGCAGGAAAAGGCGACAATACCACTGAAATCGAAAAGCGGCATGTAGAAAAGCCGATGGATTGGAGAATACTTAAAATAATAGAAATCATCTCTGAAGATGAGCACATTTTGAAATGGACATATGACTTTGTCATGGGGTTCCCACACTAAAAACTGCACACTTAGGTGCACATTTAGTAGGTGCACTTAGCGGAAAATAGCGGAGATGAAGCATAAAAAAGAGGTGGATTTGACGAAAATAAAACACCGCAGAAACATTGAAAATCCAACGTTTCTGCGGTGTTTTTTGATGGTGCCCCAGAGGCGATTCGAACACCCGACGCACGGTTTAGGAAACCGACGCTCTATCCCCTGAGCTACTGAGGCAAAGTGCCTGTTGGCTACTGTATCTATATTAAACAGGAAACAGGCTGCCGTCAAGAGTACATTCCCTGTTTTCCTCGCTTTTTTCGTCTCTGTGTTTCGAAAGAAGGCTGCCGTGCGCTGCACAGCCGGCAGGCAGGGGCCGAACGAAGTTCTACAGCAGGCCGCGAATAAAGAGCAACAAAGGATTGGCATTGTACAAAAGCGAGGCCACAGTCGAGCTGGCGATAGAATCCGTAAAAAAGGTGGTATCGGCAAAGTTGCTGATGGGAACGAGAAGCGCCATCAGCACTAAAATGAGCAAAATACCTTTCAAAGCGCCAAAGCCCAGCCCCAGGGCACTGTCTACAAAACCGGTAAAACCTTCGTTTTTCGTCTTGCTGAAGAGCTGAATGAAAATCCAAAACACGAACTTAATCGCGGCAACGACGATTACGAGGCTTACGATGCTGAAAAATAAATGAGTGATGCTGTCTGCCAGAGAATCGCTCAGCGTCCGGGTGGCAGTAGCAACCGTGCGCTGCAGAATATCCGGAATCGAAGAAAAGTTGTCAGCTACGGCATTGCCTGCGGCATCGCTGAGGCGATGGCTGACATTGCTGCGCATGGAGTTGTAATAATTGGTATGCTCTTGCAGAAAGGAATTCAACTGCGGATACCAGATAAATCCTAAAATAATCGAAGCGATCCAGCCGATGGTATGAAGAAATGTTTTTACAAAACCGCTGCGGAAGCCGCAGATGGCAGAAAGTAAAATAACAGCAGCAATGGCGATGTCCATCCACATAGGTCTAATCTCCTTTTCCCTTGAATATAATTATCTTACCAAGTTATGCAAAAAAACTCAAGGTAAAAAACAGCAGGAGGGAACGGGGTATGGATTATACAAGGTATTCCCGCGCCGTCATTTTGTTCGAAGAACGCGGCAGGGAGTTTGCCGCTGAGCCGAAAAAAGAAATGAAGGGCTATTTGCGGGTAGAGACAGGAAACGGGCGCGGCGCATTCCGCTGTGTGATTCAAAATATCCGCTTTTTTCCGCGCAGCGAATATACATATCAGCTGATTCTTTTCGGCAAGCGGGGCGAGCGGACGATACATACGGTAGTTGGAACCATTCCGGTAACGCGCTATGGAACAGGAGAAGTATATTTGCGGTTTCGGCCGCAGGACGTAGACGGCGAGGGAAATGATTATCAGCGCTATACAGCTGCTATTGTGGCGGCAGTATCTTCTAAAAACAGAAAAGAGCAGCTGCATCCGGTGCTTATGGGAAAAACAGGGCATCCGCCAGAAGAGACAGCACATGTGGGAGAGACTGCACAGGTGTCTGCAATGCGGGCGGCATCGACACAGGCAGAGGAGGGCCAAATGCAGGCGGAAGGCCAGCTGCAAGAAAGCAACAATTCTGCCGACCGGCCGCAGAACGCCTTGCAGCAGAGAACGTCGCAGTCCAGCCCCCTGACTGCCGAAAAAAGCAGGGAGAATTACAACCGTTTTTACAATACCTATCTGCGCAATGTCTGCCGGTACTTTTGGAGCGTCTGCGGATATTACGAAGAAATCAGGCCATTTCAGCCCGACCCTTTTGATGCGCGCTGGCTGAAAATAGCCAATCCGAAAGGCATGTTTTTCGTTTCGCCGGGAGCCCAGCATTTTTCTGCAAAATACGGTCACTTTTTGCTGGGATGCCGGCAAGAGGCCATGTATTACCTGGCAGTTCCAGGACGTTTTCGCAAAGAAGAGCAGCCCGACGAAGGAGAGTCGGGGTTTTGCTATTGGCAGCCGATAGGGCAGGGAGAGCGCGACGAAGAAACCTATGGATATTGGATTGCGGCCATCGACGGCGAAAGCGGCGATGTAGTTGATCCATTTGCCGGATAAAAGAAAGGAGATTGCCACTTTGCGAGCAAGCGGAGGCAATTGTAAAAAGTGCAGGGAAAAGCACTGGAACAGGCAGACGCCGGAGGCGGAGCAGAGGTAAAAAAGCGGGGAAAAACCATTGTAACGTGACGAAGAATGTGATATTATAGTACAGATAGTCAAAATAATCAAGGAAGAAAAACGATGGAAGACGCGCAATTTAACATGCGATTTATGGAAGAGGCTGTTGCGGAGGCGCAGAAGGCCCTGCGGCTGACAGAGGTCCCGGTAGGGGCTGTCATTGTAAGGGATGGCAAGGTCATAGGCCGGGGCCATAACCGAACGGAGACCGATAAAGATCCGACAGCGCATGCGGAGATGATCGCTATCCGTCAGGCTGCCGCTGCATTGGGCGGCTGGCGCTTGCTGGATTGCCGCATGTACGTTACGACAGAGCCATGCTCTATGTGTGCGGGCGCAATTGTACTGGCGAGGATTCCTTATCTATACATTGGAACGATGAACCCCAAAGCCGGGGCCTGCGGTTCGTTGTACAATATCGTTTCCGATAGCAGGCTGAACCATCGCGTTTCGGTAACGACAGGCGTTATGGAAGATACGTGCCGCCAGATGATGCAGTCCTTCTTTCAGAAGTTGAAGGCGGTTAGAGAAGATAAAGAAACAAACCACGGAGGAAAAGAAAAACGATGAAAAAGACCGGGATCAGAAAAGTGGCTGCTGTTTTGGCAATGGCAGCAGTGATGGTGATTGCCGCTTGTCCGTTTACGTATGCGGCAGAGCTTTCGCTGGAAAAAATTACGCCAAAAGATGGCGAGGCAGGAAAGCAAATCGCCAGCATGGCCATTAAAATGACGTTCAGCGAAGAAATGGCAACGAAAGAAAATGTAGAGGCCAACGCGAATAGATTTACCATCACCGATGCAGAAGGGAACAAGCAGGAGTTTTATCCTGTGTACGATGCAGAAAAATACCCCAACGATATCTGGTTGATTTTAACAAAAGATCTGGTTTCAGATGTAGAATATACAGTAACGATTTCTGGAGACGTACAATCTGTAGCGGGCAATACGCTGGGAAGCGATATTGTAACGACATTTAAGACGAGAAACACCAAGACCGATACCACCATCAGCATGCTGATGACCGTGGGAATGATGGTGATTATGGTGATGATTTCCTCCAAAGCAGCGCGGAAAATGCAAGAACAGAAAATGGAAGAGCAGGGCATAGAGCCAGCGTTGAACCCGTATAAGATTGCCAAGGAGAAGGGGATTTCCGTTCAGGAGGCCGTAGCCTACGTAGAGAAAGAAAAAACAAAGGCGGCGAAGAAAAAGAAACCGCAGCCAAAGGCAATCGAAGAACCAGAACCCGAAGAAGAGGAAGATGAGGAGCTGCCGATAAATACCTACCACGTAAAGGGGCGGAGATCCATAAAGGAAATCGGCGCTAAGATTCCGAGAAGTGTGGTTCGCAGAAACCGTGAAAAGCGCGAGGCGCAACGGTTAGCGGAAGAGCGCAGAAAAGCGAACAGCGCAGGAAAGAAAAAGAAGAAATAAAAAGTAAATGACAACGATGAGAAGGGCCGCCAGGGTCGCAGCAAAGTGCGGCAGACGAGCCCTTTTCTTATAGGAGCGATTGACATCTACAAAGGAAAACAGAGTAAAAGGAGGTAGAAAAATGCTTTGTACAAAATGCGGACATGCGGTGGAAGAAGGAGCAGCAATCTGCCCTGCCTGTGGGGCGGAAGCAGGCACAATGGTGCAGGAAATGCCAGCAATCGCTGTGGCGGAGGCTACAGGGCAGGAAGTGGAAGAACCGGCCGAATTGGTGCAAAGGCAGGAAGCACTGCACCAATATGTGGAGATGATAAGCGGACGGCTGCTGCAAAAGCCGCAGTTTATACCGGATCTTCGCAGTTACATGTTCAAAACCGATCGTATGACGATGGCCCTGGCGAAGCTTCATCAGTACTTTTTCATCACTCAAAACGATGGCGCAGACTACGAAAGCATGCGGCAGTTTACCGAAGCCTGCGTAGCGTATGTGTTGGATACCTACAAAGGGCTGCCGCGGGGCCTTCAGAAAGGCCTGGGCATTTACCCGGTGATGTGTCAGTATGCGGCAGACCCGCAGGCGATTGCCTTTGCACAGAGAAAACCGGACAATCACTTTGCTGCTTTCGAATTGCCCGTGGTGGTAGAAATGTGCAGCGGGCGGTTGTACTATATGCAGAAAACACCAGTGTGGGGCTTTGCCATGTGGAAGGGCATAAAGAGGATTGCGGAAAACACGCTTTCCATAAAATAGAGAAAAAGCAGCAGAAACTTCAAAAAAACTAAAAAAATGTGCAGTTTTTTTCAAAAACAATATTGACGTTTTCCTTTGGCTGTGATATACCAAAAAAGCAGATTTATTTTGTATTTTAACAACAGTTTTATTGTCGGATATCCCGTGTAAGGCTGTGAAAAGTGCAGCAGCTCGTAATTGCAATATCGCGGGCGCACGCAGCGGCTTGTGGAACAGTAGGTAACAAGGTGGAAGAGCCGCGTTGCGGAAATATCTGTAAACAGAAAATAAAAAGGAGAGATGATGAAGATGAAAAAGAAGCTGCTTGCACTGTTTTTGGGATGTGCGCTGATTTTTGGACTGGCCGCATGCGGCGATTCGCCGGACGATGCTTCGAATCCCAGTGATGACAATGCCGGGGGCGAAGGGGCCACTTATGTAGTAGGTATCTCTCAATATGTGACGCATCCTGCGCTGGATGCCGCCACTGAGGGTTTCCAGGATGCACTGAATGAGCTGCTTCCCGGCCAGGTCGAGTTCGACTATCAGAATGCGGCGGAGGACACCGAGACCTGCTCTACCATCGCCAATGCATTCGTGTCTAAGAACGTGGATTTGATTATGGCCAATGCCACGCCGGCGCTTCAGGCGGCCGCGGCGGCTACGGGCGATATTCCCATTTTAGGCACATCGGTTACGGAATACGGCGTAGCTTTCGGCATTGCGGATTTTTCCGGCACCGTAGGCGGGAATGTTTCTGGAACCTCCGACCTCGCGCCACTGGATGAACAGGCAGCCATGATTAAGGAATGGTGCCCGGATGCAAAAAATATAGGCTTGCTGTATTGCTCCAATGAGGACAACAGTCAGTATCAGGTCGATACGGTACAAGGATACCTGGAGGGTATGGGATATACCTGCAAGCAGTATGCTTTTTCGGATTCCAACGATATCGCTGCCGTAACGCAGACAGCTGCGGACGAAAGCGACGTGCTCTATATCCCTACTGATAACTCTGCGGCTTCCAATACGCCGATCATTGATAATATCTGCCATGGAAAGATTCCCGTCTTTGCCGGAGAGGAAGGTATCTGCGCTGGATGCGGTGTAGCGACGCTGTCCATCAGTTATTACGACATCGGCTATAAAACGGGTGAGATGGCAGCGCAAATATTGACAGGTGAGGCGGATATTTCTACCATGCCCATCGAATATGCGCCGGAGTTTGTAAAGAAGTACAACGAAGCCACCTGCGCGGATTTGCAGCTGACGCCGCCGTCAGACGATTACGAAAAGATTGGGACGGAATAAATCGTTTGAAACGGAACCAATTCAGACAGCGGGAAAGGGGCTTCCCTTTTCCGCTGTTTTGTACTTTGCTGTAAAAGCCGTTTGATCAGGCTGTGTGCATTTTGGAGGGAACTGCTTATGACCGGATTTATCAACGCGCTGCCGGGGGCCATATCGCAGGGATTGATATGGGGAATTATGGCCATCGGCGTTTACATTACTTATAAAATTCTGGATATCGCTGACCTGACAGTAGATGGCTCGTTCTGCACCGGAGGAGCCGTATTTGTTATGCTGTTTGGCGCTGGTTACAACATTTGGGCTGCGCTTGTAATCGCTCTGCTGGCGGGAATGCTGGCAGGATTTGCCACAGGGCTGTTGCATACGGTCTGCGGCATTCCAGCGATTCTCGCCGGCATTTTAACGCAACTGGGGCTCTGGTCTGTCAATCTAGCTATTATGGGGATGAAAGCCAATGTGGCGATCAACGTAACCGACCCTAACAATCTCAACCGACTGCTGGTGTCGCTGCGCTTTGTGCAGGGTGTGGCGAAGGGCAGTTACCCCGTCTGGCGGCATCCCATCGTAACCGTAGGCCTGATGACGGCGGGCATTATAGCGGTGCTGTACTGGTTTTTTGGAACTGAGCTGGGAGCAGCGCTCCGAGCTACTGGCGCCAACCAGAACATGGCCCGCGCTCAGAGCATCAATACCGACATCAGCAAGGTACTGGGGCTGATGATTTCCAACGGGCTGGTGGCTTTATCGGGAGCGCTGCTCAGCCAGTACCAGAGCTTTGCAGATGCCAGTATGGGAAAGGGGGCCATCGTAATCGGCCTGGCTGCCGTAATCATCGGCGAAGTCCTGTTCTCCCGGCTGTTTCACAATTTCGCGTTAAAGCTGCTGGCGGTGTCCATCGGCGCCATTCTCTATTATATCGTGATTCAGGCGGTGGTAAGCCTCAGTAATATCAACACCAATTACCTGAAGCTGATTTCTGCGTTTATCGTAATGATTTTCCTGGCAATTCCGTATTGGAAGAGCCGCTATTTTTCCAAGCCTGTACAGAGGGGAGGAAAAGTCAATGCTTGATGTAAAAAATATTTTCAAGACCTTTAATGCGGGGACAGTCAACGAAAAAACAGCGCTGAACGGTGTATCCCTGCACATGGATGAAGGGGATTTCGTTACAGTTATCGGCGGCAATGGCGCGGGAAAATCCACGCTTCTCAACGCCGTGGCAGGGGTGTGGCCTATAGATGAAGGAACCATCATCATCGGCGGTACAGATGTAACCCATCTGTCGGAGCACAAAAGAGCCAGGTACATCGGCAGGGTGTTTCAGGACCCCATGATGGGAACGGCAGCAACTATGCAGATTGAAGAAAATCTGGCGCTGGCCTTGCGCCGCGGAAAGGCCCATACCCTTCGCAAGGGAATTACAAAGGCAGAACGGGAACAGTACAAGGAGCTGCTGAAGATTTTGGATTTGGGGTTGGAAGATCGGCTGACCTCCAAGGTAGGCTTGCTGTCCGGCGGGCAGCGACAGGCACTGACGCTTCTGATGGCCACGCTGCAAAAGCCCCGACTGCTACTTCTGGACGAACACACGGCAGCGTTGGACCCGAAAACAGCGGCCAAAGTATTGGATGCAACGGAACGGATTGTAAACCGGGATCATCTGACAACGTTGATGATTACGCACAACATGAAGGATGCCATCGCTCACGGCAACCGCTTGATTATGATGTACGAGGGGCGGATTGTGATTGATGTTTCCGGCGAAGAGAAAAAGAACCTTACAGTGCCGCAACTTTTGGAGCTGTTCGGCAGAGCCAGCGGCAGCGACGAGGCCGACGACACACTATTACTTTCATAAGAAAAGTAAGAAAACAATATAAAACGGATGGAAACTGCCAGCAGGCAATGAGCCATCCGTTTTTTCTTGCATTTCAATGTGGATGGTGCTATGATAAATTTCCCTGCCGCCTGGTCCTGGGGCGGAGAGGCTGGCCCGTGCGGGCGCATCAAAATGCAGGACAAGAGCATAACGAGAACGAAAAAGAACGGAGGTGCAAATGATAGAACTGAGACATGTCAATAAAACCTTTCGCGTGGCAAAGCGCAACGCAGGCATGAAGGAAGCGCTGAAGGCGCTGGTGTTTCGGGAATATACGCAGGTGCAGGCACTGCGGGATATTTCCTTTTCTGTGGCTGATGGCGAGATGGTAGGCTACATCGGGCCCAATGGCGCCGGAAAGAGCAGTACGATTAAGGTGATGAGCGGCATCCTTACGCCGGACAGCGGCGAATGCTGTGTCGATGGCTTAACGCCGTGGAAAAGCAGAAAGCAGCACGTGCGAAATATCGGCGTAGTATTCGGGCAGCGGTCGCAGCTGTGGTGGGATGTTCCCGTCATCGATTCCTTTGAGCTGCTCAGGGATATCTACAGCATCCCTTCTTCTGCTTATCGAAGAAATGTGGACGAACTGACAGAACTTTTAAGCCTGTCCGAACTCCTCCGCACACCGGCCCGGCAGCTGAGCTTAGGGCAGCGCATGCGCTGCGAAATCGCAGCTTCCCTGCTGCACGACCCAGGTATCTTGTTTTTAGATGAGCCCACCATCGGGCTGGATGCGGTATCGAAAATCGCTGTAAGAAAGTTTATAAAAGCGCGCAACCGCGAAAGAAAAACCACCGTCATCCTCACCACGCACGATATGCAGGACATCGAAGCGCTGACGGAGCGCATTCTGCTGATCGGCAGAGGGCAGATTCTTTTGGATGGCTCGTTAAGCCAGCTGAAGCAGCGCAATTCCCGCACAAAAAAGCTGAACATCAGCTATTCTACCGGAACATTTCAGCCGCTGGAAGGTGTGCAGCTTGTGGCGGAGTTTGGCGGCCATGCGGAATTTCTCATAGATACTGAGGTAATCGGCGTGTCGGGCGCAATACAGAGTTTGGCGCAAAATATCGAAATTACAGACCTCTCTGTAGAAGGTGCATCGGCGGAAGAATTGGTCGTTTCGCTGTATAAGGAGTTTGCTATATGAACGGCCTGCGCAAGTACATCAGTTTTTTCCGCATCCGTTTTTATGCGGGATTGCAGTACCGAGCTGCGGCACTGGCAGGCGTAGCAACGCAGTTTGCCTGGGGGTTGTTAACGCTTTTGCTGTTTCTGACGTTTTACGAAGGCAATCCAGATGCCTTTCCCATGGAAATGCAGGAGACTGCCGCATATATCTGGCTGCGGCAATCCTTCTTTGCGCTGTTTAATCTCTACGCATTTGATTCTACGATATTCGAAGCGATTACAAGCGGCGGTGTGGCCTATGAGCTGACGCGTCCGATGGATCTGTACAGCATGTGGTTTACAAAAAACGCGGCCCTCCGCGTATCGCGGACAATGCTCCGTTTCTGGCCGATTCTGGTGCTGGCGGTGCTGATTCCTGCGCCCTACGGCATGATGCTGCCTGCAAGCCTGGCAGCACTTGTGGGATTTGTGGTTTCCCTGCTGCTTGGAGTATCTGTCGCCTGCGCGTTTTTGATGATTATTTACGATATTACGTTTTATACGATGCAGCCCCAGGGGGTGCGGCTGATCTTTGTTTCCGCCACCGAACTTCTCTGTGGCGACCTGATTCCGCTGCCGTTTTTCCCGTCGTGGCTTGCGCGCCCCCTTTCGCTGACGCCTTTTGCCGCTATGTCCAACGTGCCATACCGGGTATACAGCGGAAACATCGCCGGCGCCGAGCTTTGGCAGAGCATCGGGCTGCAGGTGTTTTGGCTTTTGGTATTGGTGGCTTTGGGACGATGTCTGATGAACCGCGCACTTGCGCGCGTAGCGGTACAGGGAGGTTGAGGCGATGAAACTGTATCTAAAATATGTAGCGATGCATCTGCGAAGCCAGATGCAGTATAAAACCTCGTTTTTTCTGACAGTGGCTGGGCAGTTTATCTCGTCGTTTTCAGCGCTGCTTGGCGTTTACTTTCTGATGGACCGCTTTCATCAGGCGGGCGGGTTTTCGTACAGCGAAGTGCTGCTGTGTCTGGCAGTGATCTTAATGGCTTTTTCTCTGGCAGAGTGTTTTGTGCGCGGGTTTGATGCCTTTTCTGCCATTATCGCCAACGGGGAATTCGACCGCATTATGGTAAGGCCGAGAAACGAAATCCTGCAGGTGCTGGGTGCACGGATCGAATTTTCCAGGATGGGGCGCCTGCTGCAGGCGCTTTGTGTCTTTGCTTATGCCGTTCCGCGCAGTGGAATTTCCTGGAATGCTGCCCGCGCCTGCCTGCTGCCTTTGATGGTGGTAGCGGGGGCCTTTGTGTTTGCGGGACTGTTTATCATCTACGCTGCATTGTGCTTTTTCACTACCGAGGGGCTGGAGTTTATCAATATCTTTACCGATGGCGGCAGGGAATTCTGCACGTATCCGCTGTCGATTTACGGAGAGAGGATTTTAAAATTTTTTACCTGCATCGTACCCCTGGCGCTGGTGCAGTATTACCCTCTGTTGTATCTGACAGGGCGAAGCGAAAATTGGCAGCATGCGCTGGCGCCGGCGGCGGCCTGCCTGTTTCTGCCGCTGAGCCTTCTTCTGTGGCGCGTGGGGCTGCGTCATTATAAGTCTACAGGATCGTAAGGAAAACATCCGCAAAATCGAAAATTGGCAGCTGTAAAATTGCAAGACAGCGCATGCGGTTTATGGTAAGATAGGGGCAGGAGGGCGCTTGTGCTCTCCTGCCGAAAGCGGGTACAAACGAAGGTATTTTCGCGCGTGTAGAAAAATAGAAGCGAATGAAAGGAGAATTGCCGATGAAATATCCAAAAAAATTGCAGCCGGGTGCTACCATAGGACTGATCTGCCCCAGCTCGCCCATTACGCCAGAAAAAGAAGCCGGATGCCGGGCCGTTGTGGAAGCCATGGGCTACCGGGTAAAAATGGCGGATAATCTGACTGTCAAGTACGGCGGATTTATGGCGGGCGCAGAAGAGGTGCGGGCGGACTGGGTTAACTGCATGTTCGCCGATCCTGAAGTGGATGCCATCCTGTGCGCCTGCGGCGGCGATACCAGCAGCCGCATTCTGGAATATCTCGATTTGGATCTCATCCGCGCCAATCCCAAAATATTTGTGGGTTACAGCGACGTTACCAACCTGAACTTAGTGCTGAACCAACAGTGCGGCCTCGTAACCTTCCACGGCCCCATGGCAAACTCCAACATGCGCGAGCGCTTCGACGACGAGACAAAGGAGAGCTTTTTCCATGCGCTGAATGCAGAAGAAAGCTATGAATTTCGAAATCCAAACGGCTTTGCGATCAAAACGCTGCGGACGGGAAGCGCAGAGCGCGTATCCGGCGTGCTGACCGGCGGCAATCTGGCGTTGCTGTCCGCTTCCATCGGTACGCCCTACGAATGGGATACCAAAGATAAAATCCTGTTTATCGAAGAAATCAACGAAAATACCAGCCGTGTGGAGCGCATGTTCTACCAGCTGCGTAACAGCGGCAAGCTGGCGCAGTGCGCCGGCATTATCTTAGGGCAGTTTACCAACTGCGGCAATCAGTACGACGAATCCTATACAGAGATAGACTCTCTGGCAGATGCCACGCGGGGACTGGATATTCCCATCATTTATAATGTACAATCCGGCCACGGGCAGCCCATGATGACGCTGCCTCTGGGCGCAGAATGCACCATTGATTTAACCTGTCGAGAAAAGCCGCGGATGTTCTTTGCAAAGCCGCAACGCTAAAAGGTAATATGGGAAACAGGGCACTAAATATTCCTCAATAAAGTTAAAATCCATAGAAGCATAATTGCATTTCTTTTGGAAAAATTGGGAATAATATATAAAAATATTTCAACACTGGTAAATATTTTGAAAGGTGAAACTATGGGAAGAATAGCGGGAATCAGGATTAAAAATTATGGTTCTTTAAAAAATATTCAAATAGGAAAGTTGCTATCTGATAGAAAAGGAAAAGAATTAGCAAATATGAATGCTGTCATTGGACAGAGTGGAACCGGAAAAAGCACTTTGGCTGATGCCTTTGGTTTTCTTGCTGACTGTCTAGAAAAAGGAGTGGAAATTGCCTGTGATTTAAAAGGAAGAGGCGGTTATGAAAAAATAATTTCCCAAGGGGCAGACGAACCCATAGAATTTGAGATATATTATCGTGAAACCAGCAATGACCCTCCTATTACGTATGAGTTATCAATTGGACTGGATAGATATGAACGACCGATTGTTGAAAAAGAAAGATTGCGCCAGAGGCGGACGGGAGAACGATATGGAAGACCGATGTCATTTTTATTTCTCGAATATGGTGTAGGATATGCCTTCAAAGGAGATAACAGCGGACTTGACGAAGAAGAAAATCAGGAAATTGGCGATAAAGTAGTTGTTGAGTTAGCGGATCCCAGACAGTTGGGAATCGTGACGCTTGGAGAATTAAGAGAACATCCCAGGATCGTAAAATTCAAAATTTTTTTAAAAAACTGGTTTTTGTGTTATTTTAGTCCAGCAGCAGCTCGGGAAATTCCTAATGCGGGGCCGCAGAAATATTTGAATGGCTTAGGCAATAATGTGAATAATGTAGCTCAGTTTTTGTATAGAGAAGATCCAAAAGACTTTTTAAAGGTACTGCAGGATATTCAAACAAAGCTTCCTGGAATTAAGGAAATTAAACCAATTAAACTAGAAAACGGGCAGCTGGTATTGGAATTTTTAGAACAGGGGTTTGACAGGCCATTTTATTCACAGAAAATGTCAGATGGAACATTAAAACTTTTTGCATACTATTTGCTGTTGCACGAAAAAGATGCAAGACCATTAGTTTTCATCGAAGAACCAGAAAATGGACTATATCATAAATATTTAGCTGATCTGGCACTGCAAATGAAGAATAGCATCAAAGGTATGTACTCAAAGCAGCTTTTTATTACAACGCACAGCCCCTTTTTTGTGAATGCACTGCCTCCAGATGAGGTCTGGGTATTGGAAAAACAGAAGGATGGCTTTTCAACGATTAAAAGAGCATCTGATTTCCAACATGTGAGGCAGTTGTGCGAAGAAGGTATTGAATTGGGAGATTTATGGTACAGCGATTACTTCGGTTGAGCTGCGGAGAATAAACATGGAAGAATACAAATATATTCAAATTTTAATTGAAGACCCGTCAGGGGAGATTCTCGTAGAACACATAATGGGCAAGTATGTGATAGATAAAAAGAAAACGATATACAACATCCGTAGTTTTCGGGGACTGGGGAAAATACCTTTAAAAGCGAAAAAAATGTCTGAAATAAAATCTAAAAATCTATTAGAAAACCTGCCAAGACATTTGAGGGGAATGAATGCTTCTTTAAAAGATATGCCAGGGAAAAAGGCAGTCTTCGTAATTTTAGATAATGATGACGAAGATTGTGCAAAATTAAAAAATGCTTTGATTCAAATGTATGAAAGGTTAGAAATATCAATACAGGTATTTTTCTGTATAGCTATCGAAGAAATGGAGGCATGGCTGTTAGGGGACAAAGAGGCGCTGCTAAAAGCATATCCAAATGCAAAACAACAAGTCCTAGAAAAATATGTTCCAGATAGCATTGTAGGAACCTGGGAACGCCTAGCGGATATAGTTTACAAGGGTGGTGTACAGGCTCTTAGAAAAAGTGCTTCATCATATTATGAAATCGGAAATTTTAAATGCGAGTGTGCAAGAAATATAGGAACATTACTGGATATCAGGAATAATATTTCGCCAAGTTTTAACTACTTTATAGGAAAGTTAGACAGCTTTTGTGGAGACAATACATAAAAAGGAGGAGAAAATCCCATGAATGCAGCAGAAAAACGGGAACAAACAGACCTGCAATGGCTGACGGGTGCCATCGAAGCGGCAGCGCAGACCGGTCTGCGGCCCGACGGCGAATACTGGAGGGCTACCTATACAAAAGAAGATAACAAGGTCGTGGATTTGCTGAGGCAATACATGACAGAAGCGGGCATGGAGGTATATTCCGATGCGGTAGGAAATCTGTTCGGGAGATTTCCGGGCGAGAGCGAAGAAGTAATTTTAGTCGGCTCTCATAGAGATACTGTGCGCCAGGGCGGAAGATATGATGGGATCTTGGGCGTTCTGACGGCCATTCGGGCTGCGGCGTCGCTGCATGCAGAATTGGGGCGGCCGCAAAAAACTCTGGAGGTCGTGGCGACCTGCGAGGAGGAAAGCAGCCGCTTTCTCACCAGCTATCTGGGCAGCCATCACATCTGCGGCGACCTGCAGGAAGAATCCCTCAAGGATATGGACAAAAACGGAATTTCTTTAAAAGAGGCCATGCAGGCATCCGGATATCTAAAAGAGCCGCTTTCCAGAGGCAGGCAGGACATCGACCATTTTGTGGAGCTGCACATTGAGCAGGGCGGCGTTTTGGAGCACGAGAAAAAACAGATTGGTATCGTTACATCCATCGTGGGGCTCCTGTGCACTGAAATCCGCTTTTTTGGACATCAGAACCATGCGGGGACCACGCCCATGGCCCTGCGCAAAGACCCCGTGCCGACAGCCGCAGCGTATATAAGCAGGCTGTTCGACTGGGCAAGACAGTACATGGACGATACCGTATGCACCATCGGGCAGCTGCGGACGTTGCCGGGAAGCGCTAATGTAATCCCGGAGTCTGTAACCATTTCCATCGACATCCGCTCTGCCAGAGCGGAAAGACTGTCCGAGGCCCAGCAGGTGCTGCAGCAGTTGAAGAAGGAGCTGGAAGAAAGCATCGACATCCAGATAGCGCCTATCGAATGCGAGCAGCCGGTGCTGCTGGACGAGGAGGGGGTTCGGACGCTGACTGCGCTTGCGCAGGCAGCGGGAATGTCCTATCAGGTAATGCCCAGTGGAGCAGGGCACGATTCTCAAGTTATCGGCCTGAAATACAAGACCAATATGATCTTTGTACCCAGCGTGGAAGGAATCAGCCACAACCCGAAGGAATATACAAAACCGGAGGATCTGAACGCTGGAATGAAGCTGTTGCGGGCGTACATAAAGAAATTGGCGTGGCAGGGCTGAGCGATAGATTGCATGCAGCACAGCGGCACAGCATGCGCCAGGGCATTGTGCGGTGCGCGTATTCGCCTAAATAACCACAAGCTGCAATAACACAGGAGAATTGACTATGGGAAAGAATACTTTTGCCACACCAGCGGATTTAGCCGCGCTTCATTCGTATTCGGAACGGCAGCGCATTGCGGTGCTTTCCTGCTATTTGTTAGACCCCAAAGAGTATACCATGCAGGATGTTGCTGAAATTATCTTGGGCGATAACGGGTCGCAGGCCGGGCAGCGGGTATCTCTGATTACGCGCTGCTACGGATTTTCTGCAAGAAACGCCGGACGCTACTGCGGGCAGGCGGAAGAGCAGGACATCCGCGATTTTGTCCGCCAGTACCAGCCGGAGCGCACCGCCAGCGGGCTTGCGGAAGGTTCGTTCGACAGCTTTTTACAACCGCGGCTTGCGGAGCGCAGGCGCAGGGAGCAGGAACAGCGCCGCATAGCTCAGCAGAGACAATTAGAAGAACAGAGGCGGCAGCAGGAACAGCGCCGCATAGCCCAGCAAAGGCAATTAGAAGAACTGCGCAGGCAGCAGGAGCAGCAGCGCCAGCGGGAAGAGCTGAGGCGCCAGGAGGAAGAGCTGCGCAGGCAGCAGGAAGAACAGAGGCAGAAGTTAGTCATCTGGCGGGAACAAGAGCAGAAAAAGAGAGCGCAAGCGCAACAGATTGCAGAAGAAGCTGCTGCGCTGTGGAGACAGCCAAATGCAACGCTGGAGGATATGGAGCGCGGTATCATGCGCTATCGGGAAGCGCGCAAGGAAAGCTGGCAGGAATACGATGAAGCTTCCGGGCAATATACAACATACGAAATTGGTGTGAGCGAAGAATATCTGAATACCTGTGCCTCGGCTGCAGAGCTGGCTTCGCAGGACAGAAGAGGCTACGCTATGGCGTTAGGGCTGTGCATCTGCCTGTGCGACGAAGGGACAGTACAGGGAATCGACCGCACGGCAGATCCTGCCCGCTACAGAAAAGCTCTGCCCAAAAGCCCACACGTCGCGGCGATTGGACGGGGCTTCCAGGTGAGAACGCGGATTTGCCTGGATCGGCAGGGCGCTTATTACAATCCGAACAGCGCTGCGGAATTTGCTCATCTGGGCGCGCGGTGCGGCGTGCCATTTTGCATGCTGCGCTTTGCCGAATGCCTCGAAACCGGGCTCGGCATGACGAAAAAGAATGTGCAGGTTGCGTATCAGTGGTATGAAAAGCTGCAGGAATTTCCCGAATACGGGGCGCTCGCTGAAGAAAAACTTGCAAAGCTGCGCCCGAAAATCCTGACGGGCAATGCGTTGCAGGTGTTCCGCTTTCTAAACCGGCAGGCGCCAGATGCACTTCCCATGGTGGGATATGAAATGCTGGAATGGGATGCCTACCGGCAGAATGTGTTGCAGTTTCCAAAACTGTGGGGGCTTTATCAAAAAGCCAATTCTGCGGTTAGCGTCAGCGGTCTGATTTTTAAGAAAACAGAAGAAACCTATGTAGGCGAGCTGAGCGAGGAGGATTTTGCCGCCTGCTGCCAGGAAATCTGGAAGGTGCGGCGGGTGCGCTACGATTTGAATGACTACGAGCCGTGCCCGGCAGAACTTGCACGGATAGACGAGTTGTTCCAAACCGGGATGGAGCAATATCGATTAGAAGAGTACGAAAAAGCACAGTCTCAACTGCGGCTTCCCGCTATGAACGGAAATTTGCAGGCGCAGAAAGCAATCGCAGAAATCTATCAAAAGCACATTCCCAATCCGGAGCTTTTGCTGCGCGCTTTGGATCTGCTTACGACTGCAGAGGATGAAGCTGTTTTGGAGTTTGTGGTCGAGAGATATGCCAGCTTAGAACACTGGGATAAGGCACTGGCCGTCTGCCAAAGAATAAAAGATGTACAGCGCAGAGGAGAACTGGCCTGGAAGCTGGGCAATCTCTGTTCAGAGCACAACCAGCAGTTTGCGTGCTGGATGGAGGCGGCGGAGTGCGGCCACGGCCAGGCGTGCTACAGCGTTGCGCTGCAGGGAACGTCCAGAGAACTCCCTAGAGAAGCGATCATCGGATGGCTGGAGCGTGCAGAGACTTGCGGGGCGCTTTGGGACAGGGAAATTCTGGCGCGGCAGTATGCCTCTGGCCCGGAAGAAAAAAGAGATTATCTGCGCGCTGCAAAACAATATCTGTGCATGGATGTCGAAGAAATTATGGATTGGAAACAGTGCGTATATGCGTGCGACCAGGCGATTTCTGCTCTGCTTAAGAAGAAAGAACACTCCGAAGAGGAGGAGAAGACGATGGCTGGCTGTTATCAGATGATTTTGCAGCTGGGAACAAACCGGCAAAGGGCGTGGGCCAAAGCTGGCCTGGCGAAATGTTACCAGCTGGGCAAAGGGGTGACAAAGGACAAGGCAACAGCGAAGAAGTTGCTCTACACCAGTGCACAGGAGGGCTATCCTTTTGCCTGCTGCACGATTGCAAAGATATTTTTAGAGAGCGGAAATCCGGAAAAAGCGCTCGCTATTATTCAAAAGCGCTTTGAGGATACACCGGATTGCGTGGAGCTTCAGAAGAAGATAGAAGAAGTCTTAAAGCATCCGGACGAAACATGTTAAAAAAGAAGAAAAAATAACGCGAAAAGGGTGGAGAAGATTTGCGTTATAAAAACTGCTGAGATGCTTGCGCTTACTTGACAGAGAGCAATACCCGGATATTCTCTCTGTCTTTTTCTTTTGCGTTGTTGTCCAGGTTTTCCCAGGGAATTAGATCGGCATGGACGCGCCGGTCTTTATTTTTACGCACACCATCCTCCGCTTCGGCATAGCTCCAATTGTTGAGATAATGATAGCGGCACCAGCGCATGTGTTCTAACTGCGATAGAAGCTCCAGGCAATCCGGACTCAGCCCCTGCGCGTCGGCGGGCTGGTTCATGGCGGAGAGCATGGCAAGGCGCACATCGTGGTAATCGGCAGCGCTGATGTTGGAATAGCGCGTAAAAGCATCCAATTTCATCCATTCGGCTTCGCACACTTTATCGCTTTCCTGCGCACCTCCATAAAGCACAGCGTAGCGCAGATTGATCTGTTTTGCGCGCCAGAAAAGGAGATCGCCAGAAATGCAGGAAATATCGCAGGACGCTTTTTTCCAGTCAAAGATGGTTAGCCGGTGCGGATGCTCCAAAAGCGCCAGGGCATCGGGGTTATCGGCAAACACGTGGACGTTGGAGCATCGGGCAGCAAAAAGCAGGCTTCTGCACAGCGCCAGTTGATCGTTCTGCGCTACAACGACAACCATATGCGCCTCATTGAAAAGGGAAAGCTGCGCATACCAGGGCTCTTTGTGGAAGGTGATGGAATCTTCAATGGATGAGAGCTCCGTGTGAAGGGCGCAAAAAGCAGCGCCGTCGCCGAAGATGTGGTAGTGCAGCTGTTGCTGGGGATGGAACAGATTGTGCTGAAGCCCGAAACGCAAAAGCTCTTCACCCAGCTGACCGAAGCCCAGAAATACGATGTTCAGCCGATGGCCGCAGCTGACAGAGGCAGGATATAGGCAAAATTCCTTCCAGAATAGACGCGCTGCGGTTTCTTCCGGGCAAAACAGATGAAGATTGGGAGCGGAAACAGACTGCGCTGGAAGGGAATGGCACTGAAGATAGACATCGCTTTGCGCAAGCGCCTGGCGGTTGCTCCTGTAAAAGCTGAAATTGTCCGCCTCGTTATTTAAAAGAATATATTTCTGTGCGCGGACGAAGCGCTCCTTACCGTCGATGCCGTTTCTTCCAAGCTGGGAGAGCAGCACCTCCTTCTCCTGTTCGGGGCCGTATACGGCGGTGCAGTGGCCCCTGCGATAGCACAGAGCATTAGCAAGCCTGTCGTGCGCAGCAGTAAAGGCAAGCAAAAGGCTGCTGGCCGTTACCATCGGCGCTGTCCATCGAGCCAGCTCTACCAACAGGTTGGGCGGCGTATCCTGATAATTCAGTGTATACATGCAGATGCAGGCAAATAGGGAATCCGGAAATGACATAGCCGATGCCATAGCAAAGCCGGCCAGGCCCGAAAGCAGCGGCAGGCAGGAAAGAATCAGCTTTTGCGTTTTGGAGAGGTGATTGTGCACAAAGATAACCTCCTTTTTGAGGGTCTGGCGTCATGGTGAAATAACCTTGCGGCTATTATACCATATGGGTTTGATGACTGCAATTTGCAGGCGCAATTCCGCTTTGCGCACATGCGGAAATATGGTATACTAAAGAACAGAAAATGGCGATAACAGCAGCTGCAGAAGGGAGAGGCGAGAGGATGGAGGGTCTGAAAGAAATAAAGGATATGACGGTCGAGGAAATGACAGCAGAACTTTGTACTTACGAATGTCAAAGGGACCAGGGCTATGCGTTCATCAGCTATTCTCATCAGGACCGCAGCAGGGTATATCCTTTGGTGCTGCAATGGATGCGCCAGGGATATAATATCTACATTGATCTGGATTTTGCCCGCCACGGAAGCGATAACGACTGGACGAGGCTGATGTCTAGAACGCTGTCCAACAGCAACTGCCGGCTGACGATCTGTTTTAAAAGCGTGCATTATATGTACAGTTATGCGGCGCTTTTGGAGCTTTTAACCATGCGCTCTACGCGCGTTACCCGCCGACATTTTGGCGTGGAGCTTTCCATTGATTCTCTGGCATTGGAAAGCGTCCCTGCAGACAACGATATTCCTGCCGACGAGGGAATGCAATCGCTGTATGCGGAGAGCTTTGCCCAGATGAAAAGGGTTATGGGCGGGGAATTTGCCGGTAAAAACGCAATGGAACGAAAATTGCTGTACGATGGGCTGAGCGAATGGATTGATACGATGGACGATGCGGTAAAGAGCCGTTTAAGATACACCCGGTGCAGCGCCGATGACCTGATGCAGGACATCGACGACACGTATGCAGAGGGAATGACGCTGTTTTTCCCCTACATTGCAGAGCTGATGAAAAACTGGTTCGACAGCCAAAATCTAAATGGCAACGACATTCCCCTAACGGCGGATATGGGCATCCGCTTCGAGCAGTCCGGCGTGGTGCGGCAAATTGGCAGAGCCGTTTCATCAGATGGCAAGACGCCGGTAGAAGAAGTACCAACGCACGAAACATCATCCGGCGGAGACAAAACGCCGGATGAGGGAAAGCGGGGAGAGGAAACATCGGAAGGCAAAGCGGAAACGAAACCCCTGCGGCGACAGAAATCCGTTACCGGCGACATTACCTATACGCTATACGGGGCAACCTATACAGACAATCAGTCCGGCATGATGTACCGGGTCTTTCGGGAGGTTTTAAAACGCCATCCGGAGCAGATTGCCGGCCTGCCGCAGCAGCGCGGCATGAACTGCGCTTCGACCATCAATTACGAGCTTCCGGAAAACCGCAGGGCCGATATGCCGAGTTATTTCCGAACGTGTGAATATATGGAGTTCTCAAGCGGGGAGGGAATGTGCATCGGAACCAGCTACGACTGGACCGGCAAGTGCAAAAAAATGGAACGGCTCCTTGCAATTTGCGGAGAGCCGTCCGATGTACTGGTATTCTAAAGTGCTGGGCGGCGCAGCGCAGGACCGGCGGAGAAGCGATCAGTCGTTAGGCTCGCGGTAGAAGCGGCCAACCACCTGATCGGTGCGGATGATGTTGATAAACGCCTTGGGATCGACCTGATGCGTCCGCTTTGTTACCTCCTTTACCTGATCGCCGGCAATAACAGAGTAAATCATTTTCTTCGGCTGGCCGTTGTAAAGCCCCTGGCCGCAGAACATAGTAGCGCCGTGGTGAACCGGCCCTTTAATCTGCTCGTAGATTTCCTCTGCATGGTCAGAAACGATAAAGACCGTAGTGCGCTTATAGCGGAGATTTAGCATCTGGACGATCTGCGTGGATGTAAACTGGAAAATGATCGAGTACAGCGCTTTGTCCCAGCCGAACAGCAAGCCAGCCACCACAAGCATAACGGCATTTCCCATGAGGATGTAATTCCAGGCGTCGATGTTCAGCCGTTCCGACAGGGCAACGGCGATAAAATCCGTGCCGCCGCTGGTGGCGCGCCCCATCAGGCAGAGGCTTACGGCAAAGCCGTTGATCAGGCCGCCGAAAATACAGATGAGGAGAATATCCTCCGTAACGGGCATAGAAGGAATGGCATCGGTTAAAACGCTGGTAAGAAAGATAACGATGCAGGAATAGATCGTAAAGCGTTTTCCAATAAACTTAAAGCTGATGACGGCGGGGATGGCGTTCAGCGTTACGTTAATGAGCGAAAAGGGCAGCTGCAGGTTCCAGAATTGGGCGGCGCTGCGCTGAATTAGAAAGGTCAGCCCGCTGAAACCTCCGGGCACCAGCCCTCCGGCAGAAACAAAGGTGTTGAAATTCAGAGCTATGATAACAGAGGCTGCAGTGATATAGGCCAGCCGGAGAATATCGCCGGGCGCAGTCGGGTGCGTTTTTTTTGTAGTCGTCATAGAAAAGCAAGTCCTTTCACATCAATAAAAATAGTGCTTTGATACAATAACACTACCTGATTTCGCATAAAAAAGCAACCGCTGTGTAAAAGAAATTATCTGCGCATAAATAAAGAAACAGGAAGCTGCACATAGGTATATATGCAGCTTCCTGTATTTATAGTCAGACAATTTCGGAAAACGCAAAGGGCTTACCTCGGCCGCCTGCAGGGATAACAGCAGCAGCTGGGCCGGTTGCTCTGAACGGCGCAGCTTGTTACATAACCGACGATAAACGGAATAATGAAAGGCATACTCACCCCTCCTTTCCAGAATCAGTATACGAGAAAAGAAGGAAAAAGGTGACGTTTTAAATTGAGAAATAGCGTCGAATTGTGTATAATAAGGCGTAAGGCCGGCAGCGCCAAAGGAGAGAAGAGATGAGCATGCGGAATGTACTGCTGACAATCGCATATGATGGAACAAACTTTTCCGGATGGCAGCGCCAGCCGGACCGCAGGACCGTGCAGGGAGAAATCGAGCGGGTGTTATCGCAGCTGTGCGGCCAGACCATTACCGTAAACGGAACCAGCCGTACCGATGCCGGCGTGCACGCGCTGGACCAGCACGCTTCGTTTTGCGCCGATTTCGGCATTCCCGTTGAGAGAATTCCGCTGGCGGCAAACCATCTGCTTTTAGCCGGATGCCACAGGCCGGGAACGGTGAGCGATGTGCAAATTCTGCAGGCGCGGGAGGTCGGAGCGGAGTTTCACGCCCGGTTCAGCAGCCGCGGCAAGCGGTATCTTTATCGCATCCGCAACGCTGCACAGCCGGATTTATTTTTGCGCAATGCCTGTTATCAGATAGAGCCGCCGCTGGATGAGGCGGCGATGAACAAGGCTGCGGGCCATATCGTGGGAACCCACGATTTTCGCTGCTTTATGGCTGCCGGAAGCCAGGTGGGAGAGGATACCGTGCGCACGGTGTACGAGCTTTGTGTGGAGCGCAGCGGCGATTGGCTGACGCTTTCCATCGCTGGAGACGGGTTTCTTTATAATATGGTGCGCATCATTACCGGCACGCTGATAGAGGTGGGGCTGGGGCGAAGGGAGCCCGGGTCGGTAGCCTGCGCCATCGAGGGCAAACAGAGAGCGCTTTCGGGGCACACCGCGCCGCCGCAGGGATTGTACCTTGCGAAGGTATTCTACGACGAAGCGGAGTTGGCCGCTTTCCGGGAATAAAAAATAACGAAGCAGCAGATGCTTTGGACAAGTGAAAGGAATCTGTACAGACAGTATGAAAATCAAAGACATTTACAAACAGAAAAAAACCGTAATTTCTCTGGAGGTCTTTCCTCCCAAATATACATCGCCCATCGAAACCGTATTCGAAACGCTGGAGAATCTGAAAGGGGTTGCACCGGATTTTATCAGCGTTACGTATGGTGCTGGTGGGAAGGCAAAGGACAGAACCGTGGAAATTGCAGAAAAGATTAAAAAGGATTACGGCATCGAAAGCATGGCTCATCTGACCTGCATTTCCGCCACAAAGGAGCAGACCGCCGCCAACATAGCGCGAATGAAGGAGCGCGGCATCGAAAATGTCATGGCGCTGCGGGGCGATATCCCCGAAGACCCGGACTTTGCATTTCCCAGTCCGCTGGAATACGATCACGCTTGCGATCTGGTGAGGGAGCTGCGCGCAGACGGAAGTTTCTGCATCGGTGCTGCCTGCTATCCCGAGGGACACCTGGACAGTCCCAATTTAAAAACGGACATTAAATATTTGAAAACAAAGGTGGACAGCGGCGTGGACTTTCTCGTCAGCCAGCTGTTTTTCGATAACGAGGAATTTTTCGATTTTATGGAAAAGGTAGAAATCGCGGGGATTGACGTTCCTGTTTCTGCCGGCATTATGCCCGTGCTGAATAAAAACCAGATTTTGCGCATGACGAAGCTTTCCGGATGCAAGCTGACGAAAAAGCTGAAGCGCATGCTGGACCGCTACGGCGATAATCCAGAAGCATTGAAGGAGGCCGGCGAGGCCTATGCCACGGAGCAGATCATCGACCTGATGACCTGGGGCATCCGCGGCATCCATCTCTATACCATGAACAAAGCGGATACGGCGCGGAGGATTATCGACAACATCCAAAGCATCCGGCGGCTGCAGGAGTAGCGGGCATGAACCGGCTGGAACAGCGGCTGCGGGAACACCAGCCGCTGTGGGGCGGCTGGTACCTTTCGCACAGGCTCTTTTCCGGAGCGAACAGCAGCGTATTCCTCTTGCGCAGAGACCGACAGGGGCAGCCGCTTTACAGCGCGATGAAAGTGGTGGAACTGCCGCTGCGCGACGACAGCGACGTAGAGCAGCGCCTGTCTGAGGCGCTTGCGGAAATCCGCTGCATGGAGAAGCTGTCCGACTGCCCGTGGATCGTGTCGCTGAACGACGATATGGTGCTCAGCGACGGGGAGGGTGGTTACGATGTCTGCATGCGCATGGAATATTTGCGTTGCCTCGAAACCATGATGCGCGAAGAAGAACTGCCCTGGCAGCAGGAGATGGCGGCCCAGCGGGATGCGCAGATCGTAAGGCTGGCCGAGGATCTGTGCCGGGCGCTTTCCTGTGCCCATCAGCAGGGAATTTTGCACCGGGATATCAAGCCGGCAAACATCTACAAAAGCGATAAAAATATCTGGAAGCTGGGGGATTTCAGCGCATCGAGAACGCTGCGCTTTGGCAGCTTTCCGGCGACAGTAACAGGGACGACAGCCTACATGGCGCCGGAAATCGGAAAGGGCGAGGCATGGGGGTCGTGGTCGGATATTTACGGCCTGGGCATTGTCTTGTATCAGCTGTTGAACGATGGCTTCCTGCCGCTGACCGACGAAACGTCTACGTACGGCCAGCGGGAGCAGGCGATTGTCAGGCGGTGGAGCGGGGAGGTGCTGCCTCCTCCGGCAGGTGGCAGCCCGCAGCTGCAAGCCATCGTCGTAAAGGCCTGTCACAGGCAGCCGCAGAAACGCTATGCAGATGCTGAAGAAATGCTCGAAGCTCTGCAGCAGCTGTCGAAAGCACCCGATCCTGCGCAGCAGAGCGCAACTGGAAACCGCCTTCCTTTTTGCTGCCGTTTGCGCCGGCAAGCCGCTGTGCTGTGCGTGCTCTTATGCACGGCGGCGCTGTCGTTTTTTGTGGGCCGGCACAGTGCTGGCCCGCAGGAACCGTCGACAGGACCGGCAGCTGCGCAGGATGGCCATCGCTACGAGGTGATTCTGCGCAAATCCACCTGGGAAGCTGCCAAGATTTACTGCGAAGCGCAGGGCGGCCACCTGGCAACCATCACCAGCAGAGAGGAAGAAGAACTGATTGTAAAGCTCCTCGACGAAACCGATATTACCATCGCCTGGCTTGGAGCGGACAATTACAACAGCAGCGGCGGTTTCCGGTGGATTACCGGCGAAGAATTTGAATACGCCTCCTGGGGGATCGGCGAACCGAATAACACCAACGGAAACGAACACTGCCTCATGCTGGAAAAACGTGAGAGACAGGGCTGGGTGTGGAACGACGCTCCCGAAAACGGTCACGATTTTTATCAGCTGGAAGAGATCGGTTTTATCTGCGAGTGGGAGTAGAATATGGAATGGAACTCCACAGAAACGATCATCATAGAAAGAGAAGCCGGATGCTGTCAAGACGGAAGCGACCTGCAGCAGCTTCTTTTGGAATACGAGGCTTCGTATTTCGACTGGCAGGAATATATCAACCGCATCGTAACGGAAAGCGGCCTGTCGTATCCACAGCTGGCAAAGCGTTGCCGCATCAGCAAAAATACGCTGCGCAGCTGGTGTCTGCAGGGCGGAAGGCCGCGCAGTCGCGAAACGCTGATTAAATTGGGCTTTGGGCTGGACATGACGCTTTCGGAGGTCAATCGGCTGCTGTTTTACGGCGGCAGGTTTCATCAACTGTATCCCAAAGACCTGCAGGATGCCGCCTGTATTTTTGTGCTATTGCAGCGGCAGCGATACGGTGGAGACCGCAGCTTCGACTATGACATGGCGATGCAGCTGTTTTGTGAGGCAGCGCAGTATCGCCTGCCGGAAAAACAGGCATCGGTACCGCAGGTGGAGAAAAGAGCGCAAAGCGATGCAGAGGAAGAGACGCAGACTGCCATGGAGCGGCTGCTGAGCCTGCAGACGCAGCAGGAATTTCAGGAGTTTATCGCAGAGGTTTCGTCGGGGATTGCTGTCAGCCACAAAAGGCTTTTGGAATATCTTTCGGATTTCATCGGAATGCGCCTTTTAGAGCTGGCACGCCAGGAAGGAAAGCCCGTCAGCTGGCATCAGCTGGCAAGCATGTGGGATGCAAGCGGAGAATTTGAAAAAATGATATCCTCGCTGAAGCATCGTGGTATTGTTCCCAAGCGCAGGCATCTGATCGCCTTGGGGCTGCGGCTGGAGATGACGATGCCGGAGATGAACACCATGCTCGGCTATGCCGGCATGGAGGGGCTGTATGCGAGGGACAAGCTGGAATGCGTGCTGATCTATGCGCTGCAAAATCTGGAGCTTTTGCATCCGGAGGTGCGGCTGGGAAACGCGCTGCAGCTGATGCAGATAACGAAAAATAAGGAAATCAGAACACAGTGCTCTCAGATTGTAGAGGAATACATGGAGCGCTGTTACCAGGGGGAAAACGGGGATTGGACAGAAGTGGCAGAGTATGTCTGCCGTATATTAGAGGAGCTGAAGCTGCCGGAGGCAGAGGAAATGCTGACGCTTTTGCAGTAGCCCGTATTGCAGCAGTCTGTACTGTGGGGGCCCGCGCTGCGGCACACACGCGGCTTTGCCGTGAGCGGTGCGGCCTTCTGCGAGCGGTCAGTTGGCGGAAAATCCCTGAATATCGTGTGGTATCCTATCGAAAAAGGGGGATTTTTTATGAAAAAAAGAAAGAAGAAGAGACCGCTCCTGCGAGCATTTTTTATCATCGTAGTCCTGCTGGCGATAGCCGCAGCACTTTTTACGGCATTTCTTTTTATAAGGCCGGAAGAAGGCCGGGATCAAAAGCGGGGCGACTGGCCGCCCCGGGGCAGCCGCCACCTAGGCGTGCTGCTGACGGGAGCAGGACTTGACGGGGAGATCGAGCGGATACTCCCGGTGGAAGCGCAGGTGAGCTTTGGCGGCGAGACGCAGGAATGGCCCGAGGGGCTTTTGCTGGCGGATGGGCGGCTGTTTTTAGAGGAACAGCGCATATTGCAGCAGCTGCAGCAGGAAGGCATACCGCCGCAGGCACAGTTTCCCGGCGACTGGCGTGGCTCTGCCGTTTCTGCTGCACAGCTGCGGCGGTTGACGCTGAACGGCGTGCGGTATATCAGCATCAATCAGCTGTGCTATGAGCGGAAGCTTTGGCCGGTGTTTACAGAACAGGGGTTAGTGCTGTACAGCAAGACGGAGGAAAGCTGGAAACCACCGCAAAGAAGCAGGCGGGCAGCGGAAAGCCATAAGGACCTGACTTTTTCCGGAAGCTTTGACAGCGCGGTATCGGCTTGCCTGCGGCTGGAGGATATTATGGCCGATCCTTCGCCCGAGGGGCGCTTCACCCACGAAAAACTGGAAAAGCTGCGGGTGCTGGCCCGCTTTCTGCAGGCGCAGGAGCAGGAATTTTCCATTGCGTGGATTCCGCTGTATACGAACCCGAAGACGCATGTGCAAAACGATCTGATTCAGGAAATGAACTGGTACAACGCGGATTTTCTCTATACGCTGGATACGCTGGCGCAGTGCGGGGGTCACATCGGGCTGCACGGGCTGACGCACCAGTACGGCGAAGAAATCAGCGCCGACGGCTATGAATTTGGGAAAGATTCGCCATTTTCCGAGGAAGAAATGCGCCGACGGCTGCAGCGGGCGCTGTCCATTGCCGGCAAATTGGGCTACTATGTCGAGTTTTTTGAATTTCCGCATTACGGGATGACAAAAGCGCAGGGCCGAATCGCAGAGCAGTATTTCTCCGTCATCTATCAGCAAGAGCTGTGGACAAAGCCCTACGGTTATGTGGAAATCAGGGAAAACAACGGCCGCCAGATTCTCTATGTGCCTACGCCGGCAGATTGCGTGCAGTCGGAATACGATAAAGAAGGTATGCTGCAGCGCATGGCGGCATCGAAAAATGCCGGCCAGCTGGTAAGCCTGTTTTTCCATCCCAGCCTGGATTATGAGCGCATCAGCTGCGTGGACGGCGAGGAAGGAAGCCGCAGGCTCGCCTACGACGAGGCGGGCGGCATTTTACCGGCCATCGTAGCACAGCTGAACGAGTGGGGGATGTCCTTTGCCGTCGCGTGGCAGGGACAGTAGGCCGCACCACAGGGCAAAGGCAGGCGCTGCGGGGCAGCCGTTCCCAGGCTCCGGATGTGAACGATTGGAAAAAGCCGATGTCGATGGTTGTCAGACCTATGGCTTTTATGATACAATGAATCATTCGGAAACATGTGAGATTGGACGGTGTACTATGAGTATCAGGCAACTTCTGAAAGAAAGAATTATCCTCTGCGATGGCGCTATGGGAACGATGATTCAGGCGGCAAACCTGCCGGTGGCAACGCATCCGGAGCTTCTGAATTTTACCCATCCAGAGGAAATTAAAAAGATATATAAAAGTTATTACGAGGCGGGCAGCGACTTTGTTTCGACGAATACGTTTGGAGCGAACGCTTTCAAGATGGAGGGCTGCGGGTACACGGTGGAGGAAATCGTTTCGCAGGCAGTAGCTGTTGCAAAGGAGGCGGCGGACGAAGCCCGGGCGGCGCTTGGACGACCCTGCTATGTGGCGCTTGACATCGCGCCCATCGGGCGGCTGATGGAGCCGGCAGGCGACATGACCTTCGAAGAGGCGGTGCAGCTGTTCCGGCAGCAGGCAGAGGCCGGGGCCGCCGCTGGCGCGGATCTGGTCGTCTGCGAAACCTTTACGGATATTTACGAAATGAAGGCGGCGGTTATCGCCGTGCGCGAAACAACGGATCTTCCGCTGTTTTGTTCTGTTACCTTCCAGGAAGACGGAAAAATGCTGATGGGAACAGATCCCGAAACGATGGTGTATTATTTGCAGGATCTGGGCATGGATGCATTGGGCGTTAATTGTTCGCTGGGGCCGGCACAGATGCTGCCCATCGCACAGCGGGTATTGAATGTCTGCAAGCTCCCGGTATTGATTCAGCCCAACGCCGGACTGCCGCGCATCGAAGACGGAATAACGGTGTTTGACGTTACTGTCGAGCAGTATGCAGAGGTGATGGAGCTGCTGGCGGAGAGCGGGCTTGCTATCGCCGGTGGTTGCTGCGGCACGACGCCGGAATATATCCGGGCTATGGCAGAGCGGATGCAGGGCAGAAAACGGAAGCTGGCAAAGGGCGCGGCCGAAGCGGATGGGGCACCCATGACAGTCTGTTCTGCGACGAGGACTGTGGCCTTTGATGGCGGCGTAAAAATCATCGGCGAGAGGATTAACCCGACGGGAAAAAAGCAGTTGAAGGAAGCGCTGAAAAGCGGTGATTTCGCCTATGTGGAAGACGAAGCAGTGCGCCAGGCGCAGGCCGGCGCCCACATCCTGGATATCAACGTGGGGCTTCCTGAAATCGACGAGAAAGCGGCGATGATAGAGGCAGTGCGCCGGGTTTCGCAGGTGGTGAACCTGCCGCTGCAGATCGACAGTGCCAATCCTGACGTGTTGGAAGCAGCGGTGCGCTGCTGCAATGGAAAGCCCATTATCAATTCGGTCAACGGAAAGGAAGAGAGCCTGAAGGCGGTGCTGCCCATCGCAAAAAAGTACGGGGCCAATATCATTGCGCTGACCTTGGACGAAAAGGGGCTGCCTAAAGACGAGGAAGAGCGGCTTGTTATCGCCAGGCGCATAATAGAGGCGGCGGCGAAGTATGGGATTTCCGAAAACCGCATTTTGGTGGACTGCTTAACGCTGACGGTGTCGGCACAGCAAAGCGCGGCCATGGATACGCTGTCGGCTATCCGGACGGTAAAAAAACAGTTCCGCGTCGGTACGACGCTGGGCGCAAGCAACGTTTCTTTCGGCCTGCCCAACCGCCGGCTTCTGAATGCAACGTTCCTTACTATGGCGATGATGGCTGGGCTGGATGCCCCCATCACCGACCCTCTGATTTCAGAATATACGGATGCGATTTCCGCCTTTGAAGCGCTGTCCGCAAAGGATAAGGAATGCCAGCGCTACATCGAACAGCATGCGCCCGGTGAGGCGCAGCGGAGGGCGGAGCAGGCGGCGAAGACGCAGCAGGGAGGGAAACTACCTGCCGGCGGCAGGGCAGCTTCCGCTGCAGAAGAGGCCCCCCAGGGGGCCGGTTTGCAAAAGGATGGCAACGCAGATGCGGCGCTGTACGAAATCATCCTCAAGGGATACATCGACCGGGCGGCGAAGGCAGCGCAGGCGGCGCTTCAGGCAAAGGCACCTTTGGCGGTGGTAGAGGAGATTATTATTCCGGCGCTGGAGGAAGTGGGCCGCGATTACGAGACGGGCCGCAGCTTTCTGCCGCAGCTGATTAAATCCGCAGATACGGTGCGGGCGGCCTTTGGCGTGCTGAAAGAAGCGATGAGCCAGGGCGGTGAAGCGATTTCGTACGGAAAAATCATTGTGGCTACGGTGGAGGGTGACATTCACGACATCGGTAAAAATATCGTAAAGGTGCTTTTGGAGAATTACGGTTATGAGGTCATCGACCTGGGCAAGGATGTGCCGGCAGAGGCTGTGGTCGAGGCAGCAAAGCGCGAACGCATCCGGCTGGTAGGGCTGTCGGCGCTGATGACGACTACGGTAGTCAGCATGGAAAAGACGATACGGGCGCTGCGCCAGGCGGGCCTGGACTGCCGCGTGGCTGTGGGTGGCGCTGTGCTCAATCAGGAATATGCGGATAAAATCGGCGCGGATTATTACTGCCGCGAGGCAATGGATACGGTAAGAGCAGCCAATCAGCTGTTTAAGAAATAGAGGGTTTGCGCTGTGCAGGCGCAGGAGGAAAGCGATGGACCGACCGAACTGGGATGAATATTTTATGGAGATGGCAGAACTTGCAAGAACGAGGACTACATGCTTGCGCCGGGGCGTGGGAGCCGTCATCGTAAAGGACAACCGGGTGATGGCTACGGGCTATAACGGCGTGCCTACCGGCATCGAGCACTGCGAGGAACGGGGCTGCTTAAGAGAGCAGATGAATGTGCCCAGCGGAAAGTGCCACGAGCTGTGCCGGGGACTGCACGCAGAGCAGAACGCTATTGTGCAGGCGGCACATCTGGGGCAGAGCATTGCCGGTGCGACGCTGTACTGCACAAACCAACCCTGCATCATCTGTGCAAAGATGATTATTAACGCTGGTATAAAGCGCCTTGTTGTGAAAGAGGGCTATCCCGACGAGCTGGCGGCGGAAATGCTTGCGGAGGCCGGTCTTGCCATCGAGATGATCGCTGATTTGAGGAAGAAAAAATGAATCAATTGCTATTGATGTTTTTGGCGGCCTTTTCGGTATCGGTGCTCGCTACACCGCTTGTTATCCGCCTTGCGCCCAAAATCGGCGCGGTGGATATTCCCAAAGACACCAGAAGGGTCCATACAAAGCCTATGCCGCGCTTTGGAGGCATGGCGATTTTTCTGGGTACGATGTTCGTTATCCTGCTGTTTCTTCCCAAGGAAGAGCAGCTGTGGGGCATTGTGCTCAGCAGCACGCTGATGTACGGCATCGGGGTAGCCGACGATCTGCGGAGCCTTCCGCCGAAGGTAAAGCTTTTGGGGCAAATCATCTGCGCCACAATTTTGTACATTTTCAGCATCCGCATTTCCATGATGGGAAATCCCTTTCCCGTAGGGCCAAGTGTCTTTCAGTTTCCGATGGCAGTCAGCTACATGGCTACGCTGGTCTGGGTGGTGGGCGTTACCAACGCGGTCAACCTGATCGACGGCCTGGATGGCCTGGCGGCCGGCGTGTGTACAATCGCCTGCCTTTCGATTGCTTATACGGCGTACCTGCACGAACGGCTGACGACGTGCTCGATTATGAGTGCCCTGGCAGGGGCCTGCATGGGATTTCTGATTTTTAACTTTAATCCGGCAAAAATTTTTATGGGGGACAGCGGTTCGCTTTATCTGGGCTATATGCTGGCCAGCGTCTCTTTAATGGGGGACAAGCCGCTGAAGAGCACTACGGTGCTGGCGACCATTATTCCCATCTGCGTACTGGCGCTGCCTTTGTTCGATACGGCGTATGCCATTTTGCGCCGCCTGTTAAATCACAGGCCCATTATGGAGGCTGACCGCGGCCACCTGCATCACCGGATTATGGCCATCGGATGGGGGCAGCGGCGGACCGTGCTGACGCTTTACTGCATCAGCGGTGTAATGGGTGTGGCGGCGATTCTCATTTCTCTGGATATGTTTATTGAGACTGCGGCGCTTGTCATCATTGCTCTGACTTTGATTTTTATCTTTTTGGATAATGATATTGTTGAAAACAGCGACCAGGTAACCCACAGTCCCCGGCTGCTAAACGAATGGCCCATCGGGCGGAAAAACGAAATCGTAAAGAGGGAAAACCGCAGTCTCGTCGTTAAAGACGGGGGAGAGGCCCACGCGCCGGTATCTGCAGACAAAGGTGCACAGGGCAGAGCTGCACAGGCGAAGGCGGCAGCCGCAGGGCATTCTTCCGGCGGAAGGCGTGCAAATAACCGCCGGCGCAGCAAAAAGCAGAAAGGAACTGGCAGAAAATGAAAATTATGACCGTATTTGGAACCCGGCCGGAGGCGATTAAAATGGCCCCGCTGGTGAAAAAGCTCAACGAAGATCCTGAGATCCAATCCGTTCTCTGCGTTACGGCGCAACACCGTCAGATGCTGGATCAGGTATTGGAGCTGTTTGAGTTGACTCCGGATTACGATTTAAATATTATGAAGCCAAATCAGACAATTTCTATGATTACAGCCAACGTGCTGACCGGAATTGAGCCGGTATTGCAGAAAGAAAAGCCGGACATGGTCTTAGTGCACGGCGATACCTCGACTACGTTTGTTACGGCGCTGGCAGCATTCTATCAGCAGATTCCCGTCGGACACGTAGAGGCAGGGCTTCGCACCTACGATAAATATTCTCCGTTTCCGGAGGAGATCAACCGGGTGCTGACCGGGCACATCGCGGCGCTGCACTTTGCACCGACGCAGAGAAATCGCAACAATCTGCTGGCAGAACGCATCTGCGAAGAGGATATCGTGCTGACCGGCAACACAGTCATCGATGCGCTGCTGCAGGTAGCGGACAAACCTTACGAATTTGAGGATGAAACGCTGCGCCAGCTGGATTTCCAGAAGAAGCGGGTGATTACGGTTACCTGCCACCGCAGGGAAAATTTAGGCGAGCACATGGAACACATTTTCAGCGCCATACGGGATATTGCCGCGGAGTTTGAAGATGTAGAGGTCGTTTATCCAGTGCATCTAAACCCGAAGGTCCGCGGCACGGCTTCGGCCATCCTGGGAGACAGCAGCAACGTGCACCTGATCGAACCTCTGCAATACCAGCCGTTTGTCAATCTGATGGCCCGTTCGTATTTTATCATCACCGACAGCGGCGGAATGCAGGAAGAAGCGCCCTCTCTGGGCAAGCCTGTCTTAGTAGTGCGCAAGGAAACGGAGCGCCCCGAAGCGGTGGAGGCGGGCACGGTAAAGCTGGCCGGCGTGGAGCGAGATACGATCTACGCGCTGGCAAAGCAGCTGCTGACTGACAAGGAAGCCTACGAGGCCATGGCCCAAGCGGCGAATCCTTACGGCGACGGGACGGCCTGCGATAAAATTGTTGCAGCGCTCAAGCAGAGACTTGCAGAAAAATAAAGACAGAGCCGGCCAGGCGGCCGGTTTTCTTGTACGAGAAACGCGGACAGGCGAAAGAGCAAAAGCATTTTTGCAGGCCGAAGAATAGAGGTAAAAAATAGAAACAGGAGAGTATAGAAAAACGGAAATGGAACAACAAAACATAGAAAAGAAATTAACAGAGAAGCAGGGCGCAGTGCAGCAACAGCAGCTTCGGTTGCCGGCAGGAAGCCGGAAGGCGTTTTATAAAATGCTGGCAATGGTGGTACTGCCCATTTCCCTGCAACAGCTGATCTCATCGTCGCTCAGCCTGGTGGATAATCTGATGATCGGAAGCCTGGGCGAAGCGGAGCTGGCAGCGGTGGGGCTGGCCACACAGTTTTACTTTATCCACTGGATGATGCTGTTTGGCTTTTCCAGCGGCTGCGCTACGTTTATGTCGCAGTTTTTCGGCACCCGCGACTGGAAAAATTTCCGGAAGGTAGTGGGATTTGTGATTACAGTGGCATTTTGCGCCGGCGTCGTTTTTTTTCTGGCAGCGACATTTGTCCCCGAAAAGATCATGGGCATATTCACCGACGATGCCGAAACCATACAGCTGGGCGTACAGTATGTGAAAACCGGAGCCTTTTGCTTTTTGTGCATTGCCATTAACGTGCCGTTTACGACAGCGCTGCGCGTAACAGAGCAGGCCTCTTTGCCGCTGCGTATCAGCAGCATCGCTTTTTTGGGAAATACCTTCCTGAATTACGTTTTAATTTTCGGAAACTTTGGTGCACCGCGCATGGGCGTTGCCGGGGCCGCTGTCGCCACCGTATGCTGCCGCATCATTGAAGTGAGCTTAACGCTTTATGTAGTTTTCGGCCGCCGCAATGTAATCGCTGCCCCGCTGCGCGAATTTTTCGGATGGAGCAGGCCGTTTGTTGCGCGGATTGTGCGCAACTGCATTCCCACTACCATCAACGAAAGCATGTGGAGTGTGGCGACCGCTGCCTACAACGCTGCTTATGGGCACGTGGGCGTTACAGCTTTTGCTGCTGTTCAGGCAGGGAATACCGTGTTAAATCTATTTACCATGGCCATCTACAGCCTGGGCGACGGTATGATGATTCTTGTCGGCCAGCAATTAGGGCAGAGAAATTACGATAAAGCGTACCACATGGCAAAGGAAATCATCAAGGTTGGACTGGTGGTAGGAGGATGCGCCGGAATTTTGCTGTTTGCACTGTCCGGAATCATCGCCGGCCTGTTCAACTTTACACAGGAAGGCATAGACACCCTCCAGAAGATCCTGATGATTTACGGTGCGGTCATGGTAGTAAAGCTCTATAACGGCATCCACGTAACCGGCACGCTGCGGGCCGGGGGCGACACGCGCTTTGCCATGTTGTCGGAGTTGGGAACCATGTGGCTGATCGGCGTACCGCTGGTCTATTTCGGCGCGCTGTATCTGAAGCTTCCGGTATACCTTGTCGTGCTCATGTCCGTGGCAGAGGAGGCGGTCAAGGCTGTCATTCTCACCGGCAGGTTCTTGTCCAAGAAATGGGTTAGAAATGTAATCCGCGGCATCGAAACCATGGACGAGGTTATGTAAGGTGCAATGGGGGCAGGCTGTTGGGGGCATAATAATCAGTATTCTTTGAGAGCCTCCTGACCGGTCAGGTAGCGCATACCGCTTTCTGCCAGGGAGAGCATTTCGTTTTCGCCGGGATATAAAACCACAGGCGCGATAAAGCTGACCCGCTCTTTAATCCAGTCGGTCAGCCGGACAGAATACGCCAGGCTGCCGGTGAGAAGAACCGCGTTGACATCGCCTTTCAGCGTTGCTGCAGAGGCGCCGATTTCCCGGGCGATCTGATAGGCCATAGCTTCGAATACTTCGGCGGCCATCCGGTCGCCTTTTTGTATTTTTTCCTCGACCTCCAGCCCGCTGTTCGTATTCAGGTAGGCCATCAGGCCGCCGGCACCGTTGATTTTTTTGCGCAGTTCCTGCTGCGAGAGCTGCCCGCGAAAGCACCAGTCGATGAGGGCTCCCGTGGGGAGCGTTCCTGCCCGTTCGGGAGAGAACGGACCGCTGCCATCCAAAGCGTTGTTGGCGTCGATGACGCGCCCCTGACAGTGGGCGCCAACGGAAATACCGCCGCCCAGGTGAGCTACAATCAGGTTTAACTGGTCGTAAGGCCTGCCGATGGATGCGGCGTAGCGTCGGGCGGTAGCCTTCTGATTGAGCGCATGGATAGTGCTGACGCGGGGCAGCTCCGGAAGGCCGCTGTAACGGGCCAGCGGAAAAAATTCATCGGTTTTTACGGTATCTGCCGTAATCACCGGAAGCCGGTATTCCTGTCCCAGCTCATAGGCGATCACGCAGCCCACATTGGAGATGTGCACGCCGTACTGCCCGGAAGCGATGTCTGCAAGCATGGCTTCCGCAATGGGGAAAATACCGCCTTCGATAGGCTTGCAGCAGCCACCTCGGGCGACAATGCAGGAAAAATCCGCTAACTTGTGGCCGTGGCTGCTGAGAAAATGCAGGATAGCCTCTTTTCGGAACGCTTTTTGATCGAGAGGGCTGGGGTATTGGACCAGCTGCTCTTGCGAGTGGTGCAGCGATTCGCGGGCGATTTCCTGATAATCCTCGTAGACGGCTACCTTTGTAGAGGTAGAACCCAGGTTCATAATCAATAATTTGTAGCTCATATATATCACCTCAAATGTTTTGTATGTCTG
>CATJIF010000166.1 GCA_949740445.1 uncultured Peptostreptococcaceae bacterium | reverse complement strand
GGAATGCGTAAGGGATAAAATCCTCATCTACCCGCTGGGGAAGGGGTCGACAAGCGGCGCTACGTGGATGTTAGAGGCAGTGCGCTGCGGCAACGGGCCAAAGGCGATTGTCAACTGCGAAACGGAGCTGATTATCGTGGCAGGGGCAGTGCTATCCGGCGCTATCTACGGCAGGGAAATCCCGGTGGTGGACAGGCTGAGCCCAGAGCCGCTGCAGGTAATAGAAACAGGGGATTGGGTCAGAGTAAACGGGGCGACCGGAACGGTGGAAATCCTGCGGAAAAAGCGGGAGAGCATCGTGAGCAAATGAATCATGGAGGATTATTATGCAAGCAATTATGAATGTATGCATCGCTGCTGCCAACTGGTTTTGGGGGCTTCCCATCCTGTTTCTCATCGTGGGCGGTGGCCTGTACCTTACCATTCGATGTAGCTTTGTACAGATTACGAAAATCGGTTATATTTTTTCACAGACGTTTGGAAAGATGTTTCAGAAGGCGGATGAGGGAAACGTGTCTCCCTTCGCAGCGGCCTGTACTGCGCTGGGCTCTTCCATTGGCGCTTCCAACATCGTGGGTGTGCCGACAGCAATCGCTTTGGGCGGCCCGGGAGCGGTATTTTGGATGTGGGTCATTGCTATCGTAGGTTGTTGTACAAAATACTGTGAAATTACGCTGGCAATTAAATATAAGGTAAAGGACGAATCGGGTAACTGGTTTGGCGGGGCGTTCAGCTATATCAAAGAAGCCTTTGGCGTAAAACAGATCGGCATCGCGTTAGGAACTCTGTTTGCCCTGTGTGGTGCAATTAACTGCCTGCCCTCTTGCGCTTCCCAGATTTTGTCGGCAACGGCCCAGGTTGGAAAATTTGAGCTAAATCAAACACTGTTCGGCTTTATTATCATCGCATTTGTAACGCTTGTGGTATTTGGAGGAATCAAACGAATCGCGGCCGTTATGGAAAAGGCAGTTCCGGTGATGGCGGTATTCTATCTGGCAGGAGTTCTGATTATTTTGGTAATGAATGTAGGAGAAATTATTCCTGCGTTGGGAAGCATTATAAAATACGCGTTTACGCCGCACGCTGCCTTCGGAGGTTTTACCGGTTCAACCATCGCCTTGGCGCTGCGGTGGGGAACTGCTCGCGGTGTGTATTCCAACGAAGCGGGGTTTGGAACGGCAGCCATCGCACATGCGGCATCGGATGTCGATCATCCGGTTCGGCAGGCGATGTGGGGTGTCTTCGAAGTGGCGGTGGATACGCTGTTCATCTGCACTGCAACGGCGCTGGCTGTATTGACTACAGGTGTCTGGAAACAAGAGGGAGTTGAAGTTGGAGCCCTGGGGCAGGCAGCCTTCGGCACGGTATTCGGTTCTGTCGGCGAGATTTTTGTAGCCATCTGCGTGCTGCTCTTTGTCGTAACTACGATTATTGTCGTTATCTACTACGGTGAAAAAAATATGCAATTTGTATTTAAAACGGTAAAGGCGGGATATGTCTGGAGAGTAGTTATTTTAGCAGGTATGGCCTTTGCCCTGTTCGGAATCGAACTGACGGTTGCTTATCAACTGACCGACTTCTTCGGCGCTTTGAAAATTATACCCAATATGCTGGCATTGATCTGGCTGTCGCCGCAGATTGTAGAGCTGACCAAGGAATATTTCAATACGCCCGGCAAATACTATCTGGCTGACATGGCGGAAAAAGAAGCAAAGAAAAAGGGATAGGGAATAGAAATGCAAAAACAAAACTACCTGTTGATCGAACAACTGCGGCACGAGCTGCACCAGCATCCGGAGCTGTCCTGCCAGGAGGTGTGGACCAAGCAGCACCTG
>CATJIF010000165.1 GCA_949740445.1 uncultured Peptostreptococcaceae bacterium | reverse complement strand
GCGGACCTCGTCGCCGTCTAACAGGTAATTCTTTATGTGTTTCTGGTCGAAGTGCGCCTTCAGCCGCCGGCCGATGGTGGTTTTTCCTGCGCCGGAAATCCCGATAAGCCAAAGAATCATGGTCGTTTCCTCCTCTTTAATGGTATAATGGCTGCTCTAACAGCTCTGGGTCTAATTTCAGCAGCGGCATCATGCGCAGCGGCTGGCCGTTTTTGTTGACGAAGTGCAGGCCGCGTAGGAGTGCTTTTCCAATATTGATTCGCCTCTGCCGAATGGCGTCCATCTTCTGTTTTAAAAACTCGGCCCGGCTTTCCTCTGCAAGTTCCTCGGAAACTGGTTCTCCATCTTTTTCCACAGTTACTTCTTTGAGAACATTCTTTTTCCAGCTTTCACTGATGTAGTGATTCGAAGTGGTAAACTGATCCACCAGCTCTACAATTCGTGCTTCGTCCATGGGTTTACCATCGTACCACTGAAAACCATAGCTGTAATACTCGTAGGCATCCCGCATAAAATATTCCACAAAATACCGCTCTGCGTCGTTGATGTATTCATCGTAGGTACGGTACACTCCAGCTGTATCGAAGCCCAAGTCGTTTCCTTTCATGGATACTGGGTTCCGCTTTCCCCGTAGCGAGCAATAGGTCATGCTTTCCGTATACGGCAGATCCAAGAAGGCGGCCAAAGCAGTAAATACAGCTTTTGGATTTAACTTTCCGTCTTCAAATCGCACCAGTACACTGTCTTTATACAGTCTGTCTTCAGGGTCGATCATAAAACTTCGGTTTAGCAGCTTATCGGCAATCTGATCGCCCACTACAGTTCCTTTGCGGTCCTCATCCGTCTTTCCAGGAAAGGCCCACATAAAGCGCATGGCCCCGCCATAGCTAGTGGTAATGCGGCGCATGGGGGTAAAGGTTTTAATATACTTAAAGTATTTAAAAATCTGAGAGTTTGCGATAGAATCGTATTGTTTGGAGTGTAGGACTGTATTGCCTGCTTCGTCCGCTGACATGGTATAGCTGAGATTGCCGAAATGGGGCTGGAAAAACAGAGCTGGCACAATTCTTGCGGCGTGATCCACGCTGGCATTGTATATTCGACTGCCCAGGTAAACCGCGGAGAAAAAATCTTTATCCGTTGGGTCTTTCAGTTCAAAAAGTTCCCGAATAATATGAGGCTCCCATGCTCGAAATAGCAGCGCTGCCGTATCATAATCGCTACTGGCTTCCATCAGTCCCCGCAGTTCGATGGACCGACTGGTTACATCCTTCATAAAAATAGACGGCATAACGATCAGATTGGGATGGCCATCGAAAATCTCGTTGAAGAAGTCGCCGCCGTTATGGCTGGATAGCTGGGTGTGCCAGATCAGCCGTTTCACCTCCCGCACGCCCACAGGCTTTACCGGATATACGCTGTAGTCGATGCCGTAGCGCTCCTTAAAGTCGATGGGGTACTGGGAAATTTCATTTCCGATAAGAAAAACGATCTTTTTATCTACAAGCAGTGGCCGCACATCCAGACATTGGAGATGGGCGCAAAACATCCGCCAGTCGGTGTAATGCAAATAAATGTGGTTCTCCCGGCCAATATCCTCGCTTCTGCGCACATTGTCCACTAAATACTCCAGTTCATATTGCGAATAGACATCACTGCTTAGAATGGGATCGTCCAGGTGTTTGAAAAAATTCCGGCTGATTACCGGGGACTTAAAATCTATATAGTCGCCAAAACGCTTCTGTTCTACATAAAAGGGCGTATAGCCGTTATCGTCGTAGGGATAAAACCGAATGGGAAGCTCATCAAAGAGCGGAAAGTCCTTATAGAATAAATAAGGATATGCTTTTAGCAGTTTACAATTTTCTGTGTAAGTCTTTTTCAGTTTTTTTACATTAGGTTTGTAAAATGCTTCTGTCATAATCGAAAGACAGTCCTTTTGAAATTGCCCCTGATTGTAAAGACGCTGAAAAATCGTATAAGGCAGCCGGTAATCTGCACCAGACTGCAAAAGATAGACAGCCGCTTCCATGTCTTCCGACGGGTTCTGTCCGTTGTTCTCGTACACAGTTAGCTGATACGCTTTCTGCGCCTCTGCAGAACGTTGTAATTCCGCCATGCGGCGGGCGATCTCAATCGCGGTCATAAACAGGATTCCTTTCCTTGATCAAATAGATTTGGCAGCATCCGACCATCCCATGCAGGGTATCGGTAGCCTGCACGCTGCAAGTCATTCTGATTGCGTTCTATGGTCAGCTGTTAAATTTGTCAACCATTAAGCAGAATTACCATATGCGCCAAGGTAGCGCTGTCGTTTTGAAAAAGCTCGTTTTGGATATCCGTTTTCCGGAAATGATTGTGAAGCAATTTTCTACTGGCATATACCATCAGCCGAAACAGTTCATCTTTATCTCCACAGGCCCCTTCCCGGCAGGACATAACCGCCATAAACCGATAGAAAGAATATAAACTGCAAAAGTTTACATATTCCTTCCACAGAGTTTCTGTACTATCCACTCTGGGTAAGCTCCAAAGGAAAAACAATGTTACCATCAGATTTTCCATAAAGTAATCTCGGCCCTTAAATACCTCCTCAAAGTGCTTTTGTGCCTTCCGATATGGTGCCGTAGGTAGCGAGGCTACGGTACTGTCTTCTTTATGTTCAATCCCTAATCCATCAAGTATCTCTTTCAATACCATATAAAAGTCATCGTTTTCTTCGTGAACCGTGGTAAGCACCTTGATGTTGTTCGTTAAAAACATGAACAAAGCTTTTTCCCGATCCGCCAGCTGAAGCTTTTCTGCGATATCCGGCCTTTTCGCTAATGTCTGAGCTCGAACAAGCCAGCGGTCGATATCAGTTTCCCCATCGACCAGCTCTCGCAGGGCCAATCCCATAAGCGCAATTCTCTGGTGTAAGGGGTGCCGTCGATTTTGAAGAAAATCAATGCATTGGGCTCGTATGCTCTGAAAGCGAAGATGCAAAAAGTCAGATTCCACCTTTACAAAGCATCTCTCTTTTTTCAGTAGAGGATCGGAGATAAAGTCCACCCCATCCGGCAAATTCCAAAGTAGTTCCAGAACGCCTTCGCAGGCCGGACTCAAGGATCGCTCCAAAAAAGCCGAGCAGGTGACACCCTCCTTTCGCGGAAAAACGCGACACACTTCGGGCAAAGCGTCATGGCCTTTCTCCAACTGAAGCGAACACAACCCATCCCCTCGCTGCAGGGGGCAATGCCCATCCTTTACATCGAATTCACCATAGAATTGTTCTCCCAACGAATCTTTTTTCAAGCGTCGCAAAGCTTTTTTCATGTTGGCATTTAATTCCGGAGAGCCGCTCTGTCGCTTTAAAGACTGGTAATCTCTTTTATGAAAGGTAACCCGCCACCCTTTGCAACAGGTAAAACGACAGCCCCCGGCCAGACACCGGAAATGATCGAAGTATGCAGGGCGTAGGTCATATTCAACAGGTACCTCAATGTACTCTTCACTCACAGGCTACCACCTTTCTTTGAAAAAAGGGCGGGCTTACGCCCGCCCTTTCGGTTCTTGGGTCTATGCGAGTTGTGCCAAAAACAACTGTGGAACAGCTTCTTACTGGAGCAGCTGCAGCACGCCCTGCGGCACCTGATTGGCCTGCGCCAGCATCGCCTGAGCGGACTGGATCAGGATGTTGTTCTTGGTGTATGCCATCATTTCTTCGGCTACATCGACATCGCGGATGGTAGACTCGGCATCCTGGATGTTTTCTGTCATAACACCGAGGTTGTTGATGGTGTGGTCTAACCGGTTTTGCGTTGCACCCAGTGTACCACGAACATCGGATACCTTGTTAATAGCTTCTTTGATCGTCTTAATAGCAATAGCTGCATCATCCTGGTTGGCGATGGAAATTTGATCCTTATCAATACCTAAAGACTTCGCATGCATATCCTGAATATTAACTGTCAACTTGTTAAAGCCGTCAGCAGTATCGCCGATCTGAAGCGTTAAGCCTCTACCTTCTTTTCCATCAGCAGTTGTGCTCTTGGTCATGGTAGCCGTCTGGACAACCTTACTCCAATCCCCATCAGTATCATCGCCATCGGTTCCATGGAGATCGTACTCTGTCTCGTAATTTACAGTACCCGCCTTCTCCGTGAGGTGGATTGTTTTCCCGTCGCGGTCAGTGGTAATGTGGAACTGCTGGTTGGCCTGCTGACTCAGCTTATCGGCAGCCTGTTTTACCAGCTCTTCCTCGCTGAGGCCCGCATCCAACTTGATAACAGTCTGACCAGCACTGGCAGTGATGGGATCGTCGGTTCCTACCTGGAATATATAGGTGTTCTTTCCAATCTTCAGAGCGCTTCCATTCTGGACCATATCCGAAGTCAGTTCAAATTTGCCCTGAGCCAGCTTGGTATCGCCAGCCATGACAGGAGCCGTTTTAACGTGAACGGACTGATCCCAACCATTGTTTACATCTTCGACATTCCCCGTGCCAGTAAAAGCAACCTCGAACGTTGATTCCAGTTCAGCTTTAGTTGTGGGTGCTGTTTGAGCCGTCAGTGTAATCTTACCATTGGCACCAGCAACATCGTAGGTAATGCCATCAATCTCAACAGTAGATCCATCTAAAACATCTGCAATCGCTTCACCCGCCTTCGATCCATCTCCAACTGTATCTTTGATGGCTGCAGCAATATCAATCTCAGCGCCAGCTGCATCCTTAAATTTCTGTCCACCTACAGTAAAATCAATGTTACCAGCCGTTAGAGATTTGACACCGGTTGCAGGCTTGCTAGTCGATGTTGTGTTCACCGCACCTGGATGAGTGTGTGTATTTTTGACAGCAGTACTTACACCCGAGGTAACCGTGGCTGAACCGGCAGCATTTTTATAGGTGTAAGTGGTGGTTGGAGCTCCCGTTGTCTTATGGGTAACTTTAACATCTCCTGTTGCACCTGCAATCTTCAGCTTCAGATCGTTCAGGTCGATAGAATATACGCCAGGAGTAGCTGCCCCGCCAGCCTGTACGCCATCAGCCACAGCCGCAACAGAATCTACTGCAGAGAACTCGCCCAGTTTTACCGCGCCATCCATAGAACCATCTAACAGCTTGATACCGTTGAAGTTAGCGCTATCAGCGATGCGGTTGATTTCATTCGTCAACTGATCGACTTCCTTCTGCAACTGCGCACGGTCGGTATCATCATCATAAGTGCCGTTAGCAGACATTGTTGCCAGCTCTACCATACGATTTAACATATCGTGTACTTCGGTCAGAGCGCCTTCCGCGGTCTGCACCAGAGAAATGCCATCCTTGGCATTCTTCTG
>CATJIF010000164.1 GCA_949740445.1 uncultured Peptostreptococcaceae bacterium | reverse complement strand
TGTTGCAATTGTAGAACGGAGAAATAGAGGGCTGCTGCTTTTGGTAAATGGTAAAGCAATTACGAAAGCGGCAGCTTTTTAATTGCGTGCGTTTTTTGAAAGGCGCAGAGAGACTTTTTGAAAATTAAAACACAAAAACCGTTAAAAAATAAACCTTTGGGAGCGTTTGAGAAGCGCCCTCAAAAATCACAAACGGTTGTTTGGAAATGTATACGTTTCCAAACAACCGTTTCTTCTTGCCTTACACCTTTATAATCGGCGCCCTTTTTAAAAACTTAAGCAGCTTCTCCATCTTTTTTTCTCTTTTGCCTCAATTTCTTATTTCTTAAATTCCCCTTTTTACTGTTTGAAAAAGTATACCTTGCCAAATAGATGAGAGAGTTTTCAAACACAGACATTTCTGAATTGCTGGCATTTCGTGCGGAACGGTTGTTTCGAATGGGAGGGACGTTTCTAAGCAGCAGCAATAACGCTGACAGAAGGGAGAAACAAAGATGCTGTCTTTGCAATTAAAATCAGGGGAATATCTCACCATCGGGGAGGATATCGCCATTCAAATTTTTCAGCAATCCGGCTCTGCTTTCTCTGTGGCGGTAAAAGCGCCAAAAGAGATTTCCATCTTGCGTGGCGCTGTGGCAGAGCGCAGCGGCAAGAAAAAACCGGACGATCTTCGCGAGCGGCAATCGAAAACGCCCTCGGAAAAGAACTGGGATGCCAGACGTCTGACGCTCGTGCAGGATAGGTGGAAGAAACGTTCGGAATTACAGGAGCAGAAGGAAATTGCTTTGCAGAGCATGCGGCAGATTTTAAATCGTATGGAAGCACTGACAAAACAAAACGTTCCAACCGAAATAATTGCGGCAGAAGCGGTTGCAGCAGAAAAAACAGATAGCAACACAGCAGATAAGAATATATCCGAGCTGCAAAAGGAAATTAAGATGTTAAAAATGCAGCTGAAACGCTTGGTAAAGCTGGATGGCACAAGCGACTCTGCGAGTTGCAAATCACAAAAACATTCTGTCCTGTGAGAAAAAACTTTACCGTGAAGGAGAAAACGGCTGCTGGCAGGCAAAAGCCTTGCAATAAAGAAAAATGCTTGCAAGCAGAAAAACAGAGAGGAACAGAATCGGTTTCAATGGCTCGCGCGGGCCGTTGCAAATAAATCAAGCGCAGGACGCTTCCAAACAGTCTGGCCAGATGGGCGGAAATGAACCAGCGCAACACGTAAGAAGGAGCGAAGCGGCCGCGAAGGAATGCGGAAGCCAGTTCCAACAAAACCAAAGCAATATGCAAACAAAAACGAAGGAGTGTAATTATGCGTATT
>CATJIF010000163.1 GCA_949740445.1 uncultured Peptostreptococcaceae bacterium | reverse complement strand
TCACCGGCAGTGTGCGCCGAATCAGCTGCTGATGCAGGTGGCACAGCAGCACACGGTGGTGGACATGAGCCTGATCGAACCGGACATCGAAGAAATCATCCGGAATTTATATCTGAAAAACAAATAACCGGACGCATTGTAAAGCTCTCGATGAGAGTGATTTTAGAAAGAGCGGATGGGTGGATAGCACAGATGGCTCTGCGCGGCGGCCGGCAGCACACAATAAGTCGTGCACCGCGGGGCCGCGCAGTCCATCGTCCGGGTGGCTACTGCCACAAAAACCGGCGGTTGTGAAGCCCCTGATACAGGGGGCAGGTAATGGCGCCATAAATAACAGCCTTGATCAGCGACAGAGGCGCGCGCGAGGTAAACGACGCCCAGAAGGGGGCGCCAGCCATAATGCTGATCCAGAGGGAATTCATAAAGACAGAGGCGATAATTTCCGTAATCAGAACGGCGAACATAATCTGCCAGGGTTTGAGCGGCGCATTGCCGGCTGCTTTGCGGCACAGGCCAGGCAGCAGGCCTACGGTCAGGGCGCTGAGGGTAAATCCGGGGAAATAGGCGCCGCCGATGGGAAATAAAATTCCGCCCATGATATCGCCGATAGCACCAGTGGCCGCTCCGGCCAGAGGGCCCAGAAGAAAACCGGCTAAGAGGATGGGGATGTGGCCAAAACCCATGCGGCTGCCGTTGATTCCCAAAAAGGGAATGTAGACGCTGCAAAACTGGGTGAGAATCACCATCAGCGCGGAAAATAAAGCGACCTGAGAGATATACTTGGTAGAGAGTTTCTTCATAAGTAAATACCTTCCTTTCTCTTGTAATGTAAGAAACAACGACGACTACACTAAAGAGCCCGGAAGGTAAAAATGCCGGAAACGGAAAAACGCTGCCTTACAGGCAGCGTCCGACCGCAAAAAAATCTCTAATGCAGCAGCGGACGCAACGCTGCACCGCAAGCCACAGCGCCGGCTGTTGCCAGACGCATTTGCAGCTTTTCGTTCTCAGGCGACATCCCATCCTGAGACACTTAACGCGCAGCGTTTACTCTACTGTTTTTTAGCATACACGATTTAAAAGAGATTTTCAAGACTGATTCTTTCCCGAAGGAAAAGAAATTTCAGCTGCTCGGAAATGGCCGAAAGCTCTCCAAGCGACGAAGAATCGTCGGCGCATTCCACGTAAGCCTTCAGGCGGGCGACGGAACAGTCGATGTCCAGAATCGCCGTTTCGTTGAGAAACAGCGAATACCAGCGCTTGTTCTTATGCCACATTTCGTCAAAGGCATCAAAGGATGCGGCGGCGGCATCCCAGTTTTTTTCTCGCACCTCCACTACCATGCGCTGATGGACGAGATCGGTCAGGTCGGCGATGCTGGCCTCGCAAAAGCCCATAAAGAACCACCAGAATAAGATAAGAAATAAAAACGCTGCCGCAGAGATAATCATGGAGCGCATCAGAGATCACCGTCCTTCGGGGCACCTTTCTGCGGGCCCGGGCGAAAGGAAGGCGGTCTGGGCCCGCCCTTCTCATCCTTGGCATAGGCCATCAGCTGTTGGTTTTCGTCGGTAAAAGCGATGTAAATCTGGTCGTAGTGAGGAAGCCCCAGCTCCAGAAGCTTGCTTCTGAGCGTGAGTTCGGTCAGGCCGGCGTGGCGCAAGTTGTGGCGGTAGAGCACGCCGTCGGCAACCAGAACCACCGGCAGATGCCCCTCAGCCTTGCTCAACTGCATATCCGCAGGCGTCAGTGGCTGCTTTTGCGAAACGGGAATTACCGACAGATCGCCGTTGATCTCCATAATGGCATAATCCACATCGGCAAACGAGGGGAAATTCTTCAGGCGCAGCTGCTGCGAGAGGTCGTCCACGCTGATGCGCAGCCGCTTCATTTCCCGGTCGTTGAGCGAACCCTTTTCGATGAGAATGCTGGGAACGCCGTTGACCATCTGTTTAAATCCCGTGCATTTCAACGAGATCAGCGAAATGGAAATCTGCAAAAACAGCAGCGTAATAATGGCGCAGACGCCGTGGACCAGCGATACGTCGGGCGAGGCGATGGGAAGGGAGGCCAGCTCGGAAATCATAAAAAGAATGACCATCTGAAACGGGTCCATCTTGGAAAGCTCTCCCTTGCCCATAACGCGCAGCGCAAACAGCACGGTAAAATACAGCACAAATGTGCGAACGATGATGGTAATCACAGCATACCTCCGAAGCATTTCTTTTGTAATGCTATTGTTGACGCCTGGGAGAAAAATATACTGCCAGCGCAGAGGTTTTGCTGCTTGTAAGGCAGGTTTCGGTCGCGTGCCCGTTTGTTTTATTCAGCAGGAACAAAATTCCAGCCGTATGTATTTCCGTGCATCACCTGATGGCAGGTCTGTGATTTGCAGGAAAACTCGTCCATGTGGATGAATTTATCCATGGCAGTCCGCACCTCCGCTTCGGTAAGCGCAACATCGGAATGGGCAGAAAGCCCGGTGAAGGCGACTTCGCCTTCAAAGAGAAAGGGGACATCCGCGCCGTATTCTTCGCTCCAGAACACGTTGGCTGTGCCCGACCAGCGCAGGAGAAACGACTGCTCATGCCGCTTTAGAATCTCGATTTTCCCTCGCGTAACTTCTTCGTGTTCGAACACGCATAGCGTGCCGGCTTCTTCTTCGTTTTCGTTGTATGCGCAGTCCCAGTTCAGGGTCTTTCCCTCCAGGTCCTTCCAGGATGAAACCGCAATCTGAAATCCGTTGTTGTGATAGAGTCGGGGTGCGGCGGATTCATAAAAGTACTCGTCCTCTTCGTCCAAATCTTCTTCTGCCAATTCTTCTTCGCTGAATTGATAGGCAAATTCCCCCTCAGCCATGTCAATATCAATAAACCATAAAAATGCCTCTTCGGCGTTGCCGCTGCCTGCCCGTTGGTTGATGGAAGGCTCGTAATATGCGCCGCTGATGCGCGCGGATTTTACATCAAAAGTTAATTTTCCCAACTGAAACATGTCTGTGCGCCTCCTTTGCGTTTTTTGGCAACCTTGCAGGCACTGCTTGCTGTGCGAAAACCAGGCACGTACCTGCGGGAATCAACTATTTTTAATTATATGGCAGGAAAAAAGCGAAAGCAAGCGAATTGGCGAAACGGCCAGCGCAGGCCGAAGGGAAGAGGCGTCCAATCCACATCCGGTAAAATGTGCAGCTCCCGCTCCGAATTGCAGATTGCTGAGCGCTGTGGATTGTTATATACTGTTGGCAGAGCTTTTGTAAAACAGTAAGGCTTGTTGACAGTTGAATTGCATGGCAGCAGGAGATTTAAAAAATAGCGGGAACAGCGGCAGGAGCTGGTTGCGAACACAGATGTGAATGGAGGGAACGCGATGGGATTGGTATTAGGTCTTTCGTTGATGATTGCGGTGGGAGCGTGTGCGTTCGCTATTGCTTTAATGCAGGCAGCACGGAATTTCAGAAACCATCCTCCAATGCGCCCCAGAGACCCCAGGCTGAAAAAAATAGTAGAAGTACTGCTTTGGCTCGCCTGCGGCGCAAGTGTGCTGCTTGTAGTGGGCTGCATGTATTTTGCCGCGGCAGTGTTCGATGCGATGATGTCGATCTTTTAGAAGCAGCGGGGAAAAACTGCAGGTTACGGGATACCCTGTGTTGGAAAGCGCCGGAAAAGGCACGACAGCGGCACGACAGTTCCAGTAACAGCTGGCTCGGACATCTGGCCGCCGGTGCCGGCCAAGCATCGGCGGTTCAAAAAAGAAAAAGCCATCGCAAAGGAGCGGAAGATGACAGTTGAATATAAACTATATCAGGAAGTAACAGGAGAGCTGAAAGCCCGCAGCAGACAGCAGCGGCTTGCAGCGGCAGCCTTGGGGCTGGAACGGCTCTGGCCCATGTTCGAAGAATGGACAACCACCGAAGGGCACATGCTTTTATATCGCCGGCCGGCGGAGTTCCAAACGCCCGTGCGCCGGATGCTGGATGCGTGTTGGCAGCAGATTGATAGCGAGACGGCAATTGAACCCCTGCAAGAACAATATAGCAGCTTGCTGCGGTTCATAAGCGCCTCGTTCGATGAAGACGACGGGCCGAATGTGGATTTTGCGGCAGGAAAACCGCTCATCGACGAGCTGTTCTGCGGCGCTCGCTGTTTCTTTGCAGAAGATAGCCAGGCCTGTTATGCCGGCGCCTGCGTTACCGCTTACAGCGGGTACTTGTTTGAGAAACTGTACGACGAATGCTGCGACAACGAAAGCAGCTGGCAGCCGCCATTGAGCCAAACGATAGAAGAAACCATTGCCGCGCACCCATCCTGGCAGCAGGAGCTTGCGGAAATCCGCTGCAACCTTGCGGTAGTGAACCAGTTTTCCGGCGATGTGGCCCCACTTTATCGGCGGCGGGAAGAAATCTGGCGGATGGAAGATCGCTGAATGCCGGAGAGCGAAGGCGATAGTTTTTGAAAATTTTGGAAAAACCTGAGCCTGCACAAATTTTTATCATAATCATAGAAGCAAAGGAGAGAGGAAATGAGATATAGAAAAAAGAGAATTATATATGCTCTGATACTTTTATTATTATTATTTTTTACTGCCTGTAATTCCGAAAATCAAACAGAAGTGAAAATACTGAACGCTGAGGCAGAAAATGAAGATTCGTTCAATGAAAAATTCCAGGAGCAGAAAGATGCCTTGGAGAAGTTCAAAGCTATACTTTTGGAGGACGGGAATTTTGTGAGTACAGATTTGGACGGACAGAATTTATCTATTGAAGATATGTGGCGCGTTGTTACAACAGATGACAGCATTGCGGTAAACGCTGTAAACTTTGCGGTAATTGATCTTGACAGTGATGGTCAAAGCGAAGTTGTTCTTGGGATCCAGGCAGGAGGGGATCCTTACTACGGATTCGAAGTGTTGCAGTACCGTGATGAAGCAGTTTACGGGTATACATTGCCTTACAGAGCATTTATGAATGTAAAAACAGACGGTACCTTTCATTTTTCCAGCGGTGCGGCAGATTCGGGAGCAGGCCGGTTGTTTTTATCAGAAACCGGATATACTATTAAAGAACAGGTCTGCAGCCAGTCTGAATACAATTCGGACAATGAATTGACTGTGCAATATTACATAGATGAGATGTCGTGTTCCGAAGAAGAATTTCACAACGCTATGGATCAACAGGATCAAAAAATGGATATAAAATGGTATGATTTTTCAACAGAAGCTATAACTACTGCTTTCAGCAGATAAAGGGCTTTTTATATAAAGGGTTTAAAATCCTGCTGTTATTCAAGGGGAAGCTTCTGCGAAGCATGGAACAGGGAGAGGCTGCGGTCGCGAATCTCTATGGACAATAGAATAGGAGATATTGCTTGTGCGAATTCATCAGAAAAGAACGAAGAAATCAAAGAATAGCGAAGGATTGTATGCAAAGTCGAAAAAAGTTGGAAAAGAGGGTTGACAGCAAAGGAAAGGTTTGGTA
>CATJIF010000162.1 GCA_949740445.1 uncultured Peptostreptococcaceae bacterium | reverse complement strand
TGATCTTTGAGATGCTTCACGTGATGCACCAGCACCGCTTTTGTATACCTGCCCCTGGCTTTGCACTTCTGGCATTCGTACCGGTCCAGCCGCAGGGTTACTTCCCGTGCGTGCTTCCATGCGGCCATGGTATAAAACCGTTGTTCCTTTCCCTCTGCAACCCATTGCCGCAGCTGCCCTTCCTGCTGCTTCGTCATTGCCATGTCTCCCATAACAAAAGAGACCTGGCAATCTGCCGGTCTCTTTTGTGTCGTTCCTGTATTTCTTTTTTCCATAAAAAATCCCGAAGCAAATTACGCTTCGGAAAATTTTAGAATTATTTTTATATTTTGCTTGACTACCACGTTATAACGTGGTATAATAAAACCATAGAAAGGAGGTAAGCGAATGTGAGTAAACGACCGAAAAAAGAAAAGCTGTCAAAGAAAGATAAGATTGAATTGGCCATACAGGCCATAATCGCAGTGTCCGCCGTGATTACAGCAATCAAATCTTAACATGACAGCCCCGGAGGAGCAACCAAGCTCCTTCGGGAATTAGTATATCACATTTGCCAACGTATGAACACAAGAATTTTCTTAACGCTTATCTTGGCGGTAAACCTGACCATTTCCACATTGTGTCACAATCAGCTTTGGAATCGCCTTCTGATTCTGTGCAATGCCTCTGCATTGCTGCTTCTTATCGTTCGTAAGCTTATTGGAAAGGAGAAGTAACCATGAACCTTCGCACCATTCGTCAATCACAATCCCTCAGTGTTCCCGCGCTTTCTCGCCTCAGCAATGTCCCTGTACGTACTATTGAGGATATCGAACGGCGCGGAGACTGTAAAGTTTCCACCGCGATTCTCCTGGCCGATGCTCTTCGGGTATCATTGGACGAATTATGCAAGAACCGCAGTCAGGACTGACCGCGGTTCTTTTTGTTGCATACCATTCAGGAAGCAAACCATACATGCAGTGTATTGGACATTCTTTTACGATACTAATTATAGCACTTACAATTCGGCATTTTCGGCAACTTTCTTTTTTCCAAAAATTTTTTGCATTTTCTCCTGGGATAGCTCTCATCGTGTTCGCCCAACGCAAATGCTACCTGCTGCCAGCTTTTACCTTCCATGTATCGCAGACGGAAAATTCTCCGCAGCTCTGCATTCTCAATGCTGCTGATCCATGCTTCGATTGCCAGCATTTCCTGACGTACCTCTGCACTGTGCTTCTCGATTTGCCTTCGTAGCTGTCCTCCCCTGCTTTCATCAACCCCGCTGACAACCACGGTTCGCTTTATATAAGGGTGCTCCAACATCGAACCCCTTGTACTGTCGCTTGTTTCCGGCAGGTACTGCAGCTGCTCCTGCATCTCCCTCAATTCCTCTATCAGGTGTCTGGCGTTTTCCAGCCGTTCTTTCGTCATATTCCTACCCCCCCTTGTTTGTTCCATCACAAAATAGCCCGCTGTTCTTCTGCAGGTTCGTGACCTTCCTGTGCTTCTGTCGTTTCGGTGCCCATACCTTCCATGCGCAGCTGCTCCTGGCATTCCTCCCGCAGCCACTGCTCCCCGGCAAAGGCGGATACCTTTTTTCCTCTCGGCCAGATCGATAACCGCGGCTTGGCAGATAAGGACACAATGACGTATTCTAAGTACAGGTTGCCGGTCTCTGGGTGCTGTCCCCATACGATGCTGTCCTGGTCTATGTAATATCCTTTGGGCGGTTTCGGGTCTTTCAGTAACAGGGCGCTGGATACCTCCTCCTCTTTGATCGGTGGCCGTTGCACCGTCCGGCTGCAGCTGTACCTCTGCCTCTGCACCGCACCTGGCTCTCGGAAGGTCTTTTCCGTTTCTTTGATCAGATAGTTTGCCAGCTCCCGGTAGTCGCCGCTCTCATCAAGGACGGCACACCAGACAATCCCGTTTCCCCATATCTCCCGGATTCTCTGTAGTGTCAATCCCTGATTGACGATCAGGTGATGGTGGAGCCGGTGGTTTTTATATTCGGTCACGGTAATCCACTTCAGCTGTTTTCCTGCTTTTCGATACGCTCTCCGAAGCCGATCCAGAAAGTTCTTTAATTCCTTTTTGGCTTCCTGGGGTTTTTGGCTGTCCCGGTAGGTCAGAGTGATGTGCATGTCTCCTGGCCGGAAATTGTGGTGCAGCAGCATGCTCAGATTCTTTTGCGATATCCTTCGGTTGTACTCCTTCACAGAACAGGTTGTGACCTTCTGCTTTTTTCCTCTCTTTTTCCCCGGCAGCTGCTTTTTGCCCTGGGTGATCTTTATGTATCCGATGTTTCCGCAGATGCTGATCTGTCGTCTGGCCATGGTGTGCTCCTTAGGTTAATGTTCTTTATCGAGAGAAATTCAGGCTTGCGCCTTACCGTTTGTTCCTTTATATATAGGTAGTGTTTTGGGATAAGGGAAGGCCGAAGGCAGCTGCCTTCGGCGTGTGTTGTGTGTTATCTTCTGTTCTGCAGCAGCTTCATCAGTGCGTCGGCTGCTTCCTCCGTCAGGGTGATTCCCTTGCCCATTTTGCTGTGATCCTCATTCCAGTGCCGCAGGTCCAGCTTGGCCGGTTTGCCGTTCCAGGTGATGCGGTTTAGTTCTATCCGCCATCCGCCGGCGCTTTCTTCGATTACGCCGAGGTGTTCTTTGATTTCGTAATTTATCATCAATGGTTCTCTCCTTTTGTAGTGGTTATCTTCGCCGCAGATCGTCTCGGAT